>JAZNNA010000001.1:0-11919 GCA_045580065.1 Eubacteriales bacterium
GTTTCGGTCGCGCGGCTTTTTGTTATTTCCCCTTCAGCCTTTCCTGTGCCGAGGGCGAGGATATCTTAGAATCAAAATAATCCTTGAGAATAATATTGATAAGCTGGGATACAGAGCGATCATATTGCTCGGAATATTCGCGCAGGCTTTGCAAAACGTCACCGTCTATGGTAATGCTGATGCGTTCCTTTAAAGGTTTCATCTCATACCCCCAAAAAGTAATATTTCTTCGTATATTATACCAAATCGTACAACTGAATATTGACAAATCGTATAAAGTCTTATATTATAGTATCGAGTAATACTTTTTGGAAAGGTGAGCATATGCGCTTGAAACGATATCTTTGGAAAAGGCTTGAAAGAATAACTGTCAGCGGCGCGTCTTTCCTTGAACAGGATCTGATGACCGTTCAAAATGCGTGCCAACGCTACTGCGCCGCCTGCTCGACCTCTTTTTCCACCGAGATCTCCCTCCCCGCACAAAGTGCCGTCGTTTACATTCACAACGTAAACTTTCTTGGCGAGCGTGAATGGCGGCTCTTGCTTGAGATCGAAAAGCATATAGAACACTTCACGCTTTCTGATCCGAACCACCCTCACGCACTTTCGCTTTACGTAAATTTCTTTTCTTAAAAGCTTCTATTTGTCTTGACTTTACCTGCGTTTTGTTATACAATTATGGGTAGTTATTTCCAGTTTGAAAAGAGGCGTTTTTCTTGAACAGAAAGCTTTGGCTGCTGCGCGGTATGCGCGACGGCGTTCCCATCGGGCTTGGCTACTTTGCCGTGGCGTTTGCCCTTGGTATCAAGGCCGTTGCCGCCGGCATCACCCCCATACAATCCTTTTGGATGTCGCTGTGTAACGTCACCTCGGCGGGTGAGGCCGCCGCGATCGCGTTGCTTGGCGCAGGCACCACCTACGTGGAGCTTGCCTTTACGCAGCTTGTGATCAATATCCGTTATTTGCTGATGTCCTGCTCGCTCTCGCAAAAGATCGCGCCCGAAACCTCGGTGCTGCACCGTCTTTTGATCGGCTACGGCGTGACTGACGAGATCTTTGGCATCTCGATGGCGCAGGAGGGCAAGCTTTCCCCCTACTACAGCTACGGAGCCATTCTGGTTGCCGCCCCCTCGTGGGCCGTCGGCACGCTGCTGGGTGCGCTGCTTGGCAATATTCTGCCCGCCGCTGCCACCTCGGCGCTTGGCGTGGCGCTTTACGCCATGTTCCTTGCCATCATCCTGCCCCCTGCGCGCAAGAGCCGCGTGATTGCCGGGCTTGTGGGTGTTTCCATGCTGCTATCCGCCGCGCTTGCCTTTGCCTGCAGGGCGTTTGGCTGGACCGGATTTACCGAGGGCTTTCGCATCATCACCCTCACCGTGCTGATCTCGCTTGCAGCTGCGCTCCTTTTCCCCGTAAAAGAGGGGGAGGATAAGGAGGTGGCAGCATGAGCGTAAACAGCATCTGGCTTGCCATCTTGGTGATGGCAGGTGTGACCTATCTGATCCGTGTGGCGCCGCTTGTGCTGATCCGCCGCGAGATCAAAAACCAAACGATCCGCTCCTTCCTCTACTACGTCCCCTACGTTACGCTTTCGGTGATGACCTTCCCCGCCATCCTTACTTCCACCAACGTCATCTGGTCTGCGCTTGCCGCGCTGGTGGTTGCCGTGGTGCTTTCGCTGAAGGGATGCAAGCTGCCCGTGGTCGCTGCAGCAGCCTGCGTGACCGTTTTTGTGGTTGAGCTGTTCTTTTAAAGCAAAAAACCGACCCACGTGGGTCGGTTTTTTAATTTTCTTCAAATTGCGGCAGGGGTGTGGCGTGCAAAACACGGCGCCATTCCTTGTGATAGGGCATCACGCGCGCAAGCCATGCGTAAAAGGCTGCAGAGTGGTCGTGATGCTTGAAATGCGCCAGCTCGTGACAGACCACGTAATGCACGCAGCCCTCCTGCACAAAGATAAGATTGGTGTTGTAGCAAATGCGGTTTTGCGTGTAAAAGCACGCGCCCCAGCGCCCCTTCATCCTGCGCAGCGTGACCTCGGGCGCAAGGCTACCCTCGGGCAAAAAATAGGGGGCGTATTTTTCGGTCAAGGTGCTTGTCAACGCCTCTACCCGCTCGGCGGCGAAGCGGTAGAACGCACGGATGCGCGCCCCCGCATCCTCCGGGTGCGGCAAGCACAAAAGCAATACCCCCTCCTCGCATTTCGCGCTGATGCGCGATGCTTTTTGCAGCCTGACGGTATGTAAAACGCCAAAGATGGGGATCTGCTCGCCCTCCGAGAGCGTACAGCTGCCCTCGATACGGCGTGCCGCAGTGCGGGAAAGCGCGCCGCGCACAAAATCGATCTTGTCCACAATAAAGCGCTCTACCTGCGCCACGGTGGTGCGGGTGGGGGTGGACACGTGGATGCTGCTGTCGCGCCGCACGCGCAGATTGTAATTTTTGACCGCCTTGCGCTCCCAGGTGTAGGAGATCGTCAGATCCCCCACCGTCAGCGTGCGATCCTCGGGCTTGTATTTCGGCATGATACGTCCCCTGTTTAACGCAGACGGTCCAGCGCGTTTTGTAAAATGATCTCGGCAGAAAGCGTGTCGATCACGCCCTTGCGCTTTTTGCCGCGTGTGTTTGTTTCATTCAAAAAGCGCGCTGCCGCCATGGTGGTCATGCGCTCGTCCATCAAGTAGACGGGCAAATGCACCTCCAGCAGAGCAGCAAGCTCCCTCGCGCGTGCCGCGCGAGGGCCCTCGGTGCCGTTCATATTGACGGGGAGCCCCAGCACCAGTGCCACGGCGTTGTGCTCACGCGCTGCCTCAAGAATGCGCTCGGCAGTTTTCTCCAGACCGCCACCGGGGATATTTCCAAGCCCCGAGGCCAGAAAGCGCGCCGCGTCGGAGAGTGCCAGACCCGTGCGGCTTTCGCCAAAATCTATCCCCATAACTCTACCCGTTGTGGCCTTAACGTCTGCTAAGCTCATACGCCGATCTCCTTTAAAAAGCTGACAAGATCTGCAAAGACCTCGTCGCGGTTCAGCTCGTTGTGCATTTCGTGTCTTGCATCCTCATACAGCTTCAGTTGCACGTTGCAGCCGGCGCTCTGCAGGCGCCCGTATACCTCCCGCACGCCCTTGCCATAATTGCCAACGGGATCCATCTCCCCTGCAAAAAGCAAAATGGGCAGCTCTTTTTTGATACCGTTTGCCCACTTTTTGTTGGAAACGGTGTTCAGCAGCGTGAAAAGCGTGTCATAGCCGGCAGCCGTGAATACAAAGCTGCAAAAGCGATCCTTGGCGTAGACCTCGCGCACGGCGCGGTCACGTGTCAGCCAGGAGCAGGCATCCTTTTCTGCTTCAAATTTTTTATTATAGCTACCAAAGGCAAGTGCGGTCAGCAGGCGGCTGCGATGGGTGTCACCCTTTGTCGCTGCGATCAGGTGGGCAAGCTTTAAAGCCAGCCCCGTGGGGGCCTCCGGCCCTGCGGTGCCGCTGATCAGCGCACCCACAAGCTCGTCGGCATACAGGGAAAGATACGCTCTTGCCGCAAACGAGCCCATGCTGTGCCCGTAAAGCACAAGCGGGGTGTCGGGAAAGCGCTTTTTCATCTCTTTTGTCATCTGATGCAGATCCTCAACAAGATACTGCGCGCCCCCGCGTTTTGCGGTGTAGCCAAGCGCGGCATCCTCTATGGCGGTGTTGCCGTGGCCAAGATGATCGTTGCCGCAGAACACAAACCCCTCGCGCACGAAGCGGTGCGCCCATTTTTCATAACGCTGGACATACTCGCACATACCGTGCGAAAGCTGGATCACGGCACGGGGCGTGCCCTCAGCAGGACGCCACACGTAGCCCGCTACGCGGGTCTTGCCGTCGGCAGATAAAAAGCTTAATTCCTCATAGATCACGTCACTCACAAAAATCACGCTCCTTCTCACAGATCTCGCGCGCCGCTTGTAAAAGCGCCGCTTTTTTGTTGCGCTCCGGCGTTTGCCACACAAGCTCCTGCAGCCGCGCAAGCAGCGCGGCGGTGCGGCGGGGCAGCACCCCAACGCCCTCCTGCAATTCCCTGCCGTTTACGGCAAGGCGGCGCAGCTCAACAGCGGTGCCGTCCTTGGCAACGCGGCGACAAAGCGCCAGCGCATTCTCGGTATCCTCACCGCGTGCAGCGCGCAGCAAAAGCGCCCCCTCAAAGTGCTTCCAATAGCGCACGGCAAAGCGGCGCGCCTCAAACTCGTTTGCGGGCAGCGGCTCGCCTGCAGCGGCAAGATACGCGGCAAGCGCCTCGCCAAATGCATTGGGGGCGTGCCAACGACGGGAAAGCGCCAATGCCCCGTCCGAGGTGAGCGTCGGCAGCAGCGCGGCGGTACGCAGCGCGGCATCTTTAGGCAGAAAATTGACACCCGTGCCGGCATTTAGGGCACTTACGTGCTCAAAAAAGACGTATGCGGCACATTCCGTCTCCACCAGCGAGGCAATGCCGTAATCGGCGTTTTCACCTTCCAGCATGCGCGTGTATTCGGCAAATATGCGCTCCACCGAAATATTGGCAAGTCCGCTTGCCTTCTCCCGCGCACCGCGTGCGGTGTCGGGATCGATCTGAAAATTCAGCTGCGAGGCAAAGCGGAAGGCGCGCAGGATGCGCAGCGCATCCTCGCCAAAGCGAGTGGCGGCATCTCCCACGGCGCGCAGCACGCCGCGCTGCAGATCCCCTTGCCCATCAAACAGATCCACCAGCCCCGTGTACGGGCTCCACGCCATGGCGTTTACCGTAAAATCACGGCGGGAAAGATCCTCCTGCAGGCGCCTTGTAAAGCTGACGCTTTCCGGATGGCGGCTGTCGGCATAGGTGCCGTCAACGCGATGGGTGGTCACCTCGATCGGCTGCCCCTCGCAGATCACGGTCAGCGTGCCGTGCTTCAGCCCCGCCGTTACGGTACGAAAGCCCGCAAAGATCGCTTGCATCTCCTCCGGCGTTGCATCGGTGGTCATATCGTAATCGTGCGGCGCGATGCCGCGCAAAAGGTCGCGCAAGGAGCCACCCACAAGATACCCTCTGTGGCCGGCTTGCTCTAAGTGATCCATCACCGTTTTCACATAGGACGGCAATTTCTGCAAAAGCTCCATAGTAACGCTCCTTTCTCGATCTTTCTTTATTGTACCATATTTTTCCCGTTCTGTAAAGCAAAAACTGCGCATCATTTCTTTTCCAAGTGTAAATTTACAACGGATAGCAACACTAATTCACAGGGAGCGTTTCGCGTTCCCGAAAGTGAGGTAGAAAACATGATGATCATGGATAGGATCGCCTTGATCGTAAGCATCATCGGCTCGCTGAACTGGGGGCTTGTCGGGCTTTTCCGCTTTGATGCCGTGGCTTGGATCACGGGTGGCGCGGATACGCTTCTTGCCCGCATCATCTACACCGTTGTGGCCCTGGCGGGCGTTTGGTGCATTTCGCTGATCTTTCGCCCCGACGAGGTACACGAGGGCGAACACGTGCGATAATGATATCGGCTTGCCGAAAAGAGGCGGAGGGCGCAAAAAAATGCGCCCTTTTCTCTTGCAAAACGCATGCAGGCGTGCTATAATAGTGGCATCACCGAAGGAGGTGCCGTTATGTCTGTTACATTCCCTAAAAAAATTGAAAGCGGTATGTTCCCCAAGGGCCACGTGCAAGGCATTGCCATTGACCAGAGCCGCGGGTACGTTTATTATTCCTTTACCACGAGCCTTGTCAAAACCGACCTGCAGGGCAAGCTGATCGGCACCGTTGAGGGGCTGACCGGCCACCTTGGCTGCATTGATATCAACAAGGAAAACGGCAAGGTCTACGGCTCGCTGGAGTACAAAAACGATGCCATCGGCCAGGGGATCTTCAAGGGTCTGCTCGGGCGCGAGGGCGCACCGCTGACCAACGCCTTTTACATTGCGATCTTTGACGTGGAGCGCATCACAAGCATCGGCATGGATGCCGAGCGCGACGGCATCATGCGCGCCGTATATCTGCCCGACGTGACCGAGGATTTTGATGCCAAGGGCATCGGCGGCGATCACCGCTATGCCTGCAGCGGCTGCGACGGCACGGCGTTTGGCCCCGTATTTGGTGCGGATGCGGACAGCCCCTATATGCTGATGCTTGCCTACGGCATCTACAGCGATACTGAGAGAGAGGATAACGATCATCAGATCATTTTGCAATACGACTGGCGGCAATTTGAATCATATGCCAAGCCCCTGACGCAGGAGCAGCCGCACCAAAGCGGCCCGCGCGCCGACGCGCGCTATTTTGCCTTTACCGGCAATACCAACTGGGGCGTGCAAAACCTGTATTACGACGGCGAGCACGCGCAATGGATGCTGTTTGTATACCGCGGCAAAAAGCCGCAATACCCCAACTACGGGCTGTATCTGGTGGATGCCACCAAGGCAGCAGAGTGCAAGCCGCTTGCAGGCCTTAACGGCGAGGTCGGTGCGCTTCTCACGCTCAAAACGCTGGGGAACGTACATGAGGAAAGCGGCATTTGCGGCTTTGACATCGACCTTGGGCAGTTTGGTGTGCATGGGCTTGGTGATAATCTTTTCTATCTGGCGCGCCCCACAAAGCAGACCGAACCCTTCAAGGCGCAGGGCGCCACGCTGGAGCTTTATCGCTACACGGGCAAGGCTCCTGCCGGATTTGAGCTGCTGTAAGCTATTTTACCCCCAAAACGGTATAGAAAAGCCGAGGATGCGGTTGCACCCTCGGCTTTTTTGTTATTTGCGCATACCGTCCTCCTCGGCAAACACCGGGGTAAGGAAGGTGGGCGTGAGGTTATGGCGCTTGGCAAAGCTAAAGCCTGCCTCAAGGCGCTCCTTAAAGTCGGGCAGATAGTGTCCGTAATCCGGGTAGAAATACTGCTCATGGATCATAACCTCCCAAAATCCCTTTTCGGGGTGGGTGGCGTAAGCCTCCTCCAGGATCTTGGTGATCTCCTCCGGCTTGCGGGTGTTCAGCACCAGGTCGATCTTGGTGTAGATCACGTCCTCGCTGTGGTCCTTCCAGATGCCGTAATGATCGGCGTTTTCGATCTTATCGGGGGTGAGGTAATAGGAAACCGAGGGCGTGTTGCTTTCGGTAAGCGTAAGATATCCTGCAAAATACCGCATACCCGCAGCACGCAGGGCACGGATCCCCTCGCGCGTAGACTCACCCCAGTGTACGGTGGTTTCGGGCAGCAGCACCTCCTCGCCCGCAAAGCGGCGGATCTCGGCGATCACCTTATCGTGATCACGGCGCATGGTGCCATAGCTGGTGGCGATGTAGGGTCTGTCGGGATACTCGCTGTTCGCATGGAAGGAAAGGTGCAGCCAATCGGCATTCCGGCGCCACTCGTCCTTGAACTTATCCGTCATCTGCGTGAGGTTGAAGCCCCCGTTCTTGGGCGTTTCGTAAAAGATGTTCAGGTGCACCTTGATGCCGTACTTTTCGTGCATCTCGCGGTAAAGAGCAAGGTAGGGATTATCGAAAATTGAGGTATACGTATCCTTGTTTGCGGTGATATCCTGCAAAAACCAGATGTTGTCGTCCACAGAAAAACGGAAGCCACCGGTCGCCTTGGGCAGCCAATACACAACGGCCGTTACCCTTTCTCCGGTCTCAGCATCCAGCACCTGCAGCGTATTGCGATAGCCGTCCAGCTTTACCTTTGCACGGTATTCCCCGTCAACGTAACCGGCGGGCACGTCGCAGATGGTGATCCGCTTTCCGGCGGGGGCAGCCACGCGCACGGTAACGGTCAGGGTGTTTTTCTCGGCGGAATATTTCCCTGCTACGTTGGTAAGGCAATCGCCGTCGATCGGTTTGATAAAGCGCATTTCAGACATGTTGTTTTCCTCCTTAAATCCGGAACATCAGATCGCCGTAGGTCGGTACGGGCCAGTAGGCGGCAGACGTCAGTGTTTCCATTTCATCTACAAGCGTGCGCAGCCTTGCCATGGCAGGCAGCACGTCGTGTGCAAAGGCGGTGGCCATCTCCTCACCCTTGCTCGCGGCGAGGGCGGCAGCATCCAGAGCCTTCAGCTCCTTGACGGTAACGTACGCCTTGCCGACAAGCGCGGAAAGTGTTTCGATCAGATCGCTTTCCATGCTGATATCCGCGCTCTTGATCACAGCAGTCTTGGCAGCGGCACCCGAGGCAACCTCTGCCACGTAGGCGTTGACGGCGGGCAGGATATCACGCGATGCCATTTCTACCATTGCCTGCGCCTCGATATTGATCAGCTTGGCATAGTTTTCGTACAGGATCTCCACACGGGAGTGGATCTCTGTTTCGCTCATGACACCGTGGCGGGAGAACAGCTCCACGTTCTTTTTGGCGGAGAAGGTCTTAAAGGCATCCACCGAGGTCTTGAGGTTGAGCAGCCCGCGACGCTCGGCCTCCTTTTTCCACTCGGCAGAATAGCCGTTGCCGTTGAAGATGATGCGACTGTGTGCCGTTAAGGTATCCTTGATCAGCGCTTCTACGGCGGCGTTGAAGTCCTCTGCCCCCTCCAGCTTATCGGCAAACTGACGGAAGGACTCGGCCACGATGGTGTTCAGCACGATGTTCGGCAGCGCCATGTTCTGCGAGGAGCCGGGCATACGGAACTCAAACTTGTTGCCTGTGAAGGCAAAGGGAGAGGTGCGGTTGCGGTCGGTGGTATCCTTGGTAAAGGTGGGCACCGAGGGGATGCCGAGGTTCATTTTGGTTCTGCCGTGCTCCTTATATGCGGTGCCGCTGATAATGGCGTCCACAATGGCCTGCAGATCGTCGCCAATGAACATAGAGATCACGGCGGGGGGCGCCTCGTTTCCGCCCAGACGGTGGTCGTTGCCGGGGTGCGCAACGGAAAGACGGAGCAGATCCTGATACTCGTCCACCGCCTTGACAACGGCGGCAAGAATCAGCAAAAATTGTTTGTTTTCCATCGGCGTTTTGCCGGGCTTGAGCAGATTTTTGCCGGTATCGGTATCGATCGACCAGTTGTTGTGCTTACCGGAGCCCGCAACGCCCGCATAGGGCTTTTCGTGCAGGAGGCACACAAGGCCGTGCTGCTCGGCGATCTTTTTCATATATGCCATGATCAGCAGATTCTGGTCAATGGCCATATTGGTGGTGGAGAACACCGGCGCCAGCTCGTGCTGGGCAGGCGCGCCCTCGTTATGCTTGGTCTTGGCGGGAACACCCATACGCCACAGCGCCTCGTCAAGGTCTGCCATATACTCCTGGATGCGCGTTTTCAGCTCGCCGTAGTAGTGGTCCTCCATCTCCTGGCCCTTGGGGGCAGGAGCGCCAAACAGCGTGCGGCCCGCGTAGATCAGATCCTTGCGCTGCTCGTACATCTGCTTATCAATGATAAAGTATTCCTGCTCGATGCCCACGGTGGTGTTGATGCGGCGGGTCTCGGTGTCGCCAAACAAGCGCATCAGGCGCACGCCCTCATGCGAGAGCGCGTCCATCGAGCGCAAAAGCGGCGTTTTGGTATCCAACGAGTCGCCCGTGTAGGAGCAGAACGCGGTGGGGATAAAGAGGGTGCCGTCCTTGACAAAGGCATAGGAGGCAGGGTCCCACGCGGTGTAGCCGCGCGCCTCGAAGGTGTTGCGCAGGCCGCCGGACGGGAAGGAGGAGGCATCTGCCTCGCCCTTGATCAGCGCCTTACCGGAAAATTTCAATTCCACCTTGCCGCCGCCGATGGGGTTTAAAAACGCCTCGTGCTTTTCGGCGGTAACACCCGTTAAGGGCTGGAACCAATGTGTATAGTGGGTGGCACCCTTTTCAATGGCCCAATCCTTCATGGCACCGGCCACAGTATCCGCAATAGAGGGGTCGATCTCCTTGCCCTGCTCTACACTTTTTTTGAGGGACTTGAACACGTCCTCGGGCAGGCGCTGGCGCATGACCTCGTCGTTAAAGACCATACAGCCAAAGATCTCAGGAATATTTTTGTTCATTTACAAGCTCTCCTTTCGGAAGCACGGCACAAAGCGCCGCAGTCATCTATCTGCATACAGTTAATTATATACTTATATGCTTTTTTTGTCAATATCTCTTAAAAATTTAGTTTTTGCGCGCATGTGCGGCGGCCCGCAAGAAAAATGCACCCGTTGTGGCAAATTAGTACCGTAACGGGTGCATTTTTCTTATTTATCCAGGATATCGCGCAGCACGGGGATCACAGCCTGTGCCATACGGTAGTGTCCAAGGTCGTTGGGGTGGCAGCAGTCCATCGTGCAGGAGCGCCAGTCGCGCTCTCCCCACAGCGTGATGCCATCGATAAAATAGACGTTGTTGTCGCCCGCCGCCTTGGCGTTTTCATAAGTGGCTCTGACGATCTCACGCTTTTGCCAAAGGCCGCTGCGACTGAAGCGCACGTCGGGGGCGGAAAGCATCACCACCGGCACCGTGGGGTGCTTTTCGCGGAAGTGCTTGAAAAACACCTCGTGCGTTGCCTCCAGATGCTCGGCCGTGGGAGCATTGTGGTCGTAATCCATCACAAATACATCCGGGTTCAGCGAGATGATATGGTCTGCCATGGCAAGCTCGCCTCTGGCATTGCCGGAAAAGCCGAGGTTGACAAAATCAAAGCCCAGCTCACAGGCGACCTGCGCGGGATAGGCAAGACCGGGACGGGACACGCAGCCGCCCTGCGTGATAGAGGAGCCGTAAAACACCACGCGCTCCTTGTGGGTGTATGGGGAGGGGGGCAAAAAGCTTGCGCCCTTCTTCACGCCCACAAAGACCTCAGACACGTTGTTGTAAATAGGAAAATGCAGCATGACATCATGCTCGCCGGTCACACCCTTCAGCTCGCGGACCTGTCTGTAACCGCCGTCTTTCAGCTCGGGGGGCGGCATCAGCATGGTGTGAAAGCCACCGTCCACGTAAACGTCAAAGCCCGAGGCGGCGCTTGGCGGCATATGTGAAAACAAATGCTTTTTCGGGATGTTGGCAATGATGGCGATCCGGTCGGAATCGGTGCGAAAGCGCACTCTGCCGCCTGAGGTGTTGGTGGAGAGTATTACCGTCCCCCCGTTCACCTGCTCGGCAGTGCTTTGCGGCAAACGGCGGTACACACCGTCATGATAAACGCCAAACAGACACTCCGGGTGCTGCTTCACGTCATAAAAATCCAGCTCGTCAACGTTAAAATCGCCGCTGGGAATGGCAAAATTTTTATCGATTTCTGCAATGTTGATCATGGCACACTCCTCAATAAATATTTACTTTTATTATAAGGTCTTTTATCGCCCTTGTCAAGGCTTTTCTTCGCTTGTGCCGCGCGCTTCCCTGATATAGGACCGCGGCGCGCAGCCAAACTCCTTTTTAAATGTTTTTGAAAACAGATAGATGTCGGCATATCCCACGGAATAGGCGGCGACCGTGGGCGATTTTCCCTGCTCCAGCAACGCGACAGCGTGCTTCATACGGTATTGCTTGAGGTACTGCACCGGCGACACCCCCGTGTGCCGCTTGAACAGCGCGGAAAAATAGGTGCGCTCCAGTCCCAGCTTTTTGGCAATGCGCTGCACGTTGATATCATTCATATACTCCGCGTGGATGATGGAAAGCGCCCTGTCGATGTAATCCTCGTGCGCGCTCTCCCCCTCGCCTAAAAGCGAGAACAGCTCCCAGAGCTTAGCGCAAAGAAAGGCGGTCCTGCCGCCGTCAAGCTCGCCGCAGCGGCGCATCTGCTCAAACACCCTTGCGGCAGCGGGACAGTGTATCACGTCGGCAAGCGGTACAGGCAGCTCGCCCCCGCACTCAAATCCGACCCAGGTATATTCCCACGGCTCCTCGGCATCGGCGCAGTAATAGGTTTCCACAAATGGGGGGATGACGAAAAAGCTCCCCTCACCAAGCGTGTATTTCCGGTCACCGATACGATAGATGCCCTTGCCCTTCACCACA
>JAZNNA010000002.1:0-25328 GCA_045580065.1 Eubacteriales bacterium
TGGCTTTTTGATCCAAAGCGTATACCGCCACGGGCTGAAGGGCGCAAGGCCGATGTATGCGCTCTGCCTCGGCGCGCTTGCCTTTAAATACGTTGCAGCCATTCTCTCGCTTTCCTTTCTGGTGGGCGCACTTGACCTGACCGGCGGACTGACGGAATATCTGTTTGCCTTCTTACTTGAAACCGCCTTGGCCGTGCTTGCGGTATTTTTGTGCTATAAGCTTGTGCTGCCTGCCGTTGCCGCGCATCAAGGAAAAAAGGCTGCTGCACAGGTGCTTGGCAAGGAATGGTCCGACGGCGACGGCTGCACCCCCATTCAAAAGCCGTTTGCCCTGAAAAACCCCTTGATTGCCACCACCTTCTGGAGCATGCTGAGCGTTGTGGTCTGGCGTTTTCTCTCCACCGCCATCAACGATCTTTACTGGTCGCTGGAATTCGGGTTTGGCATGAGCTTTCAAGACGTGTTGATCATGATCGCCTATTGGATTGTTTTGATCCTGCTCCCCGGCTTTCTCGGGTATCTGCTCTCGCTTGGCTGCATAAGGCTTGCAGAGCGCAAAAAAGCATAAATAAAAAACGGGCTGACTCAGCCCGTTTTTTATTTTTATACTTATCCGGTGGGGGCAGCTTGTATAAGCGATCTATCTCCATATTTGGAAAATAACCGGTAAATCCCCTGACAGGTTTCTTTGGTTTTGCTATGCTCCCAATCTACGGTAAAGGTGGAAACCACGCCATATTCCCCCTGCGGCGTTAAGATCACCACCCGGTCATCGTATTTGATGCCCTTGCAATAATAAGAACAGCTCGCTCCGCTTTTGCTTGCTGTATATTGCACGCAGGTATCCACGTTTTCCGGGGTAAGCTCTGTACTCTCCAGCTTGTCAAACGTTTCCCGCCGCTCACCGGCGGTAAACATGGCCATAACGCCCTTTGAGGAAATTTTAAAAGACAGAAATTCCATGCTTCTCATTCCGTTTATCATTTTTCGAAATGACACGTAGTAATAGGTGGGCTTGCCCTCAACCGCCCCCTCTGTATCATGCATAACAAACATTTCATATCTCTCAAGATTTTCCAGGGTGGCTGCAAGCTCACGTGCATACGCAACAACAAACTCTTCTTGATTTTCCAGCTCCGGCATTTGATCATGCTCTTCGGAAAAGGCATCGAAAAAGAGCAGCTCCACTACCCGATCTGTTCCGGTTTCCACCGCAAAACTAACTCCTTCCTCGGCGTAATAGTAATCGGCAACAAAAGAGGTCCACTGGAGGTTGATGGATTCATCATACCTCCCCGTATAGGTCTTGCCAAATACGGTAACGGTTTTTTCGGGTGCGGCCGCTTCGTTTATAAAGTAAGAGCTCCCGCCGCTTTCTATTCTTTTTTCACTCAAAATTTTGACCGGACAATAGTGATTAAATCCTCCTGCACTATACATTTCAAAAGGAATATCCATATCGGGAACAACGATCGGCTCATCAACCGCAGCTGAACATCCGCAAAGAAAAAGAAAACTTATAGCAAGCAAAAAAAGCAACAATCTTTTTTTCATGTAACTCTCCTCCTTTCATCCGGGATTTTCACAGCTGCACAAAGGCAAAACGCCCCGCAAGAGTTTGCGGGGCGTTTGATTTGTTTTGATCAAATGTATTGCTTTACCTTATCGGATGCCTCTTCGATGGGCAGAGATGCGGTCATGAATACGTTTACGTCGTGCTTTTTCAGCAGCGCGTCGATCTCGTCAAGCAGCACCTCGAAGGCGGCAACGTTGCCGTTGCAGATCTTGAGGGTGTTATCTACAAACAGATCGGTCACGTCGTAGTTGCTGGCAAGAATGCCTGCGATAAAGCCGTACAGCGCATCGGCATCGTGAACAAGATATTCTTCAGTATCAATCAAACGCACCTTGGACTTTACGTCAAAGCGCAGTTGGGTTCCTTTTTCGATACAAACAACGTCACCCTTGGAAGTTTCAGCAGCGGCGTGAACTTTTTCAATCAGAGTTTTGGTTTTACCGGTGCCTTTAACACCAATCATCAATTTGAGCATGGGAAGTACCTCCAGTTTTTGTTGCATTGCGGAAAATATTTCCGCTACACCTTTATTATACACGATTTGTTTTGATTTTTCAAGGGGTTTTTCACAAAAAAATGAAGCACCGATAAAAAAATTTCGGTGCTTCTTGACAGTTTTTGCGTATTTTAACCAAGTCTTTGCTCAAGCTCTGCCTTTTGGGCCTCAAACCCGGGCTTGCCAAGCAAAGCAAACATATTCTTTTTATAGGCCTCAACGCCGGGCTGATCAAAGGGATTGACCCCCAGAATATAGCCGGAAACGGCACAAGCCTTTTCGAAGAAATACAGCAGATAGCCAAGTGAGGCAGCGCTGCGGTCGGCAAGCTCCAGCACAATATTCGGCACGCCGCCGTCGATGTGTGCAAGCAAAGTGCCCTTCTGCGCCATTTCGTTGACGTAGTTCAGATCCTTGCCGGAAAGGAAGTTCAGGCCGTCGATATTGGCGGGATCGTGCGGGATCTCCTGCTTGGCACCGGTTTCTTTTACCGAAACAACGGTTTCAAACAGGTTGCGCATGCCGTCCTGGATATACTGGCCAAGCGAGTGCAGATCGGTGGAAAAGATCACGGACGAGGGGTAGATGCCCTTCTGATCCTTGCCCTCGCTCTCGCCATACAGCTGCTTCCACCACTCGCAAAGCATCTGCAAAAAGGGCTCGTAGCCCACAAGCACCTCGGTGGTCTTGCCGCGGCGATACAGGATATTGCGCAGGGCAGCGTATTTATAGCAATCGTTTGCGACCAGATCGGGATCTGCAAGCTCCTCGCGTGCCCTTTGCGCGCCTGCCATCAGCTCGTCGATCTCCACGCCGGAAACAGCAATGGGCAAAAGACCAACGGCAGTCAGCACAGAATATCTGCCGCCCACGTCATCCGGTACCACAAAGGTTTCGTAGCCCATCTGATCGGCAAAGGACTTCAAAGTGCCGCGTGCGCGGTCGGTGGTCACAAAGATGCGCTCTCGTGCGCCGTCTGCGCCGTATTTCTTTTCCAGCAGCTCACGGAAGATACGGAAGGCTACCGCAGGCTCGGTGGTGGTGCCGGACTTGGAGATCACGTTGATGCAAACGTCGCGTCCCTCGCAGATCTGCAAAAGCTCCTGCATATTGGTGGCGCTGATGTTACAGCCGGAAAAATAAATATCCGGCGTATCCTTTTTAAGGTTGTTGTAAAGCGGAGATCTGAGGAACTCGATCACGGCACGTGCCCCGAGATAAGAGCCGCCGATGCCGATCACCACAAACACGTCGCAGGAGCGCTTGATACGCTCGGCCGCTGCCTTGATGCGTGTGAATTCTTCTTTGTCGTAATTGACGGGCAGATCCACCCAGCCAAGAAAATCACTTCCCTGCCCGGAGCGCTCGCAAAGCATGCGATGCGCCTCGTTTACGGCAGACTGCATATAAGCCAGCTCGTGCTCGCGCAGGAAGGGCGTTACGTAAGAATCGTTTAAGCGTACAGACATAACAAATCCTCTTTTCTAAAGTTCTATATTATATTCTACACCTTTTTATATTTTTTTGCAAGATGTTTCGGGTATTTTTATCCGACAAGTAAAAAGCGACACAGCAGGCGCCAGAAAAGTGTGGAAAATTCAATTTTTTCGACGCTCTCCTCGGCAACGATATCGCTTGCGGCGATCTCCTTGCCATCCAATAGATAGCGCACAACGCCAACGCGCGCGCCCCTTTCAATAGGGGCCGCCAGCGCCTCGGCAAGCTCTACCTCGCACACAACGCTTGCCTCCTTCCCCTTAGGCACCGTTACCGCAGCCCCTTGCCAGCTGACGTTCACCGTGGGAGAAACACCGCCGGTCACCCGAACAGATCGCTTGCCCGCCTCGCCGCAGTAGGTGGAAAAATTGGCGAATCCGAAATCCAGCAGCTTTGCTGCTGTCTGATTGCGAACGTCCCTTGTATCCGCACCCATGATCACGCAGATCAGCGAAACACCGCCGCGCTCTGCCGTTGCGCTGATGCAAAAGCCTGCACGTGAGGTGGAACCGGTCTTAAGCCCCGTGCAGCCGGGATAAAAGCGCACCAAACGGTTGGTGTTGGTAAGCCCAAAGCTACCATCCCGGATACTGTCCATCCAGATACCGCTATATTCAAGTATTTTGGGATATTTGATCAGCTCCCGCGACATAATGGCGATATCCCTTGCCGAGGTCAGGTGCGCGGTAACGGTATCGTCCAGCCCGTTGGTGTTTTCAAAATGCGTGTTCTTCATACCAAGCTCGGCGGCGCGCTTATTCATCGCCGCAACAAACTCTTCCTCGCTCCCTGCCACAAATTCGGCAAGCGCCACAGCGCAGTCGTTGGCAGAGGCGATCACCACGCACTTGAGCATCTCCTCGACCGACATGCACTCCCCTTCCTTCAAATACACCTGCGACCCACCCATTGAGGCGGCGTTGGCGCTGACAGTCACGTCATCCCTCAGCGAGATGCGTTGCGACTTGATGGCCTCCATCACCAAAAGCAGCGTCATGATCTTGGTAACGGATGCGGGCGGCAGCGCCTGATCGGCATTTTGCTCAAATAACACGGTGCCGGTTTTTGCATCCATCAGAATTGCCGCATCGCACGGGAGCTTTTCTCCCGTGTTTTGCTCCTGCTGCGGCGGCTGCGCCGCAACGGAAAGCGGAAAAGCAAACGCAAGGCAAAGGATGAAAGATAAAATTTTTACAGATCCTCGTTTCAAAAAGATCACCCCCGTTCTACCCTATGCAGAACGGGGGTGAAAAATGAGGATCAGATCAGCTTCATCTGCTCTTCCTTGCGCTCCATATCCTCAACCAGTGCAAACTGACAACGGGCGCGGTCAAGATTATGTCCCTCGCGAGAGGTGCGGAAATAAGTATCTCCCTCAATATAATCGGTTAAAAAGCGCATGCCGCACTCAAAGGTCATCATACGGGCACCGATCGGCATCAGCTCGATCTCGTCCTTGGTCAACTTGCCGTTGCAGCCCTTCAAAAAGCCCTTGGCAAAGGCGTGGTACAGATCAAGATCCAACGAGACCTTAGATAGATCCACCTCGTCTTCAACGGCAGTGTTTGCGCCGAAGCGGATAGAGTCGCCAAAGTCGTTGACGGAATAGCCGGGCATAACGGTATCCAGGTCGATCACGCAAACAGGCTTTTGCGTTTCGGCATCAAACAAAATGTTGTTCAGCTTGGTATCGTTGTGCGTTACGCGCAGGGGCAATCTTCCCTCCTCGTGGGCGATCTCCAGCGTTTTTGCAAACTCGGCGCGCTGCTTTACAAACTCGATCTCCTTTTGCACCGAAGCAACGCGACCGCAGGGGTCAGCCTCTACCGCGCGCAAAAAGTTCTGATAACGGATGGGGGTGTTGTGGAAGTTTGCGATCGGCTCGATCAGCACAGAGGCGTCAAAATCAGAAAGCCAGCCCTGGAAGCGGCCAAAGGCCTCGCCGCAGTCGCCAAACTCCTCAACGGTATCCACGCGATCCTTGGCAACGGTGCCCTCTACAAACTCATACATACGCCATCTGGATTCGATGCTGTCCTTAAAATAGCGCTTGCCCCAGTTGGTGTGGATCACCGTCAGCGTAGAGCGAGCGGGGTCACCGCCCTCGGCCTCTACCTTTTTGCGGATATGCTCGGTCACAGCAACGATGTTTGCCATAACGCCCTTGAAATTGTGGAATACGTTTGTATTGATACGCTGGAAGATATAGCGCTTTCCGTTATCAGCAATGGCCAAAAACGTATCGTTGATATGTCCGTTTCCGTAAGGCTCGCAGCTGACAAACTTGCCTATATGGCTGAAATATTCAAGCGCCTCCTCTTTTCTGGCGCAGGCTTGTGCTCTTAACATAAAAATCTCCTTTGTTATTTTACCGAAAATCGATACTCGGTGGTGTAGTCGTAAACCTCTGCCGCACAAAGCACGGCGTTGCTGAAATTTGGGTGATTGGGGCTGTCCGGCATTTTTTGCGTTTCCGGGCAAACTGCGCCAAAGCGCAGCTGCGGCACACCGTTTTTAAAGGGGTAAGGGTCTTCGGCAAGATAATTTCCTGTATAAAGCTGCATAGCGGGCTGATCGGTATATACCTTCATTTCCCTGCCGCTTTGTGGATGATAAAGCGTGACACGATGCAAAAACGCCCGCTCGCCACGGTCGGCAAAAACAAGACATTGGTCGTAGCCGCGCGAGAGCAAGGAAAAATCCCTGCCTAACGGCTTTGCCTCCAAAAAGTCAAAGGGCGTACCGCGCACACTCGCGATCTCCCCCGTGGGCACCAGCGTATCGGTAACGGGAAGATAGCGGTCAGCATCCACCCACAGCAGGTGCGATAAGACGTTGCCGCCGTCAAACCCTGCCAGATTGAAATAGGCGTGATTGGTAAGGTTGACAACGGTCTTTTGGTCGGTCACAGCGCTGTAATGCAGCCGCAGAGCGTTCTCGTCGGTCAAGGTGTAGGTCACCGTCACGCGAAGCGTGCCGGGGTATCCCTCCTCCCCGTCCGGGGAAAGATATTCCAGAGAAAGCGCGTTTTCGTCCTCCAGGGGCGTGACCCGCCAGATCCTTTTATGAAAGCCAACGGTACCACCGTGCAGATGATGCGCGCCGCTGTTGCAGGCAAGCTGATGCTCGCGGCCATCCAGCACAAATCTGCCGTTTGCGATGCGGTTGCAAAAGCGACCCACAAGCGAGCCCTGCTGGCCGCCGGCCAGCTGATAATATTCGGCCTTGTCGAAGCCGCATACGATATCGGCAAGCCTGCCGTTTTTATCGGGGACCCACAGCTGCTGGATCGCACCGCCAAAGTTCAGCACGCAAACCCGCAAGCCGTTTGTGTTTTGCAGCGTATAACGATAGATCTCCTCGCCACCCGAAAGCACACCGAAGAGCTCTTTTTTAATCGACATATCTTTTCTCCTGCTTGGTTTGATTTCATTATATCAGCGCCAAAATCAAAAAGCAATGGAATTTTGGAGAAAAAGAATTTGATTTCGGGCATATTTCTCAAAACGTCAATTCACTATATATTATACACGATTTTTGTCTTTTGTACAGACGTTTTGTTAATATTTTTCTTTTCGGATAGAAAATCAGGGCTTTCTATTGACTTTTTGTGAAAAAGTGCTATACTTAAATTGTCCCATTTGAGACAATTGGAGGGTTTGTATGCAAAAAAACGAGATCCTGACCTTTTTACAAAGCATTCCGCTTTTCCACAAGGCCGATCCCACCTTGCTGGCAGAGCTTTTGGAAAAGAACGCCTCGCTGCGCACGCTTTTCCCGGGCGAGCATATCGGTGCCGACGGCACCCCCTTGCTGATCGTGCTGCTTGAAGGGCGCGTTAAGATCTATTCTGCGGATCTGGAAAAAAACGTGATCCTGCGCGTCCTGGCCCCGGGTGAGGTCTGCGGCGCCGCCTCGCTGTTCTTAGAGGAGCCCTCCCCCATTTCCCGCATCGAGGCGTCTGAAAGATCCTGTGTGCTTTTGTTTGATGCCGCCAGCGTCCGGCTGCTCCTTGGGCGCGATCCGCGCTTTTTGGATGCGTACCTCGCCTTTCTTGCCGGGCGCGTGCAGTTTTTAAACAGAAAGATCCGCTGCTATACGGCGGGCAGCGCCGAGCGGCGCCTGGCGCTCTGGCTTGCAAGCGAGCCGCATCCCACCATCCGCTTGCCGGATTCGCTCTCCGCGCTTGCCGATACGTTGGATATCGGGCGCGCCTCACTCTATCGCTCGTTGGATAAATTTGAGGCCGAAGGCCTCATCGTCCGAAAGGGACGAGAGATCACCGTGATATCACAGGACGAGCTCCTGCGAAAATATCAATAACAACAAAGAAAGGAAGCTTCACCATGAAAAAACTCACCGCGCTCTTCCTCGTATTCGCCCTGCTTGCTGCACTCCCCCTTCTTGCCGGGTGCAACAAGCTTGATACCGATCTTTCTATCCGCGTATGGACTTTGAACGGCACCACCGGCTTCGGCATGGCACAACTGATCTCCAAGGATGCTGCCGGAGAAGCTGCGCTGAACTATGAATTCACCGTTGACACTGCCCCGACCAACGTGCGCGATGCCCTGATCAACGGCACCGCCGATATCGGCGCCGTGCCCACCAACCTTGCCGCAGCGCTGTACAATAGCACCAAGGGCGAAATCGTTTTGCTGGCGCTCAACACCGCAGGCGTTCTTTATCTTATTGCCAACACCGCCAAGGTCACTGCTCCCACCTCTCTTGCTGATCTTTCCGGCAAGACGATCTACTGCCCTGCGCAGAATCCTACCTTTATCACCAAGGCGTTGATCGATAAGGCCGCCGTTGCAAACGTCACCATCGACAGCACCACCTATGCGCAGCCCGCAGATCTTCAGGCAGCCGTTGCCGCAGGAACGGTTGAGCTTGCCGTTCTCCCCGAACCGATGGTCACCGTTGCCAAGGCATCCGCTGCCGAGGGCGTGACCCTTACGACCGCGCTGGATCTGACCGCCGAGTGGGATAAGCACTTTACCCTCGGCTCTCTCGTGCAGGGCTGCGTTGTGGCACGCAAGGCATTTGTCGAGGAGCATCCCGACGAGGTCGCCAAATTCCTTGAGGAATATAAGGCATCTGTGGATTATGTGATCCAAAACCCCACCGAAGCATCTCAGATGATCGTGGATGCAGGCATCTTTGCAAAGGCTCCCGTTGCAGCCAAGGCGATCCCCAACTGCAACCTGTGCTTTGTGACCGGTGCTGAGATGAAGACCGCCATGGAAGTATTTCTTGCCGCAATGCCCCTTGCCTCTATCGGCAATGCACTTCCCGCCGCTGATTTCTACTACGGCGCATGAAAAATAGCACGGTCGTAGTCAAACGTTTTCTTCCGCTTTTCTCCATCCTTTTCTGGGTGGGACTCTGGTGGGGGCTTGCAGCGGCCTTTCAAAAGCCACTGCTGCTTCCCACCCCGCTTGATATGCTGCAGGCGCTTTTGCGGCTTGCCGGAACGGGCGCGTTTTATCAAACGCTTGCCATCTCGCTTTTGCGCATCGTCAGCGGTATCCTGCTTGCCCTTGTTGCGGGCGCACTGCTTGCCCTGCTCACCGTAAAAAGCAAAATTTGTCACTATCTTTTTTCACCGGTCTTAAACCTCTTCAAGGCAACACCGGTCGCCTCGGTGATCTTTCTTCTGCTGCTATGGGTGGGCAGAGATCGCGTGCCGCTTGTCATTGCCTTTATGATGGCGCTGCCCATTGTGTGGGCAAACGTGCGCGAGGGGCTGCTGCAGACCGACCGCAAGCTTTTGGAGATGGCACAGGTGTTTGAGGTACCCACATCCCGTGTCTTATTTGCTATCCGACTGCCGTCGCTGTTGCCGTATTTTCTTGCTGCCGCGCGCTCGGCTATTGCCCTTGCCTGGAAGGCGGGAGTTGCCGCCGAGGTGCTTTGCACCCCCGAGCGCTCGATCGGACGTGCCATTTATGAGGGGAAGCTTTACCTTCTCACAGACGAGCTTTTCGCCTGGACATTTATTGTTGTTGTCATCAGTGTGCTGATCGAATGGGGCGCACTGGCACTCCTTGGCCGCGCACAAGGAAAGAGTGCAAAGCCTGAAACCGAGAGCAAGGGGGTGAGTGTATGATCTCCCTGAAATCCTTAAGCAAATCTTACGGTACACATACCGTGATAGAGGGTGTGAGCTACACCTTCCCGGAAAGTGGGATCGTGGCGCTGATGGGCGCTTCGGGTCTTGGCAAGACCACGCTGCTGCGCCTTTTGTGCGGTCTGGAAAAGCCAAGCGCAGGCAGCATAGAAAGCAATTATCGCAAGGTAGCGGTATCCTTTCAGGAGCCACGTCTGATTTCGTGGCTTGATTGCGAAGAAAACTTAAAATTTGTTCTTCCAAAGAATAACATTGATTTATCTTTAATCAACTCCACCTTAAGCGCCCTCGGTATGGAAAATGCCGGAAAATTGCTGCCCGACGAGCTTTCCGGCGGCATGAAGCAGCGCATCTCGCTTGCCAGAGCCTTGCTTGTGGGGGCGGATCTTCTGCTGCTTGACGAGCCGTTTTCCGCCTTGGATTCAGAAAGCAAATCGCGCATCTATCCCCTGATCAAAAGCGCCAACCCAAAAGGCCTTACCGTTGTGATCACACACGATATTGAGGAAGCGCGCGCTTTGGATGCCAAGATACTTTTGCTTGAAGGCTCCCCTGTATCCGCGCTTGTTCCCCTCGAAATTTAAAAAGACAAAGATAGCGCCGCGCGCGGCGCCATCTTTTTTCTGTTTTTCAACTCAACGAAAAGTTTAGTTGGCTTTTTTAAAATTTTCGGCAGCTAAACGCTGAGGTTGTTGACATTTTTCGCCCAAACTGTTAAAATGGTGTCACAGAGAAAAACACAATCCAACGAAAGGTAAACCATATAATGATCAACCCAATCACCACAGGCGCTTTTATCAAAGAGCAACGTAAAAAGCTTGATCTTTCACAGCAAAAATTGGCCGAGATGCTTTGCGTAGAACCGCAGACCGTAAGCAAATGGGAGCGCGGTCTTGGCATGCCGGATTACGATAATATCGAGCGGCTGAAGGAAATATTCGGCTGTTCCCTTTCCGATATATTAGAGCCGCGCGAGGAAGAAAAGAACGAGGAGCTTCCCTTTGTCGCAACCCCCGCAGCAGAGCCGCAGCAAACCAATCTCCCCGTCTTGATGGAGATCATCGGCAAGGATGACAAGCAAAAAAAGACTTCCTCCTTTTCACAGCTTTTCGGCTTTCTCAGCAAAAAGAAAATGCGCGCGAACATCGAGCGACTTTTCGGCTATGAATACGCCAACACCTACAACGAAAAGTTTTTGTTTCGCAATCTGCTCCACCGCCGAACGCGCGCGGATTACGACACTACACTCTCGCAGGGGATGTTCCGCGACCGTGTCAATCACAGCACGCTTGGCATCGAGGCGCCGTGGCTCTACGCGCGGCTTTTCCTGTTTTTGCTGATCTGCTCGGGCATTGCCCTGTTCTCTGCGCTGCTGTTTGGAAGCGTGATCTCCTTTGTTATTCTGGGCGGTCTTTGCGCCGTTGTCCCCTTGATGATGTTTTTGTTTGAATCCAACTTTGCCAGAAACATGACGGTGTTTGACGTTGGAAAGCTGTTTTTGATCGGTGGACTTTCTTCTATCTTGCTGACCTTTATTCTAAACATCTTTCTCCCTCAGGGCCCCGTTGTCAGTACCGTTCTTTTTGCACCTATCATAGAAGAAATCGCCAAAGCCGCGATCGTTGTCTTTTTTGTGGCGCGCATCAAGCCGCGCAATATGCTGACCGGACTTTTGATCGGCTTTGCCGTTGGTGCGGGCTTCGGCTTTTTCGAAAGTGTTGAATATGCCTTTTCTTCCTACATTTCGGTTTTTTACACCGAGGTCGAATCCGGGACCGAGATCATCGGCTTCTTTTCCAACCTTTCTGCTATAAAAACCATCCTTCTTCGCACCTTCTGCTCTTTCTTCAGCGGCCACCATTATTTGACAGGCATTTTCGGTGCTGCTTACGTGCTGTTCAAAAAGGATACCGGCTTCTCTGCAAAAGAGCTGTTTCAGCCGAGAGTCATGCTTGCGCTTGCCTTTTCTATGATCCTGCACGCCCTTTGGAACGCTTCTACGCTGATCACGGTTCCCTTCCTCCCCCTCCTGCTCCAAATTCCCGTTGCCATCCTCAGCGTTGGCTCGATCATTCTTTTGATCAACGTTGGCATTTCCCAAACAAAGGCCATTGGCATTTGGGAGGATTATCAAGCAGAGCATCAGGACGAGCAAGCGATAAGCGAGCCTCAACCCGTAAAGTTTGGATAAAAACATGCCGCAGACCGTTTCGGTCTGCGGCATTTCTCTTTAAAATTCATTGCGCATACGGGCCAGAGCGCCCTTTTCAAGGCGGGATACCTGCGCTTGCGAGATACCGATGCTTTGTGCGATCTCCATTTGCGTTTTATTGCGGTAAAAGCGCAGCTCGATGATCTTGCGTTCGCGCTCGGAAAGCTTGTTTAAAGCGTCGCGCAGCGCAATACTTTCTGCCCAATGCTCGTCCTCGGCAGAGGTATCGCTTAATTGATCCATCACGTAAAGCGAGTCGCCGTTTTCACTGTATACGGGCTCGTACAAGGAGATCGGCTCGATGATCGCCTCCATGGCATGCAGCACGTCCTCTCGCTCCTCGCCAAGCTTTTGCGCGATCTCATCAACGCTCGGCTCACACTCCCGCTCTCTTGTCAGCTCCTCGCGCATCTGCAGTGCGCGATAAGCAAGATCGCGCACCGAGCGGCTGATGCGGATCGAGTTGTTATCCCGCAGATATCGGCGGATCTCGCCTATGATCATCGGGACGGCATAGGTGGAAAATTTAACGTCAAGATCGGTGTTGAAATTATCCACCGCCTTCACAAGCCCGATGCACCCCACCTGAAAGAGATCGTCGGCATTTTCTTTTCTGCCGGAAAAGCGCTGAATGATGCTGAGCACCAATCTCAGATTGCCGTAGATCAGCTCCTCGCGCGCGGCCAGATCTCCGTTCTTGCTTCGAAGAAGCAGCTCCCGTTTCTCCTCGTCGCTCAGCGTTTTCAGCTTTGCGGTATTCACACCGCAAATCTCCACCTTGTTATAATACATTTCGGCCTCCTACTGTTTTTCAAAAACAGTATTGACCGCGCTGTATTTGCGTTATTCAGAATGTAAGGGGCGGAAAAAAGTGTCAGTCGCCGATATAGGTAAAGCGCGGGTAAGTCACGCCGTCGCGCGTCACCGTTTCCTGCCACATGGCGGCAGGTCTTACCCAAAGTCCGCCATCGCCGTAAAGCGCGCGATAGACCACCATTTTCTCCAGTGTTTCCGAATGGCGGGCAATGCCGATCACCTCGTATTCATTGCCCTTAAAATGCCTGTATTTGCCCAATTTGATATCCATTTTCTTCTCCTTTACAAAAAGCCGCTGAGATCAGCGGCTTTTTATGATTTATGCCTTTTTCAAGGCAGCGGTCAGCGTGTTTTTCATCAGCATAGCGATGGTCATGGGGCCAACGCCACCGGGTACGGGGGTGATATAAGAGGTGTGGGGCGCCACGTCGTCAAATTTCACGTCGCCGCAAAGCTTGCCATCAGCGCGGCGGTTGATGCCCACGTCGATCACCACAGCACCTTCCTTGACAAAGGAAGCGTCAAAGAACTCGGGCTTGCCAATGGCGGCGATGAGGATATCCGCACGGCGGCAGACCTCGCGCAGATCCTTGGTGCGGCTGTGGCAGATGGTCACGGTGCCGTTTGCCTGCAGCAAAAGCATTGCCTGGGGCTTGCCAACGATGTTGGATCTGCCCACAACAACACATTCCTTGCCGGAGATCTCGATATCGCTGCGACGCAAAAGCTCCATCACACCGGCAGGCGTGCAAGGCAGAAAATCATAGTTTCCGATCATAATTTTACCCACGTTGTAGGGGTGGAAGGCATCCACGTCCTTAGCAGGATCGATAGCAAGCAGAATTTTTTCCTCATTCAAGTGGCGAGGCAGGGGCAGCTGCACCAGAATGCCGTGTACCTCGTCGTCGCGGTTCAGCTTTTCCACAAGGGAAAGCAGCTCCTCCTCGGTGGTGTCGGCAGGCAGCTCATAGCCAAGCGAGCGGAAGCCGACCTCCTCGCACGCGCGGTGCTTGTTGCGCACGTATACCTTAGAGGCGGGATCCTCGCCCACGATGATCACGGCAAGGCCGGGGGCGATCCCCTTCTCTGCCTTCAATTTTTTTACGTCCTCTGCGATCTCTGCGCGAATGGCGGCAGAAATTGCTTTTCCGTCAATCAGCTTTGTCATTTTCGGTTTCCTCTTGTTCTTTTTCTTCGTTATTTTCTTCTTCGGCAGCTTCTGCAGACTCGGCGCTTCTGTCGCGGATGATAGAAAAGCTGTGGGATTTTTCATACAGGGATTCATACGCCAGGCTATCCATCTCGCGGCGCTTGGCGCGGATCAGAAGATAGGCAAGCAGCGCGCCGCAAATAGCAAAGCACAAAAAGCCTACCACCTGAGAGATGCGGAACACGCCGATATACAGGCTATCGGTGCGCAGCCCCTCGATAAACATTCTGCCAAAGCCGTACCAGGTAAGATACATCAAAATCACTTGGCCGTCAAACTTTTTCTTTTTGTAAAAATAATTGATCAGGATAAAGCCCAGCAGGTTCCAGAGCGACTCGTACAAAAAGGTGGGGTGATAATAGGTGATCTTGTTGGGGTACTTGCAGTCCGCAGCGCCCATCAGACCCATACGCAGGAAAAAGGTTTCTGCCGTTTCAACACCGTGGGCCTCACCGTTGATAAAGTTGCCCCAACGACCGATGATCTGCCCCAGCATCACACCGGGGGCCACCATATCCGTCATTTTGAGCAGCTGGGTCTTGTTATATTTCTTTATCTTGCTGACCACCCAAATGCCAAGCGCGCCGCCGATGATCCCGCCGTAGATGGCAAGGCCGCCCTCCCAGACGGCG
This sequence comes from Eubacteriales bacterium, assembly GCA_045580065.1. Classification (GTDB taxonomy): domain Bacteria; phylum Bacillota; class Clostridia; order Oscillospirales; family CAG-272; genus Firm-07. Next base: position 14,573 of record JAZNNA010000002.1, read on the forward strand.
ATCACGTCCGTAAAGCTGTGGTAGTTCCACTCGCCCGAATCTGTCTTCAGCGTTGTCAGCACGTAGTAAATACGCGCGCCGATGATCGCAAGCAGCACCGTCCAGATCGAAAAATCCAGCACGTCCTCAGAGGAGATCCCCTCGTGCTTAGAGCGATAAAGCGTGTACAGCACGCCGGCGATGATGCCAAGCGTTACAATAATGCCGTACCAGCGCACGTCAAAATCGAATTTGCCGATAGAAAGCGAAAACGCGACCTTATCTACGGTAAATTCGCCAATGCCGATCCCGGGAAAGGAAATTGTTACTTCCGTCATATTTACCTCCTTATTCTTCCCCCGCGCGCACCACGGAAAGCGTAAAGCGCTCGGGAACAAAAAATTCTTTTGCCAATTGCTCGGCATCCTCTTTGGTAACGCTTTGTATCACAGCGGGATAGTCAAAAATATCCACGCCGTCAAACAAAAACGCCACAAGATTATCCGCGATCTCCTCGGTGGAGTCAAAGCCCTTGATGTACTCGGCAAACACGATGCGCCGGCAATGCTCAAATTCCTGCTCGGAAAGCCCGTTTTGCAAGGCTTTTTGCAAAAAATCCTTGATCTCACGCAGCACAAGCTCGGGGGCATCTGCCTCGCCGGAAATACGCAAAAAGCCAAAGTCACGGGTCAGGGTGTAGCCGGTGGAAAACTCCGGCGAGATCAACCCCTTATCCAGCAAGGTGTTGTAAAGCTCGCCCGTGTCGGAAAACAGCATCTCGCAAAGGATCTCCATAGTGGCATCGCGCTTCATGCAAAGCGCGGGGTCGCTTGGCACCTCGGTATCCTTGATGCCAATACAAAAGATCGGCTTTGCCACCTGCCCTACCGCCTGTAAAAACGGCTTGACGATGCCCGCCGGCTCGCTTATGGTCACGCGCTCAACGCTGTGGGGCGCGACACTTGCGGGCAGATGCTTATTTGCGATCTCCATCACGCGCTCGGGTGTAACGTCACCGCATATTACCAGCGCCATATTGGAGAGCTCGTAAAAATCGCGATAAGCACGGTAAAGCGTTTGCTCGGTGATCTCGCCGATCGAGCGCTCACTACCGCAGATATCAACGCGGACGGGATGCCTTTGGTAAAGCCCCATCAGCATATTGCGATAGCAACGGTCGTAAGGATCGTCGCGGCACATTCTGATCTCCTCGGCAATGATCCCCTTTTCCTTTTCCACGTTCTCGCGCGTGAAATACGGGTGGGTCACAAAGTCGATCAGCTCGGCAAGTGACTCATCAAATTTTTCGGCACAGGAAAACAAATAGACCGTGCGGCTATGCGCCGTATAGGCGTTTGCATCCGCGCCAAAGGCAGAAAAATGCTCAAAGGCATCGCTGCCATCCTCGTTGGCAAACAGCTTATGCTCCAAAAAATGCGCCACGCCGTCGGGCAGAAGCGCTGCCCCCTGCTCGTTTGCAAGGTTATCCACCGCGCCGTATTTTACGGCAAGCATCGCGTAGGTCGTGGACATTTTCTTGGGGAAAACGTAAATGGGGAGCGCGCTTGGATGCACACAGCTGTAATATCGCTCATCAAGCAGCGCACTTTCGTGCAGTTTCCAATCACTCATTCCTCGTCCACCTCCTCGCCCTCAAGCGTTCCCTTCAAAAAGAACACCGCGCCCTCGCTCAGCCTATCGGCTGCAAGGGCAATATCCTTGCGCGAAACGCCCAGAAGCGCCTCGCGGCGCTCGTTTAGCGTATCGCACACGCCAAACAGCGCACGGCGCATGTAAAACTCTGCCATGGCGGCCGGTGTATCCGACATCTGGCGATAGGCATGATCCAGCGACCTTTTGGCGGCGTTCAGCTCAACGTCGCTGATCTCACCGCTGCGGATCGCCTCAAACTCCTGGCGAATGGCAGCCTCGGTCACCTCTCGGTTTTTCGGCTTCATACCGGAATTGGCAAACATAACGCCCTTATACAGGTCCAGCGACGAGCTGCAGTGATAGCAAAGACTGCGGCGCTCGCGCACGTTTAAAAACAGCTTGGATGCGGCAGAGCCGCCAAAGATCTCGTTTAGCACAAGCATTGCTGCCGAGAGCGGATGCGAGATACCGATATCCGTGCGGTACCCTACCGACAGCTTTCCCTGGCACAGGGGCATCTCCTCCTCTGCACGCTGCACGGGGGCAAGCTGTGCATGGATATCCGAGATCGCGGGGTAAGTAAAGCTACCGGCCCCCTCAAAGGCTGCGGCAAGCAGACCCGCAACACGCTCGGGATCGGTGCTTCCTACGTAGAAAAACGAAGGAGTGACGTGGCAGATCAGCTCCTGCCAGGCCCCGGTCAGGGTCTGCGGATCAAGCGCATTCACGCTATCCTCCTCACCGATCAGCGAAAGGCCATAAGGCTCATCCTTGCACAAAAGCGCACGGCATTTGGCATGTGCCAACGCACGGGGATTGTTGATGCGGGCGCGCAGCGCATCCCGCAGGTGCTGCTTTTCACTATCCACGTAAGGGGTATGGAATTCGCCGTTTGGCAGATAGGGGTGATACAGCAGCTCGGAGAGCATAGAAACGATCTCCGGCAAAAGTCCTTCCCCGCCCCCGACAAAGCGCGAGCCGAGGAAATCCGCGCTAACGCCAAGCAGCTGCATATCGCCCGCCCTTTTGTTATACGGAGTGATGGAGGATGCATAAAGATCGTCTAAATGACGGTAAAATTTTGCTTTGGTCGGATAGCGCTCGGTGCCGCGGCGCAAAAGCTCCAGCATCAGCGCCGCGCGCTGTGCAGTTTCCTGCTTGATGGGGATGGCATACTGGACCGTAAGCAGCTCGCTTTTAAAGCGATCGGTCTGAATGGCCATCAAGCGTGCTACCGAGCCTACCTGATGGATCGTGGGCTTCATATCGTTTCCTTTTGATGTAATTTTGCGCAAACACATAATATAATTATATCTTATTTTCAACAAAAAAGCAATAGTCTTGCCTAAAAAACAGAAAAGACCGATAAATCGGTCTTTTCTGAAGCGTCAATTGAGCTTTTCGGCAAGCTCGCCGGCAGCGTCAAACAAGGGGTTGTCGGTCACGTATTCTGCCATGCCGGCATCCACAGCCGCAGCGATCGCAGGGTCAAGCGGGATGCGCGCAAGCACGGGATAACCAAACTTTTCGGCAACCTCGTCGATATGACTCTCGCCAAACACGGGGATCTCCTTGCCGCAATCAGGGCATTTCACGTAGCTCATGTTCTCTACAAGACCAAGCACGGGGACGTTCATCATATCCGCCATGTGGGCAGCCTTGGAAACGATCATAGATACCAGCTCCTGCGGGCTGCTGACGATCACCACGCCGTCCAGCTTGATGGACTGGAAGATGGTAAGCGGCACGTCACCGGTGCTGGGAGGGCAGTCGATCAGCAGATAATCCACGTTATCCCAAACAAAATCGGTGTAGAACTGCTTTACGGTACCGGCGATCACGGGGCCGCGCCAGATCACGGGGCTTGTTTCGTCGGGGAGCAAGAGGTTGAGCGAGACAACGTCGATGCCGTTTGCGGTTCTGGGGGGGATCATAGCGCCCTCCTCGCCCTCAAAGCCCTCAACTGCCCGCAGGCCAAAGGCCTTGGGGATAGAGGGACCGGTGATGTCCGCATCCAGCACACCCACGCGATATCCCTTTTGCGAAAGTGCAACGGCCAGCATTGTGGTCACAAGAGATTTTCCCACACCGCCCTTGCCGCTGACAACGGCGATGGTATGCTTGATATTACTTTTTGCGTTCGGCTGCTCGTGCTGAGGTGCCTGGCGCGAAGCGCAATTACTGGAGCAAGAGGCACAATCGTGCGTGCAATTTTCTTCTGCCATTCTAAAGTCCTTTCCTGCCTTGCGGCACACGTTCGTTGCTATCTATTATACACCTTTTTGCCGCAAAATCAAGGTTTTGACAAAATTTTTCACAATCTTGCATTTTTTATTAAAATATGATATAATATATTGATTATTAGAAAGGAGCTTTTTTATGGGTAAGATCCTGCGCTATTTAAGGCATTATAAAAAAGAGTCGGTGCTTGGGCCTCTTTTTAAAATGCTGGAAGCGCTTTTCGAGCTTTTTATCCCGCTTGTGGTAGCAGATATCGTGGACGTTGGCATTGCCAATAACGACAGCGCCTACATTCTGCGCCGCTGCGGGTTGATGGCGCTGCTTGGCCTTGTCGGTCTGCTTGCCTCGGTTACAGCACAATATTTTTCCGCAAAGGCAGCGGTGGGCATGGCGTGCGAGCTTCGCTCTGCGCTGTTTGAAAAGATCGGCAAGCTCTCTTATCACGAAACCGATCGCTTTGGCACCGCAACGCTTCTCTCCCGTACGACCTCAGACGTCAACCAGATCCAAAACGCGGTCAACCTGGTGCTGCGCCTGTTTTTGCGCTCCCCCTTTATCGTGTTCGGTGCCATGATCATGGCCTTTACCGTTTCCCCCAAGGCCGCTATGACCTTTGTGGTGACCATCCCGGCCCTTTCCATCGTCATATTCGGCATCATGCTTGCCGGCATCCCGCTTTTCCGCCGCGTGCAAGCGCGTCTTGACCGTGTGCTGGGGCTGACACGCGAAAACCTGAAGGGTGCGCGCGTGGTGCGTGCTTTTGTGCGGGAGAACGAGTCGATTGAGGAATTTAGTGCCGCAACGGGTGAGCTTACGCGCCTGCAGCGCTTCTCCGGACGCATTTCTGCGCTACTCAATCCCCTCACCTACGTGATCATCAATTTTTCGGTGTTGGCCATCATTTATCTTGGCGGCGTGCAGGTAAATACCGGCGCCCTTGGAACCGGCGACGTTATCGCACTTTACAACTACATGTCGCAGATCCTGGTTGAGCTGATCAAGCTTGCCAACTTTATCATCCTGATCACAAAAGCATGCGCCTGCGGTGGGCGTATCAAGCAGGTGTTCGACGCCCCCGAAGGGCTTAAGGAAGGCGAAAAAATTGCCGATTACCCCCATAACGGTGTGGAATTCAGGCAAGTTTCTCTCTCTTATAACCAAAGCGGCGAGCAGGTGCTTTCCGGCATTGATCTCACTGCAAATTCCGGTGAGGTCGTCGGCATTATTGGTGGCACCGGCTCCGGTAAGACCTCGCTTGTCAATCTTATCCCTCGCTTTTATGACGTATCCGATGGCGCAGTGCTGGTAGGTGGCACGGACGTACGCGAATACACCACCGAGTCGCTGCGCGCGCGCATCGCTGTTGTGCCGCAAAAGGCAGAGCTTTTTGCGGGCAGCATCCGCGAAAATCTGCTTTGGGGCGATGCAACAGCCACCGACGAGGAGCTGATGGAGGCACTTTCCGCCGCACAAGCCAAGGAATTTGTGCTTGCCAAGGAGGGCGGCCTGGATGCCCCCGTTGAGCAGGGCGGCAAAAACCTTTCCGGCGGTCAGCGCCAGCGCCTTACCGTAGCGCGCGCCCTTGTGCGCAAGCCCGCAATTTTAATTTTGGATGACAGCGCCTCGGCGCTGGACTATGCAACCGATGCCGCCATGCGCCGGGCGCTGGCAGCTCTCCCCTATCACCCCACCGTCTTTATCGTCAGCCAGCGCACCGCCTCGATCATGCATGCCGACAAGATCCTTGTGCTTGAGGATGGCGAGTCGGTTGGCCTTGGCACACACGACGAGCTGCTGAAAAACTGCACCGTCTACCGCGAAATTTACGATTCTCAGTTTAAAGAGGAGGTGCAGGCATGAGCAAAGAAAAACTGAAAAAAGCCCCCAAGGGCACGATGAAGCGCGTGCTTTCTTACCTGCGCGGATACAGATTTTTCCTCCTTCTTTCCCTGCTGCTCGCGCTTGCCTCGGTGGCGCTCACGCTTTGGCTCCCCGTTCTGATCGGCGATGCGATCGATGCCATCGTTGCCCCCGGAAGGGTGGATTTTGATGTCATCACGTCACTTTTTTCAAAAGCCGTTGTGATCATCCTGGCCACAGCCGTGTTTCAATGGCTGATGAACGTTTGCAATAACAAAATGACCTTTGGCGTGGCACGCAATATCAGAAACGAGGCCTTCAGCCATTTGCAAAGCGTTCCTATTTCTTATATAGACTCGCACAAGGTCGGCGACACCGTCAGCCGTTTGGTGGCAGACGTTGATCAATTTACCGACGGGCTTTTGCTTGGCTTTACCCAGCTGTTCACCGGACTGATGACGATCCTTGGCACGCTTGTCTTTATGCTTTTCATCCACCCCGGCATCACGCTTGTGGTGGTGCTTGTTACTCCCCTTTCTTTGTTTGTGGCATCCTTTATCGCCAAGCGCACCTACAATATGTTCCAGCTGCAAAGCAAGATCCGCGGCAAGCAGACCGCACTGATGGAAGAAGCCATCGGCTCGCACAAGGCGGTGGTCGCCTTTTCGCAGGAGGATGAGATCCTTGCCAGATTCAATGAGGTCAACGACCGGCTTTGCCACGCCTCGCTGAACGCCACCTTCTTCTCGTCGCTTACCAACCCCTGCACAAGATTTGTCAATAGCCTGGTCTATGCGGGCGTTGCCCTTGCCGGCGCGCTTGTGGTGATCGGCAGCGGCGGCGCCGCACTTTCGATCGGTCAGCTTTCCTGCTTCCTCTCTTACGCCAACCAATACACCAAGCCCTTTAACGAGATCTCCGGCGTGGTGACCGAGCTGCAGGGCGCGCTTGCCTGCGCGGCGCGCATCTTTGAGGTGCTGGACTCCCCCGTGGAGATCCCGGACGGAGAAAATTCCGAAGCCTTGTTACAACCCGCCGGGCGTGTCGAGTTCAAAAACGTCAGCTTTTCCTATTCGCCCGACCGTCCGCTGATCCAAAACCTGAACGTCACCGTCAAGCCCGGCATGCACGTGGCCATCGTTGGCCCCACCGGCTGTGGTAAGACCACGCTGATCAATTTGTTGATGAGATTTTACGACGTCAACGAAGGCGCCATTCTGATAGACGGAAAAGACCTGCGCAACGTCAAGCGTGCCGAGCTGCGCCGTGCGATCGGCATGGTTTTGCAGGAAACCTGGCTGCATAGCGGGTCTGTGGCAGACAATATTTCTTTTGGAAACGGCAATGCATCGCGCGAGGAAATTATTTTGGCTGCCAAGGCCGCACATGCGCACAGCTTTATCAAAAAATTGCCGGATGGCTACGACACAAGGCTTGGTGAGGACGGCGGCTCGCTCTCACAGGGCCAAAAGCAGCTTTTGTGCATCAGCCGCCTGATGCTCTCTCCGCCCCCGATGCTGATCCTGGACGAGGCAACCTCCTCGATCGACACCCGCACCGAGCGCCGCATCCAAAAGGCATTTGCCACGCTGATGCAGGGGCGCACCTCGTTTGTGGTGGCGCATCGGCTTTCTACCATTAAAGAATCTGATCTTATTTTAGTGATGAACAGCGGCCAGGTGGTGGAGCAAGGCACCCACACCGAGCTGCTTGCCAAAAAAGGCTTTTATCATCACCTCTACAACAGCCAATTTGCCAAAGCCGAGGAGTGATCCTTGCAAAAAAGCCACGGGCGGCACTTGCCCGTGGCTTTTTATTTGGCATCGGCTTTTAGGCTTTATATAATAATACAATATAATAAATGAAGAGTTTTGCATTTCGGCCGATGCCTGAGAGCTGCACAAAGCTGTCGCCACAAATGCAAATTTTACGCTTTTGATGAAAAAATCAAGCATTTTTTCGTCACAAAACAGCCATAAACGGGTGGCGTTTTGGTTTAATTGTCATTTTTTTGCCACACTTTTTGTGCAAAAGGCAAAAAGTTGAGAAAAAGCGGCAAAAGTATTGACATTATGTAAAAGATGGTGTAAAATAAATGTGAACAAGTATTTACAAAGCCATAATTGTATACTTGACACACTTTTACTACGGGTTTTTAGACCCGGGAAGAGAGGTAAACATGAACGTATTTGCAAAACGCGCGCTCATCCTCACCGTCCTCGTGCTGTGCCTGTTCGGCCTCACCATTTTTGGTGTATCCGCTGCAACCGGCGCCGCTGAATCCGGCGAGAATTCTGTCGCGTCCGCTGTAGTAGGCGGCACTACCCTCTACTACGATGACCTTGGCACAGCTATTGCTGAAGCCGATTCCGGTAGCACGGTTACCGTCCTTAAGGACGTTGCTCCCGCTGCCGCTATCAAGATTGATGGCAAGACCATTATTCTTGAGCTGAACGGCTGTAAGCTTTCTCTGCCCAGACTTAGCAACTATGCGATCGTTATGAACAATGCCGCCAACCTGACCATTCAGGACAGCAGCACTGCAAAGACGGGCGCTGTTGAAGTTCTTGGTAATGGCGGTATCGGTCTTGGCACTAACTGCACCGGTACCCTCACGATCACCGGCGGTGCTTTTACCCAGGTGTACAACATTGAAGACGGTTGGGGCCCCTACCTCGTTGCTGCTTACAATGGTAACGTAGTGATCGAGGGCGGCAGCTTCAACGTTCCTTACTGTGTTGTTAACGCGTTCGAGTACGGCACCGGCGACTCTGCTGTTGTTGGCTCCGTTGCCATCAGTGGCGGCTCCTTTACCGTAACCGGTGAGGGCATCGCGGACGAATATCTCGACTCTGTTGCTCCCGTTCTCGGCGCTGAAACCGCTACGATCGAGGTTTCCGGCGGTTCCTACAACAAGGCTCTTCCCGAAGAGTATCTTGCTGACGGTCTTGTGATCGAGGACGTTGACGGCGACGGCGTATTTGATACTAACCCCGAAAACGCTGTTGCATACATCGGCGGCGGTGGTTACGCTACCCTTGCAGAGGCTGTTGCAGCTGCACAGGCAGGCGATACCATCAAGCTTGTTGCCAACGTAACCACCGGCACCATCACCGTTGACAAGAGCATCACCATCGAGGGTGCGCTTATCGGCGATGCTTATCCTTCTATTTGCTATACTGCAAGCAAGGTGTTCTCTCTTGCAAACGCTACGCTTACCTTCAATCTGAAGAACGTTAACATTGCAGGCGACGAGAACTCCCCCAACTCCAACTTCATCTACATCTCCAACGGTGCAGTTGCTACCATTAATATTAATAACGTTGCATTTACGGCCGGCGAAGAAAACACCGCCTCCGGCATCATCTACTCTGCTAACGCTCAGGTTACCATTGTAGCTAACAACTTTACGCTGGCTGCAGGCGCCGCACTCTTCAATGCACCCAACGCTCCCGCAGCCACCGATTACGTTAAGATCACCCTGACCGACTCCAACCTGAACGGCAGACCTATTGTAAACAAAGCTGCGAAGGTTCCCGTTATCGGCTATGCCGACGATGCATCCGCACTTGCTGTAGGCGCAGTAGCACGCATCGGTGCCGTAGGCGAGAGCGCAAAGTACTTTACCACTTTGAATGCTGCTGTTGCATTTGCTGCTTCCGGTGATACTGTTTACGTACTTACCAACGTAGGAATTGATGCTAAAATCACCATCACCGGTAAGAACCTTACCATTGAGGGTGTCGGCTCTACCGCTCCTACCATTTCGGTAAACGGCGGCGATTACATCTCTCTTGCATCCGGTTCTGACCTTACCTTTAAAAACATCACCGTTTCCGGCGCGCGCCGTGCTATCCGCGCTACCTCTAACAACGGCGACGATATCTGTGTTCTTACCTTCGCAACAGGCTCCGCCTACACCACCGGCAATGCTACCTCTTGGAGTAATGACAACATCCTGTATGCAGACGTTGCTGCCAAGTTCGTGCTTGAAGCAGGCGCAACCTGGACCTTCAAGGCCTCTGCCACCTCTGGTGCAAAGGTAGCCGTTTATCTTACCAAGGCCGGCTCTACGCTTGATATTGCAGGTACCATCGTTTATGACGTAGCTCAGACCGGCTCTGAAAGGAATGGCCTTAGCATCGCCCGTTTCGGCGGAACCACCAAGGCCGCTCAGGGCAGCGACCTGATCTTCCGTTCCACTGCCTCTATCTCCTACACCGCCGTTTCTAAGTACGGCATGATTCCCTTCAACGATTACCCTGCCGTTAAGCTTGAGGGCTTTGCCGACGAGGCTGCCAAGGACGCTCTTGCAAAATCCGCTTCGCTGATCAAGGTTGGTTCCGAATACTATACCGTTCTTGATCATGCTTACGAAAAGGTTGCAAACAATGGCACCATCACCCTGATGGGCAACACCGGCGTTTGGAACGCCATCGCCACCAGTAACAAGGCCGTTACCATTACCGGCGTTGATGCCAACGTAACGCTTCGTTCTGCATCTCAGATTCCCTTTACCTTCAACACCTCTTCCACGACCTTCACCAACATGAAGATCCAGCTTGATGGCTACTCCAATCCTCGCTTTGGCCGTATCGACGGTAATGCAAACATCACCTTTGGTGATAACTGCCATATCACGTCGATCTCTCCCGATGGCGAGCATTTCCTGTACACCAACGCCACTATGCAGTCTGGTGTAACGGTTAAAACCTACACCATCACCCTTGCTGCAACCGCTTCCTTCACTCGTCCCTCCGGCGGTGGTTACTTCATGCAATCCAGCGCTCCCGCTGCATCGGTTGGTGATAACTCCGCTATTCATATCTACGGTACCTTTGACGTTCCCACATCTACCAACTCCGGTAACATCTACCGTGACGGTGCCAAGCACTCCGACGGTACCACTAACGCCGGCGGTAACCCGAACGTTTCGATTCACATTTACTCTACCGCAAACATCGTTGCTACCCGTGGCTGCGGCGTCTACGCCACCGCTCTTACCTACTACCATGGCATGACC
>JAZNNA010000003.1:0-56704 GCA_045580065.1 Eubacteriales bacterium
GCAAAAAACGGGAATTTCTATGGATGATATTCAAGCATTGGATTTTAAGCAGTTGAATCAACTGGCAACTAGTTATTATTTGCAGTTTTCTCGGTTTGACCAGAATTAAAACTAAATATTACAAAAGCATATTCTTGATACATTTATTTTGCAATTAGAGAAGGGTGGGATAACTAAATGAGGAAATATTTTATAACATTTTTTTTGCTTGTGATCCTATCAACCATTTTCGTCCTTGTATTGGGATGTAAAGGCCCCAAAAATTCCAATTTCCCATTAGAAGACAATTTTGAAACAGAACAACCTCAGGAGAAAGAAGACGTGGTCTACTTTACTAATTTTGTGGAAGGGTATGAAGCCAATAATCAAGATGCACTTGCCACAATGCTGCACAACGAATACACTTTGCAGGAGTTGCACGCTTTTTTTGGAGAAATTCCGTTTAATGAAACAATGATGTATACAGGTATAAACGATGCTTTGACTATTCAAGAGGTGGCACAACGTTTTCCCATAGAATGCGTACGTCATGGCGGCCAAATTTTCTATTATTCGGTTTACAAGGTCACCGAGGGTGGATATTTTTATGTGTTTTGGGGATTTACTACAACCGATTACCAAGCTATTCTTAACGGAGGAAGCGCAGTGACCGCCAAAGTCCGTTTTACGACATACATAGCTTCGTTGAAAAATGAAGGTGCTTTTCAACAAATCATTCCGCAGCAAAGCACTGCCACGGACGTGGCTGAAATTGATCCCGCGATGGAGCTAACCTTTGCTATGTCTTCGCCAAGTTCTTTTCACCTTTTGGATAACGGAAACGTTCTGATCATAAAATATCAGCCCTCGGGTAGTATTTCGGGAAGAAGTAGTTTAACCGTAAAAGAAGTGCAAACTGTTTCCAAGGGAACGGCGCAAACATCCTCGTATCTTGCTTCCATCCTCTCCCAAGACTTGCCCGATTGAAAAATATTTTTTGGGACCTCGATTGTTTGTAATATCAGGTTATTTGGGTGGAGTTGGTTGGTTTATTATCAAACTACGAAGAGCAACGCTAACACTTTTAAATTTTAAAAATAGGGAGATTGAAATGAGAAAGATCCTCAACAGTATCGGTAAGCCCATTGTTTTTATTATTGCAATTTTGTTTTTCTTTACTTCCTGTAGACATCAAGAAACTTACGACTTCATGAACGCAGTGGATGAGATTGCTGAGATTTCAATTGTAGCATTATCTTTTGATGAAGAGCAAGCTCTAGTTGAAACAAATGTTCAAAAAATAGTTGACACAAATGCATTTCTTAATGAATTTGGTGATATTGCTTGTTATACGTATTTGGGAGATCCTGCAGGGGTAACACCTGAAGGAGTTGAAGACACAGTTATCAAAATTTCTTATACTAACGAAGAGTATGAATTGATTAATTGGAATGGTCAGGCAAAATACACTTTAGAAAGAGGTTTTATCTATTATTCGGGGTATCACGTGTTTGACAAGGATCAATTCGAATCATTCATAACAAAATATTCTACTTAAGTTTTATATAAAAATCTTATGGAAAACTGCTTGGAGAGCAATTATTTTCCCCGCGTTTCTAAGTGGCATTAAGCCTCAGTTAGTTGCGATTCTATATGATTTTTATTTTAGAATCACAATTTTCAAAAACCCTGCAACACCTTCCATGATGTTGCAGGGTCCACGGACAAGCTATTAGCAACCCTACACCAATCTCTACGACACGTTCATCACGTATGACGAGCAATCGCGCGTCAGCACGATCACACACTCGCTGGACTATCCTTTTCCAGCTACAGTTGATAGCTGCTACACAAGAAGAATTGATTGCTATTTTAAGCGGCATTGCACAAAAATGATCAAAGCAGCGGGTAAATTTTTTGCCCGCTGTTTTTTATGTTATTCCCCTCTTGACAAGCGCAGGGCTGTGTGCTATAATGCAAGAAGGAGAAACGTTTCTCTATTTTTTCGAAAGGATACAGGGACATCGGTGAGGGCTTGCAAGAAAACGACCGTAAGAGATATCGCGCAAAGGCTGAACGTTTCGCTCAGCACCGTCAACAAGGCGCTTACCGGAAAACCCGGGATCAGCGAAAAGCGGCGCGCTGAGATCATTGCCACGGCAAAAGAAATGGGATATGAGGTAAACCACGTGGCGCAAGCTCTATCCAGAAAGCCCATCAAGATCGGCGTGATCATCCCCTCTGACTGGCAGCAATATTTTGCCCCTGTAGAGGAAGGGATGCAAAAGGCGCTCTCGGAGCTTTCACATTCCAACGTCAGCGGCGAGATCCTGCATATTGCCAAGAGCGAGGATATTCTCCCCTCTTTGCAGCATTTTTCGGAAAATGCGTTTGATATCATTCTCTACTGCCCCTCGCTGATCAGCCTGAGCGATGCAGCCCGCGCGTATCTGGCGCAGATCAACATTCCGCTTATGCTTGTGGGTGCGGATTTCTCGTTTATCGACAACGTATGCACCGTCAGCATCGACAGCGAGCTTTCGGGCAAGATGGCGGCTGATTTTTTGAGCTTCCCCCTCAAAAACGGCGACAAGGTTGCCGTTTTTATCGGCTCCAAGCAGATCGACACGCACGTGAGCAAGGCGGTTTCTTTTGTGGAGCGCGCGCAAAAAAACGGATTGGCGGTTGTTGCCGTGCATGAAACGGGCGACGTTTCCAAAACGATACGCCGGCATCTGGAAAGCACCCTGCGGGACCACCCCGACCTTGCAGGGATCTATGCCGCAACGGGCAGCAGCGAGCCCATCGTGCAATATTTTTGGGAAACGGCATCCAAGCTGCCCTACATTGTAGCCACCGACGTTTACGACGACGTAAAGGCGAACATGAAAAGCGGCAAGGTGTGCGCAACCATCTTTCAAAACCAGATGCTGATGGGCAGACTGGCGATCGAGCATGCTTATAAATTTATTGTGCAAAAAACAAGCTACAGCATCGATCCCCCGCCCCTCCCCTCTCGCATATACGTAACCCCGCACCTTCTTTTGCCGTCAAGCTTTGATAACGATCACCCGTACGACGGCAACGATTACAGAACGGATATTACATAAAACCAAACACCCGCAGCCCCTTGGGCTGCGGGAATTAAAAAAACTTAGAGAAACGTTTCTCTAACGAATACAGAAAGGAACAAGCTATGAATCTCACAGGAAAAAAGGTAGTCATCACGGGCGGTGGCGGCGGCATAGGCAGATCTGCCTCCTTCCTCTTTGCCGAGTACGGTGCCGAGGTCATCATTCTTGAATACAACGAGGAAAGCGGCAAAAGCGCCGAGGCGCAGATCACCGCCAAGGGGCAAAAGGCGTGGTTTATCAAAACCGATATTTCAAAGCCGGAATCCGTCAAGGCGGCGTTTGCGCAGATCAAGGAAAGATACGGCTATATCGACGCGCTTTACAACAACGCCTCGGTCTTTCTTGGCGGAAGGGACACCAGCATTGATCAGCTGGAGGAGGACGTTTGGGACAAAGTGCTTTCCATCAATCTGAACGGGCTGTATTATTGCTCGAAGCAGGCGGCAAACCTGATGAAGGAGCGCGGCGGCGCGATCGTAAACACCGCATCCTCTGCCGGCGTGGTGGGTATTCCCTGCAGCACGGCCTATACCGCCACCAAGGGCGCAACGGTATCGCTGACGCGGTGCATGGCGGCGGATCTTGGCAGATACAACATCCGCACAAACTGCATTGCTCCTGCGGCCATTATGACGGATATGGTAAAGGAAAGCAACCTCAACGACCCCAACTTTGACAACGATTTCTTTATCAAGCAGATCACCCCCTTAAAGCGCTGGGGCAAGCCCGAGGACGTTGCAAATCTTGCGGCATTTCTGATCTCTGACGAGGGCGCTTACCTCAACGGAACGATCATCCCGTGTGACGGCGGCATCACCATCAACGGCGACGTAAACAAGCAAATCTAACCAAAAGGAGAAAAAGCCAAATGAATAAGGAAAGACTTTGCGAGCTTGCGGATTTTGCATTCCGCGTTCGCAGAAACTGCATCAGAATGACCAATCACGGACAATCCGGGCACGTGGGGAGCATGCTGTCGATGGCAGAGATCATCACTGTGCTTTATAACGGTGTGCTGAAAAACGTTTCGGCACAGGACCCCAAAAACCCTGCACGTGACCGCTTTATTTTAAGCAAGGGGCATGCCGGCTGCGCCGTTTATGCAGCGCTGTATGAAAAGGGATATTTCCCCGAGGACTGGCTGATGACCTACTACTGCGACAACGGCAAGCTGATGGGGCATATCAGCCACCACGTGCCGGGCGTTGAGTTCTCTACCGGCTCGCTTGGCCACGGCCTTCCCGTTGCGGTGGGTATGGCGCTGAACGCAAAGCTGAAAAACGCATCGCACAAGGTATATTGCCTGATGTCCGACGGCGATATGAACGAGGGCTCGACCTGGGAGGGCATTATGTTTGCAGGCCAGCACAAGCTGGATAAGCTTGTGGGCATCGTGGACTACAACCGCGTGCAGGCGCTGGGCCACTCCGAAAACATTGCGGATCTTGAGCCGCTTGACGAAAAGCTGAAGCTTTGGGGTTGGGATGCCGTTTACGTTGACGGGCACGATCTTGAAGCGCTGGAGAACGCCTTTGCGGCGATTGAGGAAAACGGCAAGCCCACCATGATCATCTGCCGCACCATAAAGGCGCGCGGTATCCCGTGGCTTGAGGATACGGTCAAATCTCACTACGGCTTTATCCCCGATGACAAGGTGGAGGAAGCTATTGCGGGCTGCGCAGCATTCTGCGAGCAGACAAAGAACGGAGGCAAAGCATAATGAGAACGGTATTTAATAAAACGCTGATCGAGATCGCCAAAAACGACCCGCGCATCCATATGATCCTTGCCGATATCGGCTACGGAGAGATCGAGGCCTTTGACAAAGCCTTTCCCGGCAGGCTTTATAACGTGGGCGTTGCCGAGCAGAACATGACCGGCGTTGCCTGCGGCATGGCGATGGAGGGCAATATCTGCATCACGTATTCGATTGCAAACTTCCCCACCCTGCGCTGCCTTGAGCAGATCAGAAACGACGTATGCTACCACAACCAGAACGTCAAGATCGTCATCATCGGCGGCGGCGTATCCTACGGTCCGCTTGGCGTTTCTCACCACTCCACTGAGGATATTGCCATTATGCGCGCGCTCCCCAACATCGTTGTCGTCGTCCCCTGCGACAATCTGGAGGCAGAGGCTGCCACCCACGCAATGATCGCGCATCAAGGGCCCGTATACTATCGCTGCGGCTATAAAAACGAGAGCGATATTCACGAGGCACCGATCAAATTTGAGATCGGAAAATCCATCCCCGTCAGCGACGGGAAGGATCTTGCCATCTTCTTTACCGGCCCCATCGGCTACGATGCCAAGATCGCGGCAAAAAGGCTGGAGGCAGAGGGATATTCGATCCGCCTTGTCAGCATGCACTCGATCAAGCCCATCGACAAGGAGGAGATCGTTTCCTCCTCGAAGAATATCGGCAAGATCCTGACCGTAGAGGAGCATAACCTCTCGGGCGGCCTTGGCTCTGCCGTTGCAGAGGTGCTGGCAGACGAGGGGCGCGTATGCAAATTCAAGCGTATGGCTCTCCCCGACGTCAACGTATCCAAGGTTGGCTCGCAGCAATGGCTGCGCGAGCAATACGGCCTTGGCGTGGAGGATATCTACAACGCGGCAAAGGCTATGATCAAGGGATAAAAGGCAAAAAGATCGCACCCGCGGGTGCGATCTTTTTTTCACTGCCAAGCAAAACTAAACAAATCGTCAAAATTGTTTATTTTCAAATGGCTTTTTGTGTGTTATAATGATTTTATCAAAACATTGCGAGGTGCTACTATGAAAACGTATATCATTTATAACCCCCACGCAGGTACCGGAAATGGCGAGAGCGAGGCGCAAAAGCTGACTGCGCTTTACGGCACTGACGTTTTGCTGCAGGATATGACCGGGATCGAAAGCTATGCTGAGTTCCTTGCCCCCCTTACCGCTGAGGATCAACTGGTGATCTGCGGCGGCGACGGCACGCTCAACCGCTTTGTCAACGATACCGAGGGGCTGGAGCTGCCCTTTGACATTCTTTACTGCGCGGTGGGCACCGGCAACGATTTTTTGAACGACCTTGGCAAAAAGCCGGGGGGTGAGCCCTTTTCCATCAAAAAATACCTTTCCGACCTACCCGTGGTCGAGGTAAACGGCATGACGCGCCGCTATCTCAACGGCATCGGCTTTGGTGTTGACGGCTACTGCTGCGAGGTGGGCGATCAGCTCAAGGCAAGATCCGACAAGCCGGTGAATTACACCGCCATTGCCATCAAGGGGCTTTTGTTCCACTACAAGCCCGCCACCGCCACCATCACGGTGGACGGCAAGAGCTATACCTATAAAAAGACCTGGATCGCCGCTGCGATGAACGGCCGCTTTTACGGCGGCGGTATGATGACCGCCCCCGCGCAGGATCGCCTTGGCGAGAACGGTGAGGTGACACTTGTGGTGATGCACGGCTCCGGCAAGCTCAAGACCCTGATGGTGTTCCCCTCTATCTTCAAGGGCGAGCACGTCAAGCACACCGAGATGGTTGCCGTACATACGGGTAAGGAGATAGAGGTCAGCTTTGACCACCCCTGCGCCCTGCAGATCGACGGCGAAACGGTTCTGAACGTGACCTCTTACCGCGTAAAGGCGGGCAAAACCGCAAAATCCCCCGTAACGGTATAAAAAACAAAGCAGCCCCACGGCCAAATGCCGCGGGGCTGTTTTTTAATGCTCTACGCCGGATAAGATCAGCGTATCGCTATGGCGGTTGCGGTGATTTCCGTATACCGTGTAGGTGCTTTTATCGGTTTGCGGCACAAAGAAGTATGCCGTGTGTGCCTCTACAAGCATCGAGGCGGTATCCTCGCGTGCAAGGCGCGGCGTGTCGCCGTTTTCGCTCAAATAAAGCGAGGTACCGGCGTAATAGTAAAAGGTATCGTCAAGCGTAACGCAAAGGGTGCCGGGATTGACGGTGTCCACAAGGCGCACCGCAACGGGGTTCACCCCCTTGGTTTCAAGCGAGTAGAGCGCGTATTGCCAGTCGGCAAACATCACGCAGCTGCCATCCACGTTGGTGCAGAACTCGGCAACGTCCCAGTAAAGACATTCTGCCTCGGTCTTTCCCTTTTTGCTGTGGTACAGATGCTTGCGCACCTCCTCCTGCTCGCGCACCTCCACCACAAGGAAATACACGCCCTTGTCGGTAACGGTCACGTTGCTTTGCAGGGCATCAACACGGTGAACAAGCGAAAGCTCGCCGTTGCGGCCAAGGTACATCAGCATCGTGCCGTCCTCGGCAGCGCCGGACTTGAGATAATACCCCTTTAAAAAGCTTTTGACAAGCTTTTGTGCGGCGCAGGGCAGCTGATTGCTTGCAGCGCGGCGATTGGGCAGAAAGCTCAGCTTTTCGCCCACCTTCAGCTCGGGGATCGTGATGCGCTCGCCGTCGATCCAAAGCTGGGTGCCCGTGGCGGTATCCAGCAGCATCTCGCTGAAATCGCGGTTGAAGGTGATGCCGTAGGGCTCCTCGCTCTTGTAGCAGATCACGGGAAGCTCGTCCTCGGGGGCAAAATAATACAGCGCGCCGTCGGCCTGGTTCTGATAGTAGAGATACGTGCAATTGTTGGCGATCGCCACGGGGATAAGGCCGGTGACGTTCTCCATACGCGGCTCGTTATTAGAGGCGGAGTAGATCTTGGCGCGCGTGCTTTCCTGCTGCACGTAGGTATAGAACAGCTCGTTTCCGTTGGGAGAGAGACAGTAGCGCGCGTCGCGCGTGTCGGTGGACATACGCTGCGGCGTGCGATCGCGCGTGATGGGGCAATAGAAAAGCAGGTTGTCGGTGGTGCGGAAGGCGATGGCTGAGCCGTTTTGCGCCAGCACAAAGTCGGCAACGCCTGCATACAGTACAGAAACGCTTTTGCGCTCGATCAGATAGAGCGTGTCGCCAATGATGGCAGCGCTGACGTTTCCGTTTTCGCTGAAGCCCTGTGCGGTGCATTTGCCCGCAAGGGTCGCATTTTTGAGGGGAGCGCCGTTGACCACCACGGTGGTGGTATCAGATTCCGGCACGTAGAAAAGCTGCACCGATGCGGTGCGCTCGGCATAAGCGGTGGGACGGTACAAAAAGATCAGCAGTGATGCAGTAAAAATGGCGGCAATGCCCAGCAGCAGCAAAAGCATTTGGAAAAAGTTGCGGCGCTCCTGCTTTAAGGGCGGAAAGGCGATGGGCGGAACGGCATTTTCAACCGAGCCACCGTGCGCCTCGTCACTGGGGAGCGCGGCGCCCGAGGGGGGCGGCAGAGCGCCCTGTGCCCCGCCTTCCTGCTCGTTGCTCTCCGGCAGAGAGGCAAGCAGCTCCGCCTCGCTTTTGGCGCGGTTCTTTTTCTGCTTTTTGGGCTTGCTCTCAGTGCTTGGTGCTTCCTCGGCGACAGCCTCAGCAGCTTCCTTGGGGGCGGCTTCGGCAGCTCCCTCGGGTGCCTTTTGCGGCTCGCTTTTTTTATTCTCCTCCTCGGGCGCTGCAGCTGCCATTTGCTCGGCAACCTCGCCCTCGCTTAATATCTTCTTTTTCGGCACGGCGGTTTCCTCCTTTGCAGAAAACTCACCCCGGTCGGGGGAAAAGGATATCTTTCCCTATTATTTTACACAAAATGACACAAAAAGTCAAGCCCTTTAGAAAACACTATAGCTGCGCCGCCTGCTCCAAAACGGCATTTTTCTCGTTTAAGGGGGTACGTACCCCGCCGATCAGCTGAAAATCAAGGCTTCCCTTGCCAAAAAGCAACAGCACGTCACCGGGGCGAAGGTCGCTGACGCCGCGCTTGATAGCGGCAACACGGTCGGGAATGACCACCGCGCGCTCGGGCTGCGCCATACCGTCCAGCATCTGCGCGCAGATGCTGCGCACGTCCTCGGCATCGGGATCGTCAGCCGTCAGATACACAAAATCCGCATACTCTGCAGCTACTCGCCCAAGCGCCATACGGCGGGAATGGGCACGTCCGCCAACCGAGCCGAGCAGCACGCACAGCCTGCCCGCGGTATGCTTGCGCAGAGCAGAGAGCGAAGCGGCAAGATGCTGCGGAAGATAGCCGCTGTCGGTATAGACCAGGCGCTCCTTTTGCGCATAAATACAGCAAAGTCCCACCGGCAAGTTGATCTCGCACAGGGCCTGAGAGATCTGCTCTGGCGTTACCCCGATCACACGGGCAAGCAACGCCGCAGCAGCGGCGTTTTCGGCAGCCCAAGGCGCAGGATCGGAAAGCAAGGCGGCGATCTCTGCACCGGCGACCTGCAGCACGATCTCAAGCTGCGGCTTGCCATAGGGAGATACACGTACGCGGCCCTCGCGCACAAAAGCATCACCGCCCTTGCCAAGCCAAAGCGCTTTTCCGCTTCCCTTTGTCTTTGTGCCGCACGGCAAAAGCGAAAATCCGCTGCATTCCTCAAGCAAACGCGGCAAGGCCTCGCGCTTTCTTGCAAGCGAGCGATCGAAATCCTCGATTTGGCAGGAATATTCGGTGTTCGTCAGCAAAACGGCGGCAAACGGTATGAGTTTTGCGGCAAAATGTGCCAGCTGATAGGCAGAAAACTCCAAAATGGCGACCTCGGCGCCCGCTGCCGCCATTTTTTGCAGCGCATACTGTATTTCCACCGCATCCGGCACGGTGGTGCGCGGGTACTGTTTTCCCTTTTCAAGCGAAAAACCGCGTGACGTGAGCGAGAAAACGCATATTTCCTGCCGTTTCAGGATCTGCTCCAGCAGCAGGGCAACCGAGGTCTTGCCCACCATGCCGGAAATGCCGATCACCGTCATTTTTCTTGCAGGATAGCCAAGTAAGCGCGCCGTAAGCTCGCCTGCCAGCGCCTCAGGGCACTCGCAAAGCACTATCACGCACCCCTCGCCCGGATAGGCGTCGTGCGCGCAAAGAAAAAGACGGCAGCCGTTTGCATACGCACACGCCATGCCGTCGCGTGCGCTGTCCACCGCGCGCCCGGTACAGATATATAACGCGTTCTGCAGCTCCCCCGTGGGGGCAGTTACGATCCTTGTCACCTCCTGCTCCGCAAGGGGCAGAGAGTCGGGCGAGAGGCGATACTCTACCCCGCAAAGCAATTCAGTCAGCAGCATCTCAAAGCTCCTCCCCCAGCACCTCGGCGGCGCGGCGCAGAATAAAGCGCGCCTCAAGCACCGAGCGGTTTCTGTTTACAAAGCCGGCATACGCCTCGTCACAAAGCACCAGCAGCGGCACGCGCATACCGCCGGAAAGCTCAACGTCCTGCAAAATGGTCAAAAGCAGCTCGTCGGAGAGCGTGGGGGGCGCATTGATCAGCGTGACGGAGGGCAGAAAGCGCAACGTGAGCGCGCGCTTGCCGGAGAGGACCGTGCTGCCGATATCATAATGCTTTTGCATATAACGCACGCAGGCGTGGCAGGGCGTGTTTGCCCCCAGCATCACGGGATATAAGCAATCGTGCAGCAGACTATCCACGGCGTTCCCCTCCTCTTTTTTACTCTGCTATTATTATACCGCCTTTTGCTGCAAAAAACAAGCGAATTTTGTATCCTTGCCAAATTTCTATTGCAAGCGGTGAAAAAATAGAGTATAATGTTGTCAGAGCACCCCCTGAGGAGGACAGCATGAAGAAGGAAACGCTATATCATATCTTTTCGCATATCCCGGAGCTGGAGACCGAGCGCCTTATCCTGCGCCAGATGCGCGTGCGCGATGCCGAGGATATGTTTGCCTACGCCAAGGACCCCGAGGTCACCAAATATCTTTTATGGCGTCCACACGCCAACCTGCAGTACACGCGCAGTTATCTGGAATATCTTGCAGGGCGCTACCGCATCGGCGCGCACTACGAATGGGCGGTGATCTCAAAGCAATCAGGACATATGATCGGCACCTGCGGCTTTGCGCGCATCGACTGTGCCCACAACTGCGGCGAGCTTGGCTACGTGCTGAACCCCGACTACCGCGGCAAGGGGCTGATGCCCGAGGCAGCGCAGCGCGTGCTGCGCTTTGGCTTTGCGGTGCTGGGGCTTCACCGCATCGAGGCAAGATATATGATCGAAAACACGGCCTCGCGCCACGTGATGGAAAAGCTGAATATGCGCTTTGAGGGCGTGGCGGCCGAATCTATGCTGGTCAAGGGCATCTACCGCGACATTGGCACCTGCGCCATTCTGGCAAAGGACTTCCGCGCCGAATAAGTGCACCACATATTGGCAATACTCCTCCTTGCAACACAATGCAAGGAGGATTTTTTATGGCAAGCTATGTAAAGCCCGGCGTTGACCCCGCCGCATTAAAGGGCAGCAAGACCGAGCAAAATCTGCACACCGCACTCAGCGGCGAGTCGCAGGCCTATCTGCGCTACAAATGGTTTGAGCAAAAGGCGATCGCAGATGGCTTTGTTGACGTGGCCAAGCTGTTTGAGGCGACGGCCGCCAACGAAAAGGAGCACGCCGAGCTGTGGTTCCGCTATCTCGGCGGCTACAGCGCCACCGAGAAAAACCTGGATGCGGCAGCAGGTGGCGAGCATTTTGAGTGGGAAACGATGTACGCCGATTTTGCACGCGAGGCGCGCGAGGAAGGGTTTACCACCCTGGCGCTGCTGTTTGAAAAGGTGGCCTCGATTGAAAAGCAGCACGAGCAGAATTATCGCAAGGCGATGCAGCAGCTGCAGGACGGCAGCGTGTTTGAGGACAGCAACCCCGACACAAAGTGGATCTGCCTGAACTGTGGGCTTGTGATCAGCGGCAAAACGCCGCCTGCCATCTGCCCCGTCTGCTCGCATCCGCAGGGGTATTTCACAAGGCAAAAGGAAAATTAAAAAGCAAAAAAGGGGGGACGTGTCCCCCCCTTTTTTTATCGGCGCGGCTTGCCGCCGTGGCAGATCGCCGCCGCCAGAAGCCCCGCGCAAAGCGCCACCGTGGTGCCCGCAGCAGCGGCGGAAAGCCCACCGCTGAAGACGCCAAGCAGTCCCTTTTCATCCACCGCCTCGCGCACGCCCTTGGCGATCAGATGCCCAAAGCCGGAAAGCGGCGTGGTCACACCCGCGCCCGCAAGCTCGGCAAGCGGCGCGTAAAGCCCCACGGCTGAGATCAGTACACCTGCCACCACGTACCCCACAAGGATGCGCGCAGGGGTCAGCTTGGTCTTGTCGATCAGCATCTGCGCCAACGCGCAGAGCGCCCCACCGAACACAAAGGAAAGGATCAGCTTTAAGACAATGCCCATTCTCCCACCTCCTTTGCCGTGATGCAAAGCAAATGCGCCACCGCGGGGATGCACTCGCCCTGCTGAATAGATTGCGGACTCATCATAGCACCCGTGCCGAGAAACAGAATTTTTTGCAGCTCGCCGCGCTGCAGCTTGGGCAAAAGATAAGAGGCAAGCACTGTCGCCGAGCAGCCGCAGCCCGATCCCCCCGCGTGCGTATCCTGTACGTCGCGGCTGTAGATCATCATGCCGCAATCGTTGATCACGCCGCTGATATCCCAGCCCTCGCTTTTCATCAGCTCACAAAGGATGCTGACCCCCTCGTAGCCAAGATCCCCCGTGACGATGAGATCAAAATCCGAGGGGACGGTGTGCGTATTTGCGAAAAATCGCAGCAGCGTGTCCGCTGCGGCAGGTGCCATCGCCGCGCCCATATTTGCGGCATCACGCACCCCCATTTCCAATACCGTTCCGGGGTATACACCGCGGATCAGCGCCTGCGCACCCACGCTTTCCCCCACGATAAAGGCCCCCGCCCCCGTTACCGTCCATTGCGCGGTAGGGGCGCGCTGCGCACCGTACTCAATGGGCGAGCGATACTGCCGCTCGGCCGTGCAGTTGTGCGAGGATGCCACCGCTGCGGCACGGCGCAGCATTTTGCCGGAAACAAGCAGGGCGGATAGCAAAAGCCCCTCTGCCGCCGTTGAGCAAGCACCGTATAAGCCCAGATACGGTATTGAAAAATCCTTCAATCCGTATGCCGCCCCCACGCATTGGTTCAAGAGATCCCCTGCAAAGATCGCGTCGATCTCCCCCTCGTGCAGCTTGCCCTTGGCAAGGGCTGTGTTCAACGCAAGCCGCTGCATTTCCGCCTCTGCCTTCTCCCAGGTCTTTTGCGAAAAGCGGTCGTCTGTACAATGCAGATCAAAGCAGTCACCAAGCGGCCCCTCTTTTTCCATTTCTCCCACTACAGAGGCGGCGCAATGAATGCCACACTCCGTCAAGATCCAGTCGTTTCTCATACCGTCCCCCCTTCAATTTACATTACGGGATTATTTTTCCTTATTTTTTGCATTTTATGCAAGAAAGAAAAAAGCCCCCGCTTTTTGGCAAAAGCGGGGGACGTATGGGGGTTATTTGTGCAAAAAGCGGAACAGGTGCCGCCATTTTGCATAATATGCGGAAACAAGGCGTGTCAGCGCGATATCGTACAGCACAAACACGGGAATGCAAAGCAGCAAGAGCGCATAGTACAGCGGTGGGATCTCAAAGAGCGCCAGCACCTTGACCGCCACCAGAACGGCAACGGCAAGCGCCGCACAAAACACGGCAAGCTTGATCACCCATTCCAGCACGCGCGAGGTGAGTTTGCCCTCTATTTTTGCCTTGATGATGGGATAATACCCCATAAAGCAAAGGTAATACAGCGGTGCGGATTTATAGGGCACCAGCAGCATTGCAAGCAGTGCGGTCACGGCATAGATGAGGTACGGATACTTTCCCCCAAGCTCGATCACCGCAAGGATCACAAATAGCGAGGCGATCACCGCCATGGAGATATCCAGCACCTGCACAAGCGAGCCGAGGGCCAGAAGGATCACGCCCAGCGCGCAAAGCATAGCCGACGCGGCAAGATAGCGCGTGCTTTTTTTGCGGCGGTCCATCTCAGCAGCAGGAGATCAGATCGCCACCCATGCACTCGCAGCAGCAATCTGCGCAGATCAACGAGTTACAAACGTCGCATGCAGAGCAGCCGCCGGTGGTTTCGGTGCGGCGATAGCCGCCGCCAAAGCCGCTTGACTGCTTTGCCATCTGCTCCTTGGCGCGGTAATATTCGCTGTTGGTGGGCTCCATACGGTAGGCAGTATCAAACGCCGTTTGCGCATCCACGTAAAAGCCCTTTCGCATCAGAACGCAGCCGGAAAGAAAGTGCCACTCGGCACCGCGATCCGCCTCGGCGATCTCGGTGAGCAGTCTTTCAGCCTCGGTGATATTGCCCGCATTGATGCAGTTGCGGATCAGGGTAAACTTTTCCTGCGCCTCACGCGAGTACTGGCGTCTGCCCTGCTGGGTGTTGCTGTAGGCGTTGGCGCCCGTCCCGGTCTTTCCCTGCCCCTCGGCACGCTCGCTCTGGATCTGCTCGTAAGCGGCGTTGACCTCCTTCATCTTGTCGCTGGCAAGATCGGCAAGGTCACTATCCGCATAGCGGTCGGGATGGTATTTACGCGCAAGCTCGTGATAAGCCTGCTTGATCTCGTCATCTGTGGCTGTGGGCGAAACACCCAGCACCTTGTAAGGATTGTTCATCGATCGTTCCCTTTCATTGATCGTATTACTGCTTTTTGTTTTCCTGTAGCATGGCGGCAGTTGCCCTTTTGGCTGCTTGCGGCAGACCAAGATACAGCACGTTATGAATGATGCCGCCAAGCTCGGGTGAGGGATGATCCTCCAGCAAAAGCACTCCCTGCTCCGCATCGGCAAGCAAGGCGGTCAGCGCTGCGCAAAGCCCCTGCACGTCCCCCTCGCTCGGTCCATTAGGATAAAGCCTTTTATAGGGGTTGAAACGCCCTTTTTTGCAGTCCTCGCGGTAATCGTCGGCAGCATCCACCAGGTAGATCCAGCGTCCGATCGCCCTGCCGATCACGGCGGCGATGCGCTGCTGCTTTTCCGGCAATCCCTCGCACAGCACGGCCTCCATCAGGGCGCCAAAGCGAGAAGCGGGCTGATCGGCCCCCGTCAGCGCCTCGGATTTTTCATCCCTTGAAAGATCGGCAAGCGAGGTGGCAATGCTTTGCTCCAGCGCGGGGTAACGCCCCCTTGCCTTTTGAAAGCCGTATCTGAAAAAGCAGCGCCCAAGCCGTGCACGCAGCCGCTTTGCACCGCGCTCATCGCTGATATCGTCGGCCAGCTTGTGATATACAAGCAGCGCCGAGGCGTCCGCGCAAAAATCCAACGCCTGACAGGGCTGCACCGTCCAGCGCTTGCGGAAGGGATGCAAAAAGCAGCTTTGCTTTTTAAGCTCCACCCGCTCGCCGGTCAGCGCCAGTCGCACGGCCGCAAGAAACACAAAATCATAGCTGAGGCACGCCCGCGAGCAATGCCCCGTGCATTTACCCATACTGTGGCAAAGACCGCAGTAAAGCGCACGGTAATATTCGTATTCGCGCACACGCAGCTCGCCGCGCTCGGTTTTAACGTACCCGAACATACCGTACTCCTTTACTTTATCGCATCAGCGTGATGAATATAAGTGTTTTGTGTGAATTATTCTGCCTTTTGCGTGGGCAGGCCGACCACTCCGTCTACCGGCAGCGCCATGGCAATGCCCTGGCCGGGGGTCTGCAGACCCACCTTTTGGTACAGCGCGTGCAGCACGTCGTCCTTGATCTTGCTGGGGACCAGAATGATCACAGCCTCCTTTTCAGGCTGAATGGTGATCTTGAAAAAGGTTTCTGCCTCTTTGTTTGCGGTGCCGCGTGCGTGAAGCACCGTACCGCCCCCTGCGCCGCAGGCACGTGCGGCGTCCATCACAACGTCGCTGTAGCCGGCGTTGACGATGCACAAGATCAATTCATGCTCAAATTTCATTGCTCCGCACCCATCCTTCCTTGGCGATTGTTGGATAAAAATTGATAGATCGCCACGCCGATCACGCCCGTGAGCGGTACGGTCATAGCAATACCCTTTCCGTTTTTGATCGTGGCAAATTTTTCCTCCAGCTTAGAAAGCACCTTTGCTGCCCGATCCTCTCTCACCGTGCTGAAGATCACGGTCTTTTCGCTTTCCTCCAGACCCATCAGCGAGCGGATCTCTGAGGTGGCGGTGCCGTTTGCCGCCGAGCAGAACTGCATATTTACGTCAAAGGACTGGATCAGGTCCATATAAAACTCTGCCTTGGTACGGTCCACCACCGTGATCAGCAGCTTTAATTTTTGCGGGGCTGCCTTGTGGTTGGTGGCCTCCGGCTTTTTCACCGTCCTGCGGCGCTTGGACGCGGCTTCCGGCTTTTTTGCTGTGGGATTTCCGTTTTCCGACATAGTGCCACCCTCCTTACATAAAGTCGATGATCTGCTCATCGTCGGCATCCAGGATGCGCTTCATCATAATGTTGTCGCGCACCTTTGCGGCCATCACGGCACGGAAGCCCATCACCTGAATGGTGATCAGGGGGGTCATGGCTACCATTGCCACAATGCCAAAGGCATTTTCCAGCACGGAGGATGCGCCGCCCACGCACACGCAGGCGCCGATGGCAAGCGGCAGGATAAAGCTTGAGGTCAAGGGACCGCTGGCAACACCGCCCGAGTCAAAGGCGATGGCCGTATACAGGCGCGGCACAAAAAAGGAAAGGCCGAGCGAGATCATGTAGCCGGGGATCAGATAATACAAAATGCTGAAATCAAAAATGATACGCAGCATAGAAAGCCCAATGGAAACACCGACACCGACCGAAAGCGCAACGGTCATGGAGCGGCGGCTGACCGAGCCGCTGGTGATGCTTTCCACCTGGCGGTTCAACACGTGAACGGCGGGCTCGGCCAATACGACCACAAGGCCAAGAACAAACCCGAATATCACAAGCACCACGGGGCGCTGGGCAAGCTGGCTGCCAAGCTTATAGCCGATGGGCATAAAGCCGATGGTGACCGAGGACAAAAAGATCACAAGGCCCAAAAAGGTGTAAACAAGACCAACACCGATACGCCCGAGGATCCTGCCGGGCAGGTGCAGGCAAGTAAACTGCAGCACGGCAAAAAACACCACGATCAGCGCAAGCGCCAGCAGCACCTCGCCCGCCACCTTGCCGACGACGTGCAAAAGGTTGATGCCAAGATTTGCCTCAACGCTGTATTCGGGCAGTGCATAGGTCAGATCCCCCTTGGCAAAAATCCCAAGCGCCATTACGGCAAGAATAGGGCCGACCGAGCAAAGCGCCACCAGACCGAAGCTGTTCTCGCCCGCGTTTTTACCGCCCAGCACACCCGCGATACCGGCACCAAGTGCCATGATAAAGGGGACCGTGATGGGGCCGGTTGTCACGCCACCCGAGTCAAAGGCAAGCGGCAGCAGCGCCTGATTGCCGTTTTGAAAGATCAGCGAGGCCAGGGCAAACAGCATCAGATAAAAGAACAAAAGCAAGGAGGAGAGCTGTGTTTTGGTAAGGATCTTCAGCACGGAGAGCAGCAGAAACAGACCCACGCCCAATCCCACGAACAGGATCAGCTGCGTGCCGTTGATCACGTCGCTGACCTGCGTTGCAAGCACGGAAAGATCCGGCTCGGCCACCGTGATCAGCACACCCAGCACAAAGCAGGTGCCAAGCAAAACGCCCATCCGGCGGGATTTGGAAAGACCTGCACCCACGTGTACGCCCATTGGCGTCATTGCCATATCGGCACCCATATTGAAAAGCCCGATGCCGCCGATCAGCATAACGGCGGAAACGGCAAAGGCAACGATCTCTGTGGTGGACAAGGAAAGCAAGGGGGTAAACGCCAGAATCAGCACGATCAGTGCCACCGGCAATACCGAGGTCAGCGCTTCCTTCATCTTTGCGACCAACGCCTTAAGCATACCACGTTCTCCTTTCTGATTTTATATTACACACTTAATTTATTATACAGTATTTAGTATTTGTTTGTCAAGGGGGGAGTGTGGCGATTTCGTAACGCAAGAAGCAAGATTTTTTGACACCGTTCCCCCACTTTTTTCATATTCTGCCAATAGAGGAGGTGTTTTTATGTCCGGTGAAGCAGCATGGAGCTGCATAGCGGCACTCGGCAGCACGACGCAGGCGATCAAGGCGCAGCGCGTTTTGCTTGGCAGCGGCATTCCCGCCGAGGTGCTGGCTCTCGCCCCCTCGCAAACCAGAAGGGGCTGCGCCTTTGGCGTATCCTTTTCCTGCAGCAGGCTTGCCGCGGTGCGCGCAGAGCTGCAAAACGCGGGAATTCCCGTTTCTCAATTCATCAAAAGAAAGGAACCCTTCACTTGATCTATCTGGATCATGCGGCAACCACCTTTCCAAAGCCGGGCAGCGTTTTGCGCGAGGTGGAGCGCTGCATCACGACCTATTGCGGCAACGCGGGCAGGGGCGCGCACCCGTTGGCGCTCGCCAGCGCCGAGGCGATCTACTCCACGCGTGTTGCCCTTTCAGATTTTTTGCACCTTGGAGCGCCGGAGCGCATCATCTTTACCCAGAACACGACCCACGCCCTCAACCTCGCTCTGCAGGGCTTTTTGCGGCCGGGAGCGCACGTTCTGATCTCAGAGCTGGAGCACAACGCCGTTTTGCGTCCACTTTGTGCCCTGCGCGATGCGGGCAGGATCACGTTTGACGTCTTTCCCGTTCTGGGGCACTCCAAGGCCGAGGTGCTTGAGGGCATCCGTGCTCGTTGCCATCGGCACACAAGCGCCGTAGTCTGCACACACGCCTCAAATATTTGCTCCGTTACGCTCCCACTTGATGAGATCGGCGCCCTTTGTAAAGAAAAAGGGTTGACCTTTATCGTGGATGCAGCGCAATCGGCAGGACATTTGCCGATCGATATGCAAAAAATGCAGATCAGCGCGCTGGCGCTCCCCTCACACAAGGGGCTGCTCGGCATTCAAGGCGCGGGGGCACTGGCGCTTGGCGAGGGCTTTTTGCCCGAGCCGCTGCTGTACGGCGGAAGCGGCGTTGCCTCGCTTTCCACGGAAATGCCGCCCGAGCCACCCGAGCGCTACGAGGCCGGAACGCTGCCCACACCCGCCATCGTTTCGATGCAAAAGGGAGTCGAATTTTTGCAAGCGTTGGGGCTTGATGCGATCGGGGCGCATGTGAACGCCCTGTTTGCCGCCATGCGCGAGCGGCTTTTGTCGCTGCCCGATATCAGGATCTATCAAGCAGAGCAGCCCGGGGCGATTCTTCTGTTTTCGCAAAAAGGCCACTCCTCGGCTGAACTGGCGCATCGGCTGGCCGGGGCGGAGATCTGCTGCCGCGCGGGGCTGCATTGTGCGCCGCTGGCACACAAGGCACTTGGCACGCCGCAGGACGGCGCCGTGCGCCTCAGCTTTGGGATCTTTAATCGCCGGGAGGACGCCGATGCCGTATGGAAGGCGCTGAAGGCATAAAAAAAGAACCCCCGGATGGGGGTTCTTTTTTGGATTACTCCTCGTCGATCAGCTTGATGATGGCCATCTCGGCTGCATCGCCGCGACGGGGACCAAGCTTGAAGATCTGGGTGTAACCGCCGTTGCGGGACTCATACTTGGGAGCGATCTCGTTGAACAGCTTTGCAACGACATCCTCCTTGGTGATATAAGCCAGCGCCTGACGGCGAGAAGCAAGAGTATTCTTCTTGCCAAGTGTGATCATTTTCTCTGCCATGGAACGAACTTCCTTTGCACGAGCAAGGGTGGTTTCGATCTTGCCGTTCTCAAGCAGGTAAGTCACAAGACCGCGGAGCATTGCATTGCGATGCGCCGTAGGTCTGCCAAGTTTTCCGGGCATTGTGTTTCCCTCCTAATGTTTTCGTTCGGGCACCGCCGATTATTCCTCTTCCTTTTTGAGGTCGAGGCCGAGCGAGTGCAGTTTTTGAATAACTTCTTCCAGCGATTTCTTGCCGAGGTTGCGGACCTTGATCATGTCCTCCTCGGTGCGGTTGGTAAGATCTTCAACCGTGTCAATGCCGGCGCGCTTCAAGCAGTTAAAGCTACGCACAGACATGTCAAGCTCTTCAATGGTCATCTCAAGGACCTTTTCTTTGATGGTCTCTTCAGGCTCCTTCAGGATTTCAGCCTCCTTGGCCTCGTCGGTGAGGTTTACAAAGAGGTTGAGATGTTCATTGAGTATCTTGGCGCCAAGCGAAATCGCTTCTTTGGCCGTGATGGTTCCGTTGGTCAGAACATCAATGGTCAGTTTGTCAAGGGCGGAAATGTTGCCCACACGGGTGCTTTCCACGTTGTAGTTGACCTTGTAAACAGGGGTGTAGATAGAGTCGGTAAAGATGGTACCGATGGGTGCGGAGGTGTTGGGGCCAAGCGCCATAGCAGCAAGCTGCTTGTTGCGCTCCTGCGAAACATATCCGCGGCCGTGATCAAAGGTCATTTCCATATAGAAACGCTCATTCTCGGCCAGAGTCAGAATGTGATGCTCGGGGTTCAGGATCTCCAGGTCGGCATCCTGCTTGATGTCGCCTGCGGTAACGTCGCGGGGACCGGTCACGTCGATAATGGCGGTCTTTTGCGTGTTGCTGAACAGCTTTGCCGTGATGCCCTTAACGTTAAGGACGATCTCGGTCACATCCTCTTTTACACCGGGGATCGTGGAAAATTCATGGAGGACACCGTCGATCTTGATGCTGGTTACAGCAACACCCAGCAGGGAGCTGAGCATGATACGACGCAGAGAATTGCCCAAAGTGATACCGTAGCCGCGCTCCAGGGGATCGACCACAAAGGTACCGCTTTTTCCGTCCTCGCTCAGGTGAGCAATGGTAATATTCGGCTTTTCGATTTCAAGCATTCCAATAAACCCTCCTAATTTTAATTTGATGCCGCCACGCGGCAGTGGGAAATGTGTGCTGGCGGTATCCGCGCCCGGATACCGTCACAGGCACGGATTATTTGGAATAGAACTCAACGATCAGCTGCTCGTTGATCTCAAAATCAATATCCTCGCGAGCAGGAAGAGCAACTACCTTTGCGGTGCCGTTCTCCTTGTTCACCTCAAGCCACTTGGGAGTAAGCTTGCTGGAAAGACCCTCAAGCAGAGCCTTTACCTTGGTGAGATCGCGGCTGGTTTCCTTGATTGCGATCACGTCGCCAACCTTAACGGAGATAGAGGGGATGTTTACCTTCTTACCGTTGAGGGTGAAGTGAGCGTGAAGAACCAGCTGACGAGCCTCGCGGCGGCTGTCTGCCATGCCCATGCGGTAAACCACGTTGTCAAGTCTTCTCTCAAGCAGGACAAGCAGGTTCTCGCCGGTCATACCGGGCTTACGCTCTGCCTCGTTGTAGAGATTCTTGAACTGGGTCTCCAGCATGCCGTAGTACTTCTTGACCTTCTGCTTTTCACGAAGGTGCATACCGTACTCACGAACCTTTTTGTTTGCTGCGCCATGCTGACCGGGAGCAGTGTTGCGGCGGTCAAGTGCGCACTTACCTGTCATGCAACGCTCGCCCTTAAGGAACAGCTTAGTGCCCTCGCGGCGGCAAATGCGACAAGCAGGACCAGTATATCTTGCCATTTTCGTTTACCTCCTGAATGATTAAACGCGGCGGCGCTTGGGGGGACGGCAGCCGTTGTGGGGGATGGGAGTTACGTCCTTGATCATGGTAACCTGCAGGCCAACAGCCTCCAGTGCACGGATCGCAGACTCACGGCCGGAACCGGGACCCTTAACGTAAACCTCAACAGACTTCAGACCGTGCTCCATAGCAGCCTTTGCAGCCTGCTCTGCAGCAGATTGAGCAGCAAAGGGGGTGGACTTACGGGAGCCCTTGAAGCCGAGCTCACCGGCAGATGCCCAAGAAATTGCATTGCCTGCAACGTCGGTCACGGTGATGATGGTATTATTGAAAGTTGCGCTGATATGCACAGCACCCTTTTCAATATTTTTGCGCTCGCGGCGTTTCTTAACGACTTTCTTAACATTAGCCATTTGTTATGCCACTCCTTTATTTCTTCTTGTTCGCAATGGTCTTTGCGGGACCCTTACGAGTTCTGGCGTTGGTCTTGGTTCTCTGACCTCTCACGGGCAGGCCTTTTCTGTGGCGGATGCCGCGATAGCAGTTGATCTCAACCAGACGCTTGATGTTCAGCGCGACGTCACGGCGAAGGTCACCCTCGACGTGGTAAGAATTTTCGATCTCGTCACGCAGCTTTGCAACCTCTTCCTCGGTCAGATCCTTTGCACGGGTATCGGGATTGATACCGGTCTTAGCGAGGATGTCGTTTGCGCTCTTACGGCCGATGCCGTAGATATAGGTGAGTGCAATTTCCACTCTCTTTTGATTGGGAATATCAACACCTGCAATACGAGCCATACTATTTTACCTCTTTCTTCAGTGTGGGGATTAGCCCTGTCTCTGCTTGTGCTTGGGATTTTCACAGATGACCATTACCTGGCCCTTTCTCTTGATAATCTTGCACTTTTCGCAGATCTTTTTAACGGAAGGCTTTACTTTCATTTGTCACACCATTCCTTTCATCTAAAATTTGATCCAAACGATCATTTCGCACGCCAGGTGATGCGCCCCTTGGTCAGGTCATAGACCGAAACCTCGATGGTAACGCGGTCGCCGGGCAAAATGCGGATATAGTTCATACGAAGCTTGCCGGAAATGTGGGCAGTTACAACGTGCCCGTTCGGCAATTTTACTTTGAAGTTGGCGTTGGGCAGAGCCTCAAGCACCGTGCCTTCAAATTCGATCACATCATCCTTTGGCAAAACATTCCCTCCCTTTCTGTGATGTTTTTTGCGATTTATTCTCCAATTTCAACCTCTGTCAGATTGATGATACCCTCCTCGGTCAGCGCTACGGTGTTTTCGTAGTGCGCCGAAAGGCTGCCGTCAACGGTTTTGACCGTCCATCCGTCCGCCATCTCACGAACCTCATGCGCCCCGGCATTGACCATCGGCTCGATGGCAATGA
Source organism: Eubacteriales bacterium (assembly GCA_045580065.1). Lineage (GTDB taxonomy): Bacteria > Bacillota > Clostridia > Oscillospirales > CAG-272 > Firm-07. The sequence goes on from JAZNNA010000003.1 coordinate 22,952, forward strand.
CCAGCCCCGCACAAAGACGGGGTCCGCGCCCGGGCGTGCCGTAATTCGGAACGTCGGGTTGCTCGTGCACGTCGCGGCCGATGCCGTGCCCCACGTATCGCCTTACCACGCTAAAGCCCTGAGAACGCACATAGCCGTCAACAGCCGCGCCGATATCGCCGATGCGATTACCGACTTTAACTGCTGTGAGTGCCTCATTGAAGCTTTGCTTGGTCGCTGCGATCAGGCGCAGTGCCTCGTCGCTGACTTTCCCCACGGGAAAGGTGCGCGCGCTATCGCCGTGGTAGCCCTTATAAAAGGCCCCAAGGTCGATCTTTACAATGTCACCCTCCTGCAAAACTCGTTGCTTTGAGGGGATGCCGTGAATGACTTCATCATTGATGCTGATGCAAGCAGATCCGGGAAAGCCGTACAGCCCGAGAAACGAGGGCTTTGCGCCCCGCTTTTCAATGTGGTTACGGATCACCGTATCCAATTCCTTGGTGCTGATGCCGGGGCGGATGTGATCACGGGCGACAAGCAAAGCCTCGCCCGTGATACGTCCTGCCTCCTTCATGGCTGCGATCTGCACAGGATTTTTGATCTGTATCATCGGTTTAAATGTTGCTGAGCGCCTCGAAGGTAAGGCGAGTGGTGTCACACACCTCTTCCTGGCCTTCAACAGTCAGCAGAATACCCTTTTTGGCGTAATACTCCTTCAAGGGCTCGGTCTGCGAATGGTAGGTGCTCAGTCGGTTGAGTACGGTTTCGGGAGCATCGTCCTTGCGGACGTAAAGCTCGGCACCGCACCTGTCGCAAATGCCATCTTTTTTAGAGGGCTTGTAGACGGTATGATAGGAAGCGCCGCAAGTGCAAACGCGTCTGCCGCTCATACGCTCTACGATCTTTTCGTCTGCCACCTCGATAGAGAGGACGGCGTCGATCTTAACGCCCATTGCATCCAACGCCTCAGCCTGAGGGATGGAGCGAGGAAATCCGTCAAGAATGAAGCCATTCTTGCAGATATCGGACGCCAGATATTCCTTGATAATACCAATTACGATCTCATCGGGGACAAGGTTGCCGCCATCCATATAGGATTTTGCAGTCTTGCCAAGCTCCGTGCCCTCTTTGATAGCGGCGCGAAGCATATCGCCGGTGGAAATCGCGGGAATTCCCCACTTTTCTGAGATCTTCTCGGACTGCGTGCCTTTGCCCGCACCCGGAGCACCCATCAGAATTAAATTCATAGTATCCTCCATCAATGAATTCAGTGGAATCAACCAAGGAAGCCCTTGCTTTGACGCAGGCTGAGCTGTGCCTCAAGATCACGGATGGTCTCAAGAACAACGCCCACAACGATGAGCAAGGAGGAGCCGCTGAAGGTCAGTGCGCCAAGGCCTGCGGGAACGCTAACGCCTGCGTTTGCCAATGCGGAGGTCACAACGGTAACCAGCATGGGAACGCCTGCAACGATGCACAGGAAGAATGCGCCGATCAGCGTGATACGCTTGAGAATGCGCTGGATATACTGTACGGTGGGGCGACCGGGACGGTGTCCGGGGATCGCGCCGCCGTTGCTGTTGATGTTGTTTGCTACCTCAACAGGGTTGAAGGAGATCAACACGTAGAAGTAGGAGAACGCCACCGTCAGCACCAGGAACACAACGAGATATTCCCAAGTGGAGGGAGAGAAGAAGTTGTCGACAAAGTCAACGAAGCCCTTCCATTTACCGGAAGGAACGAATGCAACGATGGTTGCAGGAATAGAAACAATAGAAGAAGCGAAAATGATGGGCATAACGCCGGTCATATTCAGCTTAATGGGAAGGTTGGTGGACTGACCGCCATACATCTTGCGACCCACAACGCGCTTTGCGTACTGGATCGGGATGCGGCGCTCGGAGTTGGTGACGAAGACGATGAAGGCGATCGCAGCAAGAGCAACGATCACAACAACAACAGCAACGATCACACCTACCCACCAGGTACCGCTTGCGATACCGGTAACCAGAGAGTTGGCAAGGCCGGGGAAGCTTGCAATGATGTTGATGCACAGGATCACGGAGATACCGTTACCAATGCCCTTCTCGTTGACAAGCTCGGCAAGCCACATCACGATGGATGCACCGGCACAGAAGCAAGCGTTGATGACGAGCATGGCGAACCAATCGTCACGAACGAGCCAGCCCTGCGTGTTAAGCAGCATGCTGTAGCCATAGCTGGTAATGGCCGCCAAAGCAACGGTCAGGATGCGAGTGAGAAGATTGATCTTCTTCTGGCCGTTTGCGCCGTCCTTTGCCCATCTTTCGAGGGGAGGAAGTGCTACGGTCAAAAGCTGCACAACGATCGAAGCCGTGATATACGGGCTGACCGACAGTGCAAACAGCGTGGCGTATTGCATAGCGCCACCGGAGAGGATGCTCATCAGTCCAAGGACGGAGGAGCCATAGAGAGCGCTGAAGGACTCAGAAATATCTCCGCTGACAAAGGGGACGCAAATGCAAGCACCAAGGCGATAAAGGAGGACGATAAACAATGTGAAGAGCATCTTCTTTTGCAGTTCCGGTGTCTTCCACGCGTTCTTTAACGTCTTAAACATCCTTATGCCACCTCGATCTTTCCACCTGCTGCTTCAATCTTTTCCTTTGCGGTAGCCGAAAAGACGGTAGCTTTTACGGTTAATGCCCGGGTAAGCTCGCCATTGCCCAAGATCTTAACACCGTCCACAACCTTGCGAACGATTCTCTTGGCCATCAGTGCTTCCAGGTCTACAACTGCACCGTTGTCGAACACGTTAAGCTGCTCAACGTTAACGATGGCGTATACCTTAGCAAACTTGTTGTTAAAGCCGCGCTTGGGGTGCTTACGGTAAAGCGGGATCTGACCGCCCTCGAAGCCGGGACGAACACCGCCGCCGGAGCGAGCGTTTTGACCCTTGTGACCCTTGCCTGCGGTCTTGCCGTTACCGGAACCGGGGCCGCGGCCCTTGCGGTAGGTTGCCTTTGCGGAACCTTCTGCGGGAGAGAGTTCATGGAGTTTCATCATCTTTACCTCCTTTACGCGTTTTCTACCTTAACAAGGTGAGAGATGACCTTCACCTTGCCGGCAAGAACGGCGTTGTCCTCATGAATGATGAAATCGCCGATTTTGTTAAGGCCAAGGGACTTAGCAGTGGCCTTCTGATTGGGAAGAGCGCCGATGGTGCTCTTTACAAGAGTAACCTTTTTCATTGCCATTCCCTCCTTAACCCTTGATCTGTGCCACGTCAAGGTCGCGGATCTTAGCAACCTCTTCAGCGGTACGCAGAGCCTTCAGACCCTCAACAGTAGCCTTAACTACGTTAGCAGGGTTGCTGGAACGCAGGCACTTTGCACGGATGTTCTTGATGCCGGCAAGCTCCAGCACGAAACGAACACCGCCGCCTGCGATGATACCGGTACCGGGAGCGGCAGGCTTAAGAAGAACCTTGCCGGCGCCGAATACACCGATAACCTCGTGGGGGATGGTGCTTCCCTTAAGGGAAACAGTGATCATATTTTTCTTTGCATCCTCAATGCCCTTGCGAATTGCTTCCGGCACCTCGGCTGCCTTACCGAGACCTACACCGATGCGGCCCTTGCCGTCGCCTACTGCCATGATAGCGGCAAAGCGAGCGGTACGACCACCTTTAACGGTCTTGGAAACACGGTTGAGTGCGATGAGCTGTTCTTTGAACTCTTGCTCAGCGGGATTTCTGTTGTAAGCCATGTTTTTCCTCCTAAAATTTGCTCAACTGAAGTTAAGCAGTGTACAAACCGGACTCAGAACTTCAGGCCGCCCTCGCGAGCGCCTTCAGCCAGTTCCGATACACGTCCGTGATAAAGATAGCCGCCACGGTCGAATACGACTTCGGTAATACCCTTTGCAGCTGCACGCTCGGCAAGAGTCTTGCCAACGCTTCTTGCTGCTGCCTTGTTGCTGCCGATTTCCTCAAACGCCTTTTCGTAGGTGGAAGCGGATACAAGCGTAACACCTGCCACGTCATCAATGATCTGGGCGCTGATGTTCGCATTGGAACGATACACGCACAGACGGGGACGTGCTGCGGTGCCGGAGATCTTTGCTCTGACTCTCTTATGTCTCTTAAGGCGAGCCTGATTGCTGTCTTTTCTCGATACCATTTCAATCCACTCCTTTCATTATTTACCGGCTTTACCGGCCTTGCGGCGAATGTGTTCGTCAGCATACTTAACACCCTTGCCATGATAAGGCTCGGGGGGTCTCTTGCCGCGGATAACAGCGGCGATCTGGCCTACAGCCTGCTTGTTGATGCCCTTCACGATGATGGTGTTGGGGTTGGGAACCTCAAAGGTAATGCCCTCGGGCTCGGCAACGACCAGGTTGCTCTGGGGAAGACCCTTCACCAGAGAATGACCAAGATAAAGCTGCAGGTTCTTGCCCTGCTTTGCAACCTTGTAGCCTACGCCAACAATCTCAAGAGTCTTGGAGTAACCGGTGGTTACGCCAACTACCATGTTGTTGAGCAGTGCGCGGGTCAGACCGTGCAGGCTACGGGTCTCCTTTTCGTCATTGGGGCGGGTAACGATAAGCTCGGCACCCTCCTGCTTGATGGTAAGGAGCGTGGTAAAGGTCTCGGTAAGGGTACCGAGGGGGCCCTTTACGGTAACAACGTTGCCATCAGCGATGGTAACGGTTACGTTTGCGGGGATAGCGACAGGCATTCTTCCAATTCTAGACATCTTATGCTACCTCCTTACCAAACGAAGGCGATGACTTCGCCACCGATCTTCAGCTCGCGTGCCTTCTTGTCGGTCATAATACCCTTAGAGGTGGACACGATCGCGATACCAAGACCGTTCATAACCTTGGGCATATCCTCGTAGCCGGCGTAAATACGAAGGCCGGGCTTGGACACGCGGCGCAGGCCACGGATGACCTTCTGCTTGCCGGCAGTGTACTTAAGCGTAACGCGGATGCTGCCCTGCTTGCCGTCCTCGATCACCTGATAGCCCTTTACATAGCCCTCAGCGGTGAGAATGTCGGCAATGGACTTCTTCATGTTGGATGCCGGAATATCAACCGTAGCGTGCTTCGCATTGCTTGCGTTGCGGATACGGGTGAGCATATCGGCAATAACGTCAGACATTTGCATAATTAAATCCTCCTGTATGCAAGTATTTTTTTCTTGCTGCCGACCGTTTTGCGGTCGGCGGCCGATCGGTGGTTAAATCTAACTGCCCTCTGTTTTTTGGAGCCACGTTTAATTTCCTACCGAAAGTTAGGGGTTATTCGATCGGGCTTTGCCCGAGGAATACAAATGAATTACCAGGATGCTTTCTTTACACCGGGGATCTCGCCCTTGTAGGCAAGGTTACGGAAGCAAATACGGCAAATACCGAACTTACGCAGGTAAGCGTGAGGACGGCCGCAGATCTTGCATCTGGTGTAAGCGCGAGTGGAGTACTTAGGCTCTCTCTGCTGCTTGAGAATCATAGATTTCTTTGCCATTGTTCTTTACCTCCCGGATTATTGAGCGAAGGGAGCGCCCATCAGACGGAGCAGCTCTCTTGCCTCTGCATCGGTTTGTGCGGTGGTGACAAAGCAGATGTCCATACCGCGGATCTTTTCAACCTTATCGTACTCGATTTCGGGGAAGATCAGCTGCTCCTTGAGACCCAGGGAGTAGTTGCCGCGACCGTCGAATGCGTTGGGATTGATACCCTTGAAGTCACGCACACGAGGAAGTGCGAAGTTGAACAGACGATCCATAAACTCGTACATACGGTTGCCGCGAAGAGTGACCTTTGCACCGATCTTCATGCCCTGACGGAGCTTGAAGTTTGCAACGGACTTCTTAGCAACGGTAGCTACGGCCTTCTGACCGGAGATAATGGTCAGATCGTTGATGATGTTTTCAATCACCTTTGCGTTGTCCTTTGCGTCGCCTGCACCGATGTTGATAACGATCTTATCAAACTTCGGGATCTGCATAACGCTGGAGTAGTTAAACTGCTTCATGAGAGCGGGGGCAACCTGCTCACGGTACATATCCTTCATTCTTGCCATGTCAGTTTACCTCCTCTCAAAGCTTTGCGCCGCACTTGGCGCAAACGCGTACCTTCTTGTCGCCCTCAAGCTGGACCTTGGTGCGAACACCCTTGTCGCAGTTTGCGCAGTAAAGAGCTACGCGGGATGCATAGATGGCGCCCTCGGCATCCACGATGCCGCCGGTCTCGCCCTGTCTGCGGGGCTTAACGTGCTTTTTAACCATGTTAACGCCCTTAACGAGGATCTTGCCCTCAGCGGGAGAAACGGCGATAACCTCGCCCTTTACACCCTTGTCATCACCGGAAAGCACGATAACGGTATCGCCGGTCTTTACATGAACCTTATTCATTTTACCAGTTACCTCCATTAAAGTACTTCGGGAGCAAGAGAAAGGATCTTAAGGTAGTCCTTCTCACGCAGTTCGCGCGCCACCGGCCCAAAGATACGGGTGCCACGGGGCGTCTTGTCTTCTCTGATAATAACAGCGGCATTCTCATCAAACTTGATATAAGAGCCGTCTGCACGCTTCAGGCCGTGAACGCTTCTTACGATAACAGCCTTTACGACCTCGCCTTTTTTCACCATGCCACCGGGAGCAGCCTTCTTAACGGCTGCAACCACTACGTCACCAATGTTGGCGTAGCGGCGGCCGGAGCCACCCAGTACGCGGATGCACATCAGTTCCTTGGCACCGGTGTTATCGGCAACTTTCATTAAACTTTGTTGCTGAATCACTTTTATTTCCTCCTACTTGCTTCGGCACGCTTCGACGTACCTACTATTAGAATTCATGTGGTGCGAATTACTTCGCCTTTTCGATGATCTCGGTCACGCGCCATCTCTTCGTCTTGGAGAGGGGGCGGGTTTCCATAACCTCAACACGGTCGCCAACGCCGCACTCGTTGTTCTCGTCGTGGGCGTGAACCTTCAGGGTGTGCTTGATGATCTTACCGTAAACGGGGTGCTTGACGTTATCCTCGATGGCAACGACAACAGTCTTGTTCATCTTGGAGCTAACGACCAGGCCAACTCTCGTTTTTCTAAGGGTTCTTTCTTCGGTCATGACTGTTCCTCCTTATGCGTTCTTCTGCTGAAGAACGGTCATTACACGCGCGATATCCTTCTTGACCTCCACCATCTTGTGGGGGTTCTCAAGCTGATTGATTGCGTGCTGGAAGCGGAGGTTGAAAAGCTCGGTCTTGAGTTCCTTGAGCTTAGCGTTAAGCTCTTCGACACTCAGTTTATTCAGTTCTGCTGCCTTCATTGCTTAACCCTCCTGTTCTTCTTTCTTCATGAACTTGGTCTTGATAGGCAGCTTGTGGCCTGCAAGACGCATAGCTTCGCGAGCGATCTCCTCGGGAACGCCAGCCATCTCGAACATGACGCGGCCGGGCTTAACCACTGCCACCCAGTATTCGGGAGAGCCTTTACCGGAACCCATTCGAGTTTCGGCGGGCTTTTCGGTGATGGGCTTATCGGGGAAGATCTTGATCCAAACTTCACCGCCACGCTTGATATAACGAGTCATGGCGATACGGGCTGCCTCAATCTGGTTGCTGGTGATCCAAGCGGGCTCAAGAGCTACCAGGCCGTAGGTGCCGTTAGAAATGGTATTGCCACGCATGGCCTTACCGGTAAGACGGCCGCGCTGTACGCGACGGTACTTAACTCTCTTAGGCATCAACATGATTATTTCGTGCCTCCTTGTCCTTGCGCTTTGCGCTCGCCGCGGAAGTCGCGACGCTCGCCATTGCCGCGACGGTTGTCACGACGGTCGCCGCGGTTGTCACGACGGTCGCCACGGCGATCGTTGCGAGGAGCGGCTGCGGTACGGTTTACTTCGTTGAGCACCTCGCCGCGGTAGATCCATACCTTGATACCGATCTTACCGTAGGTGGTGTTTGCTTCCCAGAAACCGTACTCGATGTCTGCGCGAAGCGTTTGAAGCGGGATGGTACCCTCATGATAGTGCTCGGTCTTAGCGATCTCAGCACCGCCAAGGCGGCCGGCACAGCTGATCTTGATACCCTTGGCACCAAGACGCATGGTGTTACGGATAGCCATCTTCATTGCACGGCGGAATGCCACACGGTTCTCAAGCTGAGAAGCAATGTTCTCGGCAACCAGCTGTGCATTGAGGTCGGGAGAGCGCACCTCAACCACGTTGAGGGCAACAGGCATACCAACCATCTTTTCAAGAGCAACCTTGTACTTGTCGATCTCAGCACCGCCCTTACCGATCACCATACCGGGCTTAGCGCAGTGTACGAACACGCGTACACGGTGGCTGTCGCGCTCGATCTCGATCTTGGGAACGCCTGCCTTCTGCAGCTCGCTCTTGAGGTATTTACGAATCTGATAGTCGGAAACGAGGGTGTCGCCAAACTTCTGATCGTTTACGAACCATCTCGAGTCCCAGTTTTTAATGACGCCCACGCGAAGACCGTGGGGATTTACCTTCTGACCCATTCTGCGTTTCCTCCTCTCATTCTCTTTCTTTTACAACCATGGTCACATGGCTGGTTCTCTTCAGGATGCGGTCTGCGCTTCCCTTTGCGCGGGGCATGATACGCTTAAGCGTGGGGCCTGCGCAAACGAAGCACTCGCTGACGTACAGCTTGCTGGCATCCATGTGGAAATTGTGTTCTGCATTCGCAATTGCACTGCCAAGGAGCTTAATGAGAAGCTCAGATGCTGCCTTGGGGGTGGTCTTGAGAATACCCATTGCTACGCCGGCATCCTTGCCACGGATGAGATCCAGAACGATCTGAACCTTACGGGGAGAGATGCGCGCATACTTAAGATATGCTTTTGCTTCCATTGTTTAAATCCTCCCTTATTTACCGTTGTTGGATGTCTTGGAACCGGCATGGCCCTTGAAGGTACGGGTGGGAGCAAACTCGCCGAGCTTGTGACCAACCATATCCTCGGTAACGTATACCGGAACGTGCTTCTTGCCGTCGTGAACGGCGATGGTGTGACCCACGAAATCCGGGAAGATCGTGGATGCACGGGACCAGGTCTTAAGGACCTTCTTTTCATTCTTCTCGTTCATTGCGCAGATACGCGTGTAGAGTTTCTCTTCGACGTAAGGCGCTTTTTTCAAACTTCTGCTCATTACTCGATACCCTCCTTACTTCGCATTTCTACGCTTGACGATGAACTTGTCGGTTCTCGCCTTCTTGTTACGAGTCTTATAACCCAGAGCAGGCTTGCCCCAAGGAGTTACGGGAGAAGGACGGCCCACAGGGGACTTGCCTTCACCACCGCCGTGGGGGTGGTCGCAGGGGTTCATTACAGAACCGCGCACGGTGGGACGGATGCCCTTGTGGCGGGTCTTACCGGCCTTACCGACCTTAACGGTGTCGTGCTCGATGTTGCCGACCTGGCCGATGGTAGCCTTGCAATCCAGACGGATCAGGCGAACCTCACCGGAGGGAAGACGGACCTGAGCTACGCCGTTTTCCTTTGCGATCAGCTGTGCAAAGGTGCCGGCACTGCGAACGAGCTGTGCGCCCTTACCGGGGTAAAGCTCGATGTTGTGGATGAAGGTACCCACGGGAATGTTGCCAATAGGCAGGGTGTTGCCGGGCTTGATGTCGGCATCGGCACCGGAGTAAACGGTGTCGCCTGCGGTAAGGCCAACGGGAGCGATGATATAGCTCTTTTCGCCCTCGGTGTTCTGAAGCAGTGCGATATATGCGCTGCGGTTGGGATCGTACTCAACACCAACAACGGTTGCGGGAGCTACGCTCTGACGCTTGAAGTCGATGATTCTGTACTTTACCTTGTTGCCGCCGCCGCGATGACGGACGGTGATGCGACCGTAGCTGTTACGGCCTGCATTCTTCTTCTTGGTAACGATCAGGCTCTTCTCAGGAGAGAACTTGGTGATCTCCTCGAAGGAAGGAACGCTCATCTGGCGTCTTGCCGGGGTAGTCGGCTTATACTTAATTGTAGGCATTTTCTAAACCTCCTACTCTTACTGCATACCATCGAAGAACTCGATGGTCTTGGAATCAGCCGCAAGGGTTACGATGGCCTTCTTCCACTCGGAAGTGTAGCCGGCGTGAACACCCATTCTCTTGGGCTTCTTCTTCATGTTGATGGTGTTAACGGATGCAACCTTTACCTTGAACATAGCCTCAACTGCGTTTGCAACGTCAGCCTTGGTTGCATTGCTCTGTACCTTGAAGACGTACTTCTTGGAGCCAAGCATATCCATGCTTGCTTCCGTGATAACGGGCTTGATGATGATATCTTCGATCATTCTCATTATGCGTACACCTCCTCAAGCATTGCGACGGCGTCCTTGGCGATGACAAGCTTGTCAGCGTTGAGCACGTCGTAAACATTCACGGTGTTGTACTGAGTGGTAACAACGCCGGGGATGTTGGAAAAGCTCTTGATCACAACCTTGTCAACGGTGGGAAGAACGACCAAGGACTTCTTGGTAGCACCCAGGGCGTTGAGCATGGTTGCCATGGTCTTGGTAGAATAAGACTCAGCAGCGATGCTGTCAACCACGATAAAGTCGCCGCCGGCAACCTTAGCGGAAAGGGCGCTGTAAAGAGCAACCTTTCTGGTCTTCTTATTCATACCGGTGCGGTAGTCACGGGGCTTCGGGCCCAGTGCGATACCACCGTGAGTCCACTGAGGAGAACGGGTGGAACCCTGACGGGCACGGCCGGTTCCCTTCTGTCTCCAGGGCTTTTTGCCGCCGCCGGAAACTTCGCTGCGGGTGAGAGTGGACTGCGTGCCCTGACGCTGATTCATCAGATAAGCACGTACTGCTGCGTGGAGGACAGCGCCGTTGACCTCTGCGCCGAAGATCACATCGGACAGGGCGATCTCGCCGACTGCTTTGCCGGCCATGTTATAAACTTTTACGCTAGGCATTGTAGTTCCTCCTTCCGCTTACGCTTTGACCGAGTCGCGAATGAACACGATACCGTTCTTGGCACCGGGAATGGCACCCTTTACAGCGATCAGGTTCTTTTCAGCGTCGATCTTAACAACTTTGAGGTTGAGAATGGTAACCTGCTCGTTACCGTACTGGCCAGCCATCTTCTTGTTCTTGAAGATGCGGGCAGGGTCGATAACACCCATGGAGCCGGACTGGCGGTGGATAGGACCAACACCGTGAGTTGCACAGAGCTTGTGCAGGTTCCATCTCTTGATGGCGCCGGTGTAGCCGCGGCCCTTGGTGGTGCCGGTCACGTCGATCTTGTCGCCGATGGCGAAAGCATCAACGCCAACCACGTCGCCCACGTTAAGAGCGGTGCAGTCCTCAAGGCGGAATTCCTTAAGGTGCTTCTTTGCAGCAACGCCTGCCTTTGCAAAGTGACCCTTTGCAGGCTTACTGAGCTGCTTTTCCTTGGCATCAACGAAGCCAAGCTGAACGGCCTCATAGCCGTCGGTTTCGGCGGTCTTCTTCTGCGTTACTACGCAGGGACCGGCCTCGATTACCGTAACCGGGATCACATTTCCGATCTCGTCGAAAATCTGAGTCATACCGATTTTCTTACCGATAATACCCTTTTTCATTTTGTTTTCCTCCTGTAAATTATTGGTTGACGCCTAAAGGATGACGCCAACATGATTTACAAAGTTGCCGAGCTGCCTTGCGGCATCGACTGTTATCTTTGTTTTGCCGTTGCAAGATCAAAGCTTGATCTCGATCTCAACACCGGCGGGGAGCTCTACGTTCATCAGCGCATCCACAGTTTTCTGGGTGGGCTTGATGATGTCGATAAGACGCTTGTGCGTTCTCATCTCGAACTGTTCGCGGCTATCCTTGTACTTGTGCACTGCACGAAGGATGGTGATGATCTCCTTCTTCGTGGGGAGCGGTACGGGACCGGAAACAGCTGCGCCATTTCTCTTGGCAACTTCCACGATCTTCTCGGCTGCGGTGTCGATCAGAGTGTGGTCGTAGCTGGTGAGTCTAACGCGGATCTTCTCCTTGACTGCCATTTGTTTTGCCTCCTTTTTGATTTTTGCGTCCATGGATGGGCGGTCTTTATAATTAATGAAGGCCGTCATCGATGTCCGCAGCTTTTAAGGGGCCGAGGATGCTCTGACACCCTGCCGAGCGTTTCTTTTCCCTCCCGACAAAAACCGGATTTGCCCACACATCAGCATCTGTACGGGTAGTTTCCGGGATCGGGGGTACTTGCCAAACGTCCGGCGCGGTGCTTTTACACACTCGTTCGCCCGGTGAACGGACATACTCTGCGAAAATTAACCTACTTTACGTAGCAACCTCTCGCTTCATCGCATATCAGACCTGTATATTTTATCATATTTTGCCTTGAAATGCAATAGTTTTGCCGATTTTTTTCTTTACCCCATCTGTAGAAGTTAAAAGAATTTTATCCGCCCGAATTGTGCATTATGCATAAAAATAAACGGATTTAAAGCAAAATACGGCTTTTCTCCGCTTTACACCCACTGCTCTTCCCCAATTTTTTTGCATCTGACCCGATCCGGTCGCAAAGTCGCCCCAAAAGTGCAATATTTGCCGCAAAAAACGAAAGTTTTTGTAGAACTCGCCCTTCGTCATAATTTATTCACATTTATGCGGTATACTGATATAAATGTACTTTTTCGAAAGGAGTAGACCAAAGTGAAGCGGTTTTTCAGCGCGCGTTTTGCCCCCTATCTTCTGGCACTTCTGGCACTTTTTACGCTTGCTTGCACGGTGGTGCGCACCCTGGCGCTCGCCCTTGCCTTTGATGCCGATATCGGCTATTTCAAGGCCGGCGCCCCGCTTGTAATATTGCTGTACGTGCTGACCGGCCTGTCGCTTGCGGTCTGCCTGCTTTTCTTCCTTTATATTAAAAAGGAGGAGCTGCGGCAAAGCACGACCCCCACTCTGTTTGCCATGGTGGGCGACGGCATGTGCCTTTTGCTCTGCCTTTCTGCCGCCTGCTATCTGCTGCTGCGCGGCAATACGCTCCCCGCCCCGGCGCTCGTTTCGATCCTTGCGCTGATCTCCCTTCTTTTCGGCGCGGGCTACTTTATCACACATTTTGTACGCATCTCCCCCGCCGTGCGCGTGCTGCTTGGCTATGCGCTGCTGCTCGCGCTGATCCTTGTGATCGTGCTCACCTATTTCGACCGCTACACGCAGATGAACGCACCGCACAAGATCTCGCAGCACCTGAGCATCCTGGCAGCGCTGCTTGCTCTGCTTTGCGAGCTGCGCGTGCAGCTTGGCCGTGCCAAGCACGCAAGATCCCTGCCCTTTTTGGGGCTTGCCGGCTTTGCCTGCCTTACCACCGGCGTTTCCAACGCGCTGGCCTTTGCGCTTGGCAGCTACGACGATCTCACCTATTTTGTATTTGACCTTCTGCTTTTGGCGCTTGGGCTGCACTTTGCAGCGGGTTGTGCCTCTTATCACGTTTGTGAGGAGGGAGAGCAATGAATGCCAACAACCGCATCCAATGGCTGCACAAATATATCGTCAATATGCGCTATCCCAACGCCAACCGCCTTGCCGAGCGCTTTGGGATCTCTCACCGCCAGGCGCAGCGCGACGTGACCAGCCTGCGCGAGGATTACGGCGCGCCGCTTGCCTATAGCGCCGAGCATCGCGGCTTTTATTACACCGAGGAGTATTCCCTTCCCTCATACACCGCAAACGAGGGGGGACTGGACTACGTTGAGGCCGTGACCGGCGAGCGCTCGTTTGGCGCAAAGCAGGAGGTCCTGCAGATGCAGATCCCCTACTCCGCCGTTTTGCGCATCCCCGACAAGCTCACGCGCCTGGAGCTTTCGCAATTCATCGTGGGCGAGGAATCGCGCGGCAATTACATTTGCGAGTTCCACAGTGTGGAAATGTTTTTGGGGCTGGTGCTGGCTGCCGAGGCCGAGATCACGGTGCTGAAGCCCGCATGGCTGCGCCGCCGCCTGATCCAATCTGCCGAGCGCGTGCTGCGCTGCAATATCGCCATCAAGGACGAGGAGGAATGACCGATGCACCGCCGTGTGTCGGTCATTTCAAATTTCTTTCAACTTTTTTCAAAAAAGGGGTTGACAAACCCTTTTGTTTGTGTTATAATGCTTGCGTTATCCAAAGACAGCAGGTTCCCGTAAAGGTTACGTTCGCGTAGCTCTCCTGCCGAGGAGCGACTCAATTTCTCTATATAGAAGTGTGTCTTTCTTCGTGCCGGGGTGTGCCTTTGGCGGGAGAAAGATTTTTTTATATCAATTTTTCCATGGGAGGTGAAAACAAAATGCCCAGCAAAGTTATCCTTGAACAAAAGCAGAAAGTGGTTGCCGAGCTTGCCGAGCAGATCAAAAACTCTGTTTCCGGTGTGCTTGTTAACTATCAGGGTATCACCGTTGAGGATGATACCGCAATGCGTAAGGCTCTGCGCGAAGCAGGTGTTCACTACGCCGTAGTAAAGAACACTCTGACCGGCCGTGCCTGCGAAATGGTTGGCTATGGCGAAATGAAGCAGTACCTCAACGGTATGACCGCTATCGCCATCAGCGAAAACGACGCCGTTGCTCCTGCAAAGGTTCTGAAGAAGTTCGCCGATAAGGTCGAGTCCTTCAAGATCCTTGCCGGCTACCTTGACGGTGCCGTGATCGACGAGGCTACTGTAAACGCTCTCGCCGACATTCCTTCGAAGGAAACCCTTATTGCCAAGTTCCTTGGCAGCATCCAGTCCCCCGTTTACGGCTTTGCATATGCCATCCAGGCTATCATCGACAAGAACGGCGAAGAGGCTGCTCCCGCTGCAGAATAATGCGGCATAACGGTGCCGCACCGTTTAAAGCGGAAACCGCAGCGTGACGGCTTCACGCAAAACAAAATTTTAAAAATACTCTATTTACAGGAGGACAATCAAAATGGCTAGCGAAAAGATTACCGCTATTGTTGAAAGTGTTAAGGGTCTTACCCTTCTTGAGCTCAACGAGCTTGTTAAGGCTGTTGAGGAGGAGTTCGGCGTATCCGCTGCTCCCGTTGCCGCTGTTGGCGTTGCAGCAGCTGCTGCTCCCGCTGCTGAGGAGAAGACCGAGTTCGACGTTATTCTTGCATCCTTCGGTGCTAAGAAGCTTGACGTTATCAAGGCTGTTCGTGAGATCACCGGCCTTGGCCTGAAGGACGCTAAGGACCTCGTTGAGGCTGCTCCCAAGGCTGTTAAGGAAGGCGCTACTAAGGAAGAGGCTGAGAGCATCAAGAAGGCTCTCGAGGATGCCGGCGCTACGGTTGAGCTTAAGTAAGTTTTTACCGTTCCGAAAACCTGACTGTACAAAAGGGGTGCACGTTTGTGCACCCCTTTTTGTCTTTGAAAAAACGCGCAGGGCTTCGTTGCTCCTCGCTCACCGGCTCGGAGTAGACTTCTACACCTTCGCCGCCTCTCTGCGGTGCGCCTCGCCCTACACGTTTTTTCTTTGACAACCTTTTCTCGGCAGGCCTCATTGCCCCTCACTCACCGGCTCGGAGTAGAGTTCTACACCTTTTTCCCTTAAAACCCTTTCAAATTCAGCCTTTATTTTTGCAAAAGCAGCCACAGCTTGGCGCGATGCCTGTTTTATTTGCTGTCACGGGGCGGTTAAAGCAAAAAAATCTCTCAAAAATCGCAAGTTGTCTTTACAAATCGCCTTGGTGTGTGATATAATGATAAAGTAAATTTAAATTTCAATTTGTAAAGGAGCACAAAAATGAAATTAATCATCAAAGACAATTACGACGCTATGAGTGCTTGGGCTGCTCAGCACATTGCTGATGCCATCAACAACCACAAGGAGGACCGCCCCTTCGTGCTTGGTCTGCCCACGGGCTCTTCCCCCATCGGCGTTTACAAAAACCTGATCGCTATGTACAAGGCCGGCAAGGTTTCCTTCAAGAACGTTGTGACCTTCAACATGGACGAGTACGTTGGCCTGCCCCGCGAGCATGACCAGAGCTACTGGTACTTCATGCACGACAACTTCTTCGATCACGTTGACGTTCCCGCAGAAAACATCAACATCCTCAACGGCATGGCAGAGGATCTTGATGCTGAGTGCCAGCGTTACGAGGAAAAGATCGCTTCCTACGGCGGCATTGATCTGTTCCTTGGCGGCAGCGGTGTTGACGGACACATCGCATTTAACGAGCCCTTTACCTCTCTCTCCTCCAGAACCGGTGTGCGCGCACTCACCGAGGACACGCTGATTGTCAACTCCCGCTTCTTTGACAACGACGTAAACAAGGTTCCCAAGAGAGCGCTTTCTGTTGGTGTGGCTACCGTTTGCGGCGCAAAGCAGGTATTGCTTTTGATCAGCGGCCACAACAAGGCACGCGCCCTTCGCCATTGTGTAGAGGGTGGTGTTGACCACGCTTGGACGATCAGTGCACTGCAGATGCACCAGGATGGCATCATCGCTTGCGACGAGGCTGCTTGCGGCGAGCTGAAGGTTGATACTTACAAGTACTTCAAGGAAATCTACAAAAACGAGAAGTAAAATAAAAGGGGTGCGCCAAACGCACCCCTTTTATTGCAAAAAAGCGCACACGTGCTGCTTTTTTGCTTGACAAATGCGCAAGTCTGCGCTAAAATAAAAGCAACGAACACACCAAGGAGCTAAGGCTATGAAAAATTATACGAACGAGCTTGCCCCCCTGTGGCAGGGGCAAACAGTCTACCGCGAAACCGTGATGTTCATCGGTGCCACAGACAAGGCGCCCTTGCTCTATATGCCAACGCAGATCCTTTCCATCACCAATTACGGCGGTGACGTGACCTATGAGCTTGGACGGGACCTTGTGCTGAACAGCGACGGCACGCTGTCGCTGACTGCTGACACGCGCATCCCCTACATCACCGAGGAAGCCTATTATCATAACGATCCTTCATCGCTGATCAGCATCCCCTACAAGGGCAAGGAAACCTTTATCTACTGGGGCGAGGGCACCAGCATGACCAAATGGCAGATCGCTGTGACCTATGCGCATAATTCCACCCCGATTTTGAGCCAACCCCCTTGTTTTTCGCACCGTTACACCCCGTTTTTTGAAAAGCTGCAAAACGGAAGGGACGTGACCGTGTTCTTTTACGGGGACAGCATCACCGTGGGCGGCAACTGCTCGTATCTTTGCAAAACGCCCCCCTACATGCCCTCTTGGACGATGCTTCTCACCGAATATGTGGCAAAACGGTATGACTTTTCGCACAAATACGTGGACACCAAGCTCCCCCGCGCCATGCCCGTGCCGGGCGAGATAAGTGTAAGCGGCACGCGCGGCACGCTGACCTATCTGAACACCGCCGTTGGCGGATGGAACTCCACGCAAGGGATCGAAGGGCTTGAGGAGCGCGTTGTTGCCCCGATCTCGCAATACGGGTGCGATCTTTTCGTGCTGGCACACGGCATGAACGACAAACGCCTTTCCCCCGAGGAGTATATCGAAAAGCAGCGCATCATGCTTGATCGCGTGCTTGCCGTTGCCCCCGACACCGCCGTTTTGCTGGTTGCCACCATGTATGCCAACCCCGCATCCCCGCGCTGGTGTATGAACCAACCTCTGTTTGAGCCGGAGCTGTTAAAGCTTGCCGAGGAGTATAACGAAAGGGGCGTTCCCTGCGCCGTTGCGCCGGTCACGTCGCTGAGCGGTCAGCTTTTGCAGCGCAAGCGCTTTTGCGATTGCTCCGGCAACAACATCAACCACCCCAACGATTTTCTGGTGCGCCTTTATGCGCAGACCGCCCTGCAGACCCTGATCGGGCTGTAAGAAAAAAGCACGGCAAGCGCCGTGCTTTTTTCTTATTTTATATGCAACCAGATCAGCATATCACTCTCGCCGCGGTTGGCAAAACCGCTATACGGTACCAGCTTTAAGGTTGCGGGTACGGTTTTGGGGGCGCTTACTGCATACAAGCCGCCCGCAAAGGGCAAGCGGCGCTCGCACGCGATCTCCAGCGTGGGTAAGGCAAATTCTGCGCTCTCCTGCAGCTTGGCAGAAAGCGTATCTCCCAGCACAAAGCTATGCAGCTCAGCGCCGTTGTCCACGCCCTCGGCACAATAAACCACCGGGCCGCGCATCACGCACGCGCATCCGGCGGTGCGATACACGCGCGGATCGGCATACACAAGCTGCGGTGTCATATCAAATTCCACCAGGATCTCACCACCGTCATTTTGCAGCACAGCATAGCCGTTTTGCATCACATATGGGCGGTCAATTTCAAATTTGCGGCACCACGCGGGCACGCGAACGGCAACGGCCTTCGCGCCGCTCGCCCGCAATTTTATCGTACCGTTGCGGGGGTAATCGGTATTCATCTCGCAGCTGATCACATCGCCCGAAAGGCGCGAGGTCACAAACTGGTTGATATACAGCGTGTCCCCTTCTTGCCCGTAAACGTAGTTCCCGAGCGAGGCAAGGATGCGGTTGAGGTTGGGCGGACAGCAGGAACAATCAAAGCAGCTGACACGCTGCGTGATCGAGTAACGCTTTTGCGGATCGCCCCGACGCTCGGCAAGGTTGATCTCCAACGGATTTTCGTAAAAGAAGGCAGCACCGTCAAGCGAAAGCCCTGCCAGCACACCGTTGTAGAAGGCGCGCTCCACCGCGTCGGCATATTTGGCATCGGTTTCCAGCTGCAGCATCTCCTGCGAAAACAGCATCAACGCGATCGCCGCGCAGGTTTCGGCATAGGCGGTATCGTTTGGCAGATCGTATGCCACGTTGCTGAACGCCTCGCCGTGGCGGGTGGAGCCAAGCGCGCCGGTCACGTACATTTTGTGTGCGGTCACGTCCTGCCACAGGATCCTGCAGGCATTTATCAGCTCCTGCTCACCCGTTTCGCGCGCAAGAGATGCCATGCCCGTGTAGAGATAAAGCGCACGCACCGCATGCCCCAACGCCTCTGTTTGCCGGCGCACGGGCAGATGGCTTTGCGTGTAGCTATCATTCTGCTCCGGCTCGGCATAGCAGCCACGGGCATTGATAAAGTAGGCGGCAAGCTCTAAATATTTGCGCTTTCCCGTATAACGGTACATGCGCATCAGCGCAAGCTCGATCTCTTCGTGCCCCGGTGTATGAAAGGCGGCATAATGCTCCTCAACAAACACGCGGCAGATATGATCGGCATATTTTTCCATGCAGCAAAGCAGCTTTTTCTTGCCCGTTGCCTCGGCATATGCAACCGCCGCCTCCATCAGATGTCCGGCGCAGTACAGCTCGTGCTTTTTGCGGTGCGTCCATCTGGCGCTTGGTTCTACCACGGTGAAGTAAATGTTGAAGTAACCGTCCTCCCCCTGGTGCGCCTCGATCTTGTCCACCACCTCGTCCACGCGGCGGGCAAGCTCTGTTTCCTCGGGGTGCTTTTGCAGAATATATGCCGCACCCTCGATCCATTTTGCCACGTCGCTATCCCAAAAATAGTGGGGCTTTTTTTCGTCCCCCTCTTGATAAGAAAAGTCAAACGCCGCAAAGCGCCCGGTTTCGGTAAAGCGGTCGTACACCGCGTTGATCGTGATTTTCCGATTTAACTCCTGCTTTTCAAACAAATATCCTGCAAGCAGCTCTACGTCGGTATAAGAAAAAGTTTTCATCAAAAGCATCTCCCTTCTCGCCGCTATTGCTTTTTTTACACTTTTATTGTATAATACCTCTGAGGGGATGTCAAGTCCCAAAAAACGATATGAGGTAAGAAAAACCGATATGGATGCATTGCAAAGCACACAAGCCGTTTTTGATTTTGCCGGCCTTTTTCAAAGCAAGCACCCGTGGATCCACCCCGCACGGGTGGAAAAGACCTGGGAGATCATCTACGTGACCGAGGGCGAGGTGTTTATTGAGGAAGCGGGCAAGGAATATCACCTGACGCGCGGCCAGCTTTTGCTTTTGTCGCCGGGCGTTGCCCACAAGGGCACGCGCGAGAGCATTGGCGTTGGGTTCTATTGGGTGCATTTTCACCTGAGCGGCGCCGCGCTCCCCTTCACCACGCGCTATTTCCAAGAGTTTGACGACGCCTATTTGTTCCGCGAGCTGCTGCACTATAACAATCTGCCGCAAATTCCCCTGTATCTGGTGGGTGCTATCCTTGCGCATATTTTGGCGCAGCTTTGCCATTTGAGCGAGAAAAACTTATACCGTTATGACGCTAAATGCGAAAAGATCTACGAATGGTTGCGCATCAATGCCACTGCCTCGCTTACGGTAGAGCACGCTGCCGCACAGCTTGGCTACTCCCCCGATCACCTCACAAGGCTTTGCAAAAGGGCCTACGGTACGGGAGCGCGCGAGCTGATCAATCGCTTTGTGATCGCACGTGCCAAGGAGCTGCTTTGCAACACCGATAAATACGTCAAGGAGATTGCGGGCGAGCTTGGCTTTTCCGGCGACAAGGCCTTTATCGGTTATTTCAAATACCACGAGGGGTGCTTTCCCACCGCGTTTCGCACCCGCTTTGCCAAAACGCATATGAACAATCACTAAAAGCCAAAAACAGTGCCACGTGTGCCGTTTTTGGGCAAAAATTACGTTGCGGGGGCGTTCCCCGCCAAAAACAACGCCGCCCAAAGGAAAATTTTTCTTTACAAGCGGGCGCGTTTATGATATACTGGAGATATCAAAGGCGGAGGTTGTGCAATGGGCAACAAACGAGTTTTTATAGGCTGGAACGGCGCGGATAACCGCGAGATCGCACACAAGATCAGCAACATTTTGAGTGAAGCCAATTACCACCCCATCATCGGCGGACAATGGCGTGCCTCGCTGACCGTCAGTGAGGAGATCATCCACCAGATGAACGGGTGCGATTTTGCCATCATCCTGATCGAAAAGGAGATCCGCAAAAACGACCGCGACGAGATCGTGAGCATGGGCTTTAACCCCAACGTGATGATGGAGATGGGCTATATGCTCCACAAGCTCACCGACCCCAACCGTATCCGCCGCATCCTGATCAACATGGACCCGAGCGAGCTCCCCTCCGACCTGCAGGGCGCGTGGAGCATCGCCGTGAAAAAGCCAAGCTATACCGAGGGAGATGACAATGCAAGAGATGCAGCGCTCTCTCACGTGGCAAGCAAGGCGACCGAGGACTTTTTTGAATACATCAAGATCGTTCGCAGCCGCACCAACAAGCTGGACTACTTTGACCATTGGGACGAGAACGTGCTGGACATTTACCGCTACACGGGCGACGTCCGCATTTCCGAAAAGCTGATA
Organism: Eubacteriales bacterium; assembly: GCA_045580065.1. GTDB lineage: Bacteria > Bacillota > Clostridia > Oscillospirales > CAG-272 > Firm-07. The sequence goes on from JAZNNA010000003.1 coordinate 44,160, forward strand.
TTCGGTATGCAGGCAGCCATCTACTCCGGTGATTTTGAAAAGCTGTATCAAAAGCTTTTGCAGCTGCGCGACCACCTCTCGCAGCAGGACCGCTTTCACGACTATCCTGCCGTTGCCTGCGCCATTGCAGTGCTTTCGGTATTTGTTGTCAGCAAGCGCCTGACCGTGCTACCCACCGAGCAGCAGTTTTACGACCTCTGCGAGGCCTTGGAGCAGGAATACGAGCGCGACGTGGACGACCCCGGGCTGCAGGTGTGGTGCAAGATCTTCCGTCTGGACAAGCAAGAGCTGTGCTATGAGTTGTTTGCGCAAACGCTTGATAATGATGACGAAAAGATCGAATATTTTTACGATGCCCTGTCGCTTTGCCATGAGATCGTTGATCTGATCGAGGCGCATCTACAGACCGAGGAGGGCAAAAAGGACGAGAAATACGCCCTGCTCTACAAGGCGTTTGCGCATCGCAACATCTCGCAGATCCACAAGCGCCTTTGCGAGCTGGAACCGGAAAAGGCCACCGAGCATCTGGAGGAGCAGAAAAAATACTGCGCCGTTACGCTGCGCAACCGCAAGGAGCTTTACGACTACTACAACGGCAGCGCAAGAGAAAACACGCTCTCGATGGATTTTATCTCGCAGGAGTATCTGCTGGCGCTTGCCGAGCAGCATAAGTTTGAAGAAAACCGCCTGGAGAAAAGAAAGATCGCCCAGACCGTGCGCGGCATCTTTCACAGGTGGCAGGACCGCAACACGGTGCGCAATATGATCTTTGAAAAGGTCGGGCGCGAGGCGGCAGAATTTTTGACCCGAAGCTAAGGAGCAAACACAATGAAGAAAAAAGTAGCACTCTTGTGCGATTACGGTATGGACGATGCCGTTGCAACGCTCTACCTGTTAAAGCACGCCGCACTGTTTGAAAAAATTGACATTCTTGCCATTGGCGGCAACTTCCCGCAAAAGGATTCGCTTGTCAACATCAAGCGGCTGCTGACCTATGCGGACAGTGTGCCAAGCAACCTGCGCGTGGTGGATACCGCAAGCGCACCGCAAAGCGAAAATCACATCCCCGAGATCCACGGCAACGACGGCATGGGCGACGTGCTACCCGCCGCATTTGAGGAAAAGGCACCGGTGATCACCTACGAGGAATGGCTGCGCGACGCGGATGCAGATACCGTGATCGTCAGCCTTGGCCCCTGCAGCGTTACGCAGGATATTTTGCAGAAAAAGGGCGCACTCCCCCTTATTTTGATGGCCGGCAACGTCGCCGAGCCCCCCAACTATAACGGATACGAGTTCAATCACGGTATGGACACGGCCGCCTTTGCCGAAACGGTAAAGCACCCCCATGCGGTGGCCACGCTGGACACCTGCCACGTGCCCGCCTGCAACCTCAACATGCTGACCCTGCCTGCAGAAGGGCTGTTTGCCCGTATGCTGCAGCGCTATCAGGCGCTATCAAAGGGGCGCGGCGAGGAGATCTGCAGCGTATACGATATGGTGGCGGTGGCATATCTGATCCACCCCGATCGCTTTGTGACCGAGGACGTCACCGACCCGGACGGTAACCGCCTGTCTCTTTTGCGCTACGTTAGCAAAAAATCCATCCTTGAGGACTAAAAAATCCCCCAAAACAGCAAAAAGCCACCCCACGTGGGGTGGCTTTTTTATTTTAATCTTCAAACACCAGCAGCATTGGACCGTATGCATTGGTACTAAAGCAATACGGTGAGCTTGCCAGTGCCATCAGGCTTCCGTCATCCAAAAAGCTGACAACAAAATAATCTCCGTTGCCATAACAAAGCAGCTCGCATTCGCCGTTGACGGTTTTGGATTTCCATTTTCCCTCTCGGGAGACTTGCGTCTTTCCGTCACAAGTGACGATCAGCTCATAGGTATTGTCCTTGTAAATGCCAAGCGCGTATTCATACGAGCCGTCCTTTTTATCATAGACGCCGTAAAATTTCCACACACGCCCAAGATGCAGCAGCACTGCCGTCAGGATCACGACAAGCAAAATAACTGCTACAACGACAAGCGCGATCAATCTTTTTGCCTTAAGTGTCATCTTCTCTTTTCCTTGATCTCGCAAAGGATGTCTGCCTTAAAGGCATCCAGTGCCATCACGCCCTTGTCGCCTTCCTTGCGGGAGCGCACGGCAACGGTCTTGTCGTTCATCTCGTTATCGCCGATGACCAGCATATAGGGCAGCTTTTCCAGCTGTGCGTTGCGGATCTTTTTGCCGATGGTTTCGTTGCGGTCGTCCACCTCAACGCGGATGCCGTCAGCCTCAAGGGCGCGCTTGACCTCGTAGGCATAGTCGATATGCTCGTCGCCGATGGGCAGCACCTTGACCTGCACGGGAGCCATCCACGTGGGCAGGGCGCCTGCAAAGCGCTCGATCAAATAAGCCAGCGTGCGCTCGTAGCAGCCAAGGCTGGTGCGGTGGATGATATAGGGGCGCTTCATCTGCCCGTCGCTATCCACGTACTCCATGCCAAACTTTTCGGCAAGCAGCATGTCGATCTGGATGGTCACGATGGTGTCCTCTTTGCCAAATACGTTCTTATACTGGATATCCAGCTTGGGGCCGTAGAAGGCAGCCTCGTCAATGCCGATCTCATACTTCAAGCCAAGATGATCCAGGATCTGACCCATCACGCTTTGCGCGTGCTCCCATTGCTCGGGCGTGCCCTCATACTTGATGCCGGCACGTGCGGGATCCCACTGGGAGAATCGGAAGGTGCAGTTTTCCAGCATACCAACGGTATCCAGGCAATACTTTGCAAGCTCCAGACAGCCGCGGAACTCCTCCTCAAGCTGCTCGGGGCGCAGGACAAGATGCCCCTCGGAAATGGTAAACTGGCGCACGCGGATCAGACCGTGCATCTCGCCGGATTCCTCGTTACGGAACAGGGTAGAGGTCTCGCCAAGACGCATGGGCAGCTCGCGGTAGGAGCGCTTTTTGTTGAGGAACACCTGGTACTGGAAGGGGCAGGTCATGGGGCGCAGTGCAAAGCACTCCTTGGTATAGTCGTCGGGGTCACCCAGCACAAACATACCGTCCAGATAGTGATCCCAGTGGCCGGAGATCTTGTAAAGCTCGCGCTTTGCCATCAGGGGGGTCTTGGTCAGCAGATACCCGCGCTTTTGCTCCTCGTCCTCGATCCAGCGCTGCAGCGTCTGGATCACGCGTGCGCCCTTGGGCAGCAGGATGGGCAGGCCCTGGCCGATCTCCTCAACGGTGGTGAAATATTCCAGCTCGCGGCCCACCTTGTTGTGGTCGCGCTTTCTTGCTTCTTCCAATGCTTCCAAATGCGCCTTCAGCTCGTCCTTAGAGGGGAACGCCGTGCCGTACACGCGCTGCAGCATCTTGTTTTTCTGGTCGCCCTTCCAGTAAGCGCCGGTGCATTGCGTCAGCTTGAATGCCTTAACGGCACCGGTGGAGAACAGGTGCGGGCCTGCGCAAAGGTCGGTGAACTCGCCCTGCTTGTAAAAGCTGATCACGGCATCAGCGGGCAGCTCCTCGATCAGCTGCACCTTATAGGGCTCGCCCTTTTCCTGCATCAGGGCGATCGCCTCGGCGCGGGGCAGCTCAAAGCGCTCGATCAGATGATTTTCCTTGACGATCTTTTTCATCTCGCCCTCAATGGCGGCAAGCTGCTCGGTGCCAAAGGAAATATCGCTGTCAAAATCATAGTAAAAGCCATCCTCAATGGCAGGGCCGATGGTCAGCTTGACCTCGGGATACAGTCTTTTCACTGCCTGCGCCAGGATATGAGAGGCGGTGTGACGGAACACGTGCCTGCCCTCCGGCTCGGCAAAGGTCAAAAGCTGCACCTCGGCATCGGCAGAAAGCTGCTCGGTCATGGCGACCACGCGGCCGTTTACCTTAGCGGCAACGTGGGCACGGGAAACAAGCTCGGCCTCCTTGGCGGCATCAAACACGGAAAGCGGTGCCTCAAAGCACATTTCCTTTTCTGCAAATTTTACGCAAAACATAACAAAACACTCCTTAAAAGGTATTGATTTTAAAAAAACGCACCCCGAGCGACCAATTAGCCGCTCGGGGTGCGGAGATTTCGCACGGTTCCACCCGAACTTTTTACTTTACAAGCTATACAAGCTGACGGCCGGGCGGTACCTGATAAAAGCTTGTGAAAGACCTTTCAGCCAAGGGCCTTCTCTCTGCACGCAAGTGGTTTTATCGGCTTGTTCCAGCCATTATTTTTTGCTGCGGTTATACGCGCTGGTGGGGTTGATAAAGTCGCGCCAGTCAAGATCGCCGCGCTCAAGGGCCGTGATCAGCACCTCGGCGGTGGCAATGTTGGTGGCAACGGGAATGTTGTAGCGGTCGCAGGCAAGCAACAGCTCCTCCTCTTCCTCTTTAAAGGGCTTATCGGGGCGCGTGTCGCGGAAGCAGAGCAGAATGTCGATCTCGTTATACGCGATGCGCGTGGCGATCTGCTGCTCGCCGCCCTGCTCACCGGTCATCAACCGCTCGATCTTAAGGCCGGTCGCCTCGGAAATATATTTGGCTGTGATGCTGGTGGCGCAAAGATTATGCTTGCTTAAAATACCGCAATATGCGATACAAAACTGAGTCATGATCTCTTTTTTTACGTCAGCGGCAATGATTGCAATTTCCATTGGCATCCCCCTTTTGATAGAGTTAGGTTAACAATTGAATTTATTATAGCACAATTCCCTAACATTGTCAATGGATTTTTTAAAAATTTTGTGGTTTTCCACAAAAATACAAAGAGCTACCGCCAAACGGCGGTAGCTCTTTGAAAAATTACTCCTCAACGGGTGCTTCGTCAACGGGCATAGCAGCCTCAGCAGCGGCAACCTCTTCAAGAAGTGCGCGGATGGAAAGGCTGACCTTTTGCTTGTCGTTGTCGATCTCGATGATCTTGGCATCGACCTCCTGGCCGACCTCAAGCACGTCGGCAGGCTTGCCGATGCGGGTCATAGCGATCTGGGAGATGTGGATCAGGCCGTCAACGCCGTCAACGATCTCAGCAAATGCGCCGAATGCCATCAGGTTTACGATCTTAACCGAAACAACGTCGCCAACCTGATACTGGTTGGTGAAGATGAACCAGGGGTTGGTCTCCTCGGTCTTGTAGCCAAGGGAGATGCGCTTTTTCTCAGCATCGAAGGACTTGACGAACACGGTGATGGTGTCGCCCACGGCAACGACCTCTGCGGGGGACTTGATGTGCTTCCAGGAAAGCTCGCTGGTGTGCACCATGCCGTCAACGCCGCCAAGATCCACAAATGCGCCGTAAGAGGTCATGCTCTTTACAACGCCGGTGTAGGTCTTACCCTCTTCGATCTCAGACCAGAACTTCTCCTCTGCTGCGCGGCGCTCCTCGCGAGCAACCACACGGATAGAGCCGATGGCCTTGTTGCCGGGCTCCTTGGTCTCGATCACCTTGAACTTAACGGTGGTACCCTTCAGGGGGGCAAGATCGCCATCCTTGGGAACACCGGTCTGGGATGCGGGGATGAACACGCGGTTGCCAAGGACGTAAACGATAACGCCGCCCTTTACAACGTCGGAAACAACGGCCTCAAGAACAGTGCCCTCGTCCTTTGCTGCAACAACCTTTTCCCAGTTCTTGGTGGAGTCAACACGGCGCTTATCAAGCTCTGCCATGCCCTCCTTGTCACTCACGCGAATGACCTTTGCTTCGATGGTGTCACCGATCTTGAACTGCTCGGTGAGCTTTACAGAAGAATCGGCGCTAACGTGGTCGGCGGTGATATAGCCGGTCACGCTTGTACCAAGGTCAAGCTGCAGCTCTGTATCGGACACAGCGGTCACGGTACCGGTAACGATCTCTCCTGTATGTATCATTTTAGTAGCGCCATCAAGCATTTGTGCAAAGTTTTCCATTTCACTCATTGTTTTATGTACCTCCTCAATGATGTCCGAAGGGGTTGATGCCCCAGCGGCAATGCCCACTTTGCGATGGGTAAATGAAAACGCCTTGGCCAAGTGCAGGTCCGCCGTACCCGATATCCAGAGCGTTTCGGGGCAGTATGTGCGGCAGATCTCGAAAAGCTTTGCGGTATTAGAGCTTTCGCGACCTCCGATCACAACCATTCCGTCACATTCGGCAGCCAGTGCTGCGGCCTCGGTTTGGCGCAAGTGCGTAACATTACATATTGTATCAAAAATTAATGGATTTGTATAGTACTTTCGCAAAATTTTCTGACATTTTTTCCATTCTGTTAAATTTTGCGTGGTTTGTGCAACCATAATCGGTGTTTTTGACGAAAATTTATGTTGCCATTTGTCTAAAATTGCCTGCTCCATTTCCGCTGCAGAAGAAAACACGGCCTTCTCCCCGTCAAAGCAGCTCATAAAGCCCTCCACCTCCGGGTGGTGCTTGCTGCCTACGCAAAAAAACAGCACCTCCTCCGCCCGCGCATTTTGCTCGGCGGCGATGCGGTGGATCTTTTCCACAAAGGTGCAGGTGCAATCCACAAAGCAAAAGCTTTGGTTCTGTGCCGCAAGCTGCTCCAGCAGCTCTCTTGTCTGCACTGTGATGCCATGGGCGCGAACAAATACCGTTACGGGGGATCCGGGCGTTGCGCTTGTTGCAAGCTCCTGCAGCTCGTCGCCGGAAACGGCGCGCACCCCCTGCTGTGCAAGGCTTTGAATATACTCCTCGTTATGGATCAGATGCCCGAGGGTAAAAATGCGCTCGCCGGGCAGCCTTTGCTGCATGCGGCGGCGCAGCCGCTCGGTCGCGGCGCGTACGCCGGGGCAAAAGCCCGCGTTTTTTGCAATTACGACCTCGCTCATTTCGCTACCGTGTCGCCAAGGCGGCAGATCTCGTCAAAGATCTCACCGGAGATGCGGGCGTACTCGCCGGGCTTTTCTTTGTCATAGCCAAATTTTTCAAAGGGAATGGGCTCGCCCACCACCACGTCAACGCGGCGCAAAAACTTCCACTTTTGGTTTTTCATGCCAATATACACGGGAAGTACCTGCACGCCCGTATGTGCGGCGATCATGCCCACACCGGGCTTAACGCGCGTGTCGCGCAAGGCCTTTTCGGGGCAGCGAGTCCCCTGCGGGAACATTCCCACCGAGCGCCCACTCTGCAAGAGCTTGATGGTGTGCTTGATGGCGCCCACGTCGCTGCGCCCTCTTGCCACGGGATAAGCTCCCAGCCAGCGCACAAGGCGCCCCAGCACGGGCACGCGGAACAGACCGTCCTTTCCCATAAAATGAGGCTGTTGGCGCTTTAAGGCCACACACAAAAACACCACGTCCAGCACCGTTTGGTGATTGGCGCACACAAGATAGGGCCCCTCGGCCTTGCGCGGCTCATTCTTGCGATTTTTGGGATGCACGCGGAAGATCAGGCGTGCGGGGATCACAAAGAGCGTGCGGATGATCACGTAAAACACACTTTTCATTGCGCCATCCCCTCTTGTACGCGGGCCACGATATCCAGCACCGCCTGCACGTTTTCCTCGATCGTCATATCCGAGTTATCCAAAAGGATCGCATCGTCGGCGGCAACGGCGGGCGCTACCTCGCGCTCACGGTCGTTTTTATCGCGCTCGATCATCTCGCGCAGCACGTCCTCATAACGCGCGGGCATGCCCTTTTGCTGAAGCTCCAGCGTGCGGCGACGCGCACGCGCCTCGTTGGAGGCGGTCATAAAGATCTTGACCTCGGCGTTCGGCAGGATCACCGTACCGATGTCGCGCCCATCCATGATCACGCTGTTTTTGGCGGCGATATCGCGCTGCGTATCCAGCAGAAAATCGCGCACGGCGGGCACGGCGGAAACGGCAGAGGCGTACATAGAGATCTCGGGCTCGCGGATGCGATCCCCCAGATCCTCGCCGTTCAGATACACGTGCTGCGCACCGTTTTCATAGCGCACCTCAATGCGGATGTGCGCAAGGCAGCTGACGATACCCGCCTTGTCCTCGCGTGCGATCCCCTTGGAGCGCACAAAATAGCCAACGGTGCGATAAAGTGCACCCGTATCCACGTAAACAAAACCAAGTCTTGCGGCTACTGCCTTGGCGATGCTGCTTTTTCCCGCACCGCTGGGGCCGTCGATGGCAATTTGCATATAGTTCTCCTTTCAACACCCGTTTTCGGGGTAAATCCTAAGACTGCACCTCGATCGCCGCGCTCTCCCCCGCCAGCACTGCGGTGGAAAAGGCGATCTGCAGATTAAAGCCGCCCGTGTAGGCATCAAGATCCAAAAGCTCGCCCGCAAAATAAAGACGGGCACACTTTTTGGATGCCATGGTGCGCGGATCCACCTCGGAAAGCGTCACACCGCCCTTGGTGATGATGGCCTCTGCAATAGGGCGCGCACCCTTGACGGGGATGGCAAGGCCCTTGAGCAGCGCCGCAAAGCGGTGGCGCTCCTCCTTGGTAACGGTATGCACCTTTTTGCGCCCGTCGATGCCTGAACGCTCGACAAGCGGGGCGATCAGCTTTTGCGGCAGCAGATCACCCAATGCATTCAAAAAGTCGCGGTTGCTGTATTTTGCAAAATCAGAAAGCAGGCGCGCGTCCAGCGTTTTTTCATCCAGCGCAGGCTTGAGGTCTATCAATAACTCGTACCGTCCACGCTCCATCGGGGCAAGATGCGCCGAGGCGGAAAGCACCAGGGGACCCGTGATGCCAAAGTGCGTAAACAGCATTTCGCCAAAGTCCTCAAACACGATCCTTCCGCTTTTGAGGTCACGCGCACGCAGGCACACGTTGCGCAGCGAAAGCCCCTGTACCGAGGCACAAAAGCTGCCGTCCTCCACCAACGGGACAAGCGAGGGGACAGGGGTAACGATGCTGTGCCCTGCCGCCCCGGCAAAGCGATAGCCGTCGCCCGTAGAACCGGTAAGGGGGTAGGAAGCCCCGCCCGTTGCAAGGATCACCGCGCCAAAGCGCTGCTCCCTGCCGTTTGCCACAACGCCGCAGGCGGTGTCGCTTTCAATAAGGATATCCTCCACCTTAGCGTTCAGGATCCTCACGCCCGCATCGCGTGCGGCGCGCACCAGAGCATCCACCACGTCACGCGCCTTGTCGGAAACGGGAAACACGCGGTTCCCCCTCTCCACCTTCAGCGGCACGCCAAGCTCCTCGAAAAAGGCCTCGGTATCCTCGCTGCCAAAACGGCTCCACGCAGAGTACAAAAAGCGCGCGTCGCCCGTGACGTTGGCAAAAAAGGTTTCTCTGTTACAATGGTTGGTGAGGTTGCAGCGCCCCTTGCCGGTGATGCCCAGCTTGCGGCCGCAGCGCTCGTTTTTTTCAAATACCGTGACCGCAGCACCAAGGCGCGCGGCGTGGATCGCCGCCATTAGCCCTGCGGCACCGCCACCTACCACTGCCACGGTCGGTTGTTGCATCTGCTCCATACGTTATACCATTTTATCGTAAATATTATACTCGTCCCAGATCTTTTCCAATCGGTGCAACCTCTCGCTCACCTCGTCGTGATGCGCCATTGAAACGGCAACCACCATGGCGTTGATGATGCTGAGCGGTGCCGCCAGCGAATCCACAAAGGATGCCATATCGCTGCGCGCGGTCAGCACCTGGTCGGCAAAGGGGGCAAGCGGGGACTGTGCGCTATCCGTCAGCGCCACCACGTCGGCGCCGCTGTTGTGCGCATACTGTGCGGCGCGCACCGTGCGATTGGAATAGCGCGGAAAGCTGATGGCGATCAGCACGTCCTCCTTCCCGATGGACATGATCTGCTCAAACATTTCGCTGCCCGAGGACATTTCCACGTGGCATACGTTATCAAACATCATGCGCAGGTTAAAGCTTAAAAAAGAGGCGAGCGCTGCCGCGGAGCGCGAGCCGATGATGTAGATATTGCGCGCATTGCCGATCTTTTCCACGGCGCTTTCAAACGCGGCGCGGTCGATCTCGTCAAGCGTGTGGCGGATCTTATCGGCATCGCCCAGCAGCACCTTATCAAGCACGGTGCCGCGGTTCATCAGATTGTCCGCCACGCCCATACGCTGAGCGGCGGTGAGGTGTGTGCGCGCGTATTCCTGCAGGGCGCGCTGCATTTCGGGATATCCCTCAAATCCAAGCGCGTTGGCAAAGCGCACCACCGTGGATTCGGAAACCTCGATCACGGCGCCAAGGCGCGAGGCAGTCATATAGGCCGCGCGGTCGTAATGCTCCTTGATATATTCAGCGATCTGGCGCTGCCCCTTGGAAAAGGAAGGCGCCTTTTGCTCTATCAGCTGCAAAAAATTTTGTTTCATGGTATAACTCCCATTCTGACAAGGATCGCGCCCACGATCAGGCACACATAATATTATTATACAATACTATACAAAAAAAGTCAACACCGGCTTTTGTGCAAAAGCACTTGACAAACAACAAAAGATATGCTATACTATCACGGTAAACAAGAAAGACGATGACCGAAAATAGTAAGCAAGCACGCTTTTCGCAGAGAGCCGCCGGTTGGTGTAAGGCGGCAAAAGCAGTTTGCCGAATACCTTCGCGAGTTGCGCCCCGAAAGGCTTTGCCCGGTAGGCGGCGACGGTGTCGCCCGTTATGCGAGAACGGCATTATCGTGCCGTAAGGCTGTTGCGTGCAGCAGCGAACAGAGGTGGTACCGCGTATCGGGAGATGCGCCCTCTTGCATTTTTTGCAAGGGGGCTTTTTATTTTCCCCCTTCTCCCAAAAATATCTGTAAAAGGAGAAACGAGATGAAGATTTATGAAGAGCTGGTCGCGCGCGGTCTGATCGCGCAGGTGACCGACGAGAGTGAGATCCGCGAGCTGATCAACGAGGGCAAGGCGACCTTCTACATCGGCTTTGACCCCACGGCTGATTCCCTGCACGTGGGCCACTTTATGGCACTGTGCCTGATGAAAAGACTGCAAATGGCAGGCAACCGCCCCGTGGTGCTGATCGGCGGCGGCACCGCCATGATCGGCGACCCCTCCGGCCGCACCGATATGCGAAAGATGATGACGCGCGAGACCATCCAGCACAACGTGGACTGCTTTAAAAAGCAAATGGAGCGCTTTATCGAGTTTGGTGAGGACAAGGCGATCCTTGTAAACAACGCCGACTGGCTGCTTGACCTCAATTACGTTGAGGTGCTGCGTGACGTGGGCGCTTGCTTCTCGGTCAACAAGATGCTTTCTGCCGAGTGCTATAAGCAGCGCATGGAAAAGGGCCTTTCCTTCCTGGAATTCAACTACATGATCATGCAGTCCTACGACTTCTATCACCTGTACCAAAACTATGGCTGCAATATGCAGTTCGGCGGCGACGACCAGTGGTCGAATATGCTGGGCGGCACCGAGCTGATCCGCAAAAAGCTGGGCAAGGACGCTTACGCCATGACCATCACGCTGCTGCTCAACTCCGAGGGCAAGAAGATGGGCAAGACCGCGAGCGGTGCCGTTTGGCTTGACCCCAACAAGACCACCCCCTACGAGTTCTATCAGTACTGGCGCAACGTGGGCGATGCCGACGTGCTCAAGTGCATCCGTATGCTGACCTTCCTGCCCATGGAGCAGATCGAGCAGATGAACACCTGGGAGGGCGAGCAGCTCAACCGCGCCAAGGAGATCCTTGCCTTTGAGCTGACCAAGCTGGTTCACGGCGAGGAGGAGGCACAAAAGGCCGAGGCTGCCGCAAAGGCACTGTTTGGTGCAGGCTCCGGCGAGAACGCCCCCGAGGCAGAGCTTTGCGACGCCGATTTTGTGGACGGCACCATCGACATTCTCACCCTTCTTGTAAAGAGCGGGCTGTGCGCTTCCAAATCTGAGGCACGCCGCACTGTTGAGCAGGGCGGTGCCACCGCCGCCGGCGAAAAGGTCACCGACATCAAAAAAACCTTTACCGCTGCCGATTTTGCAGAGGGCTTGCTCGTAAAGCGCGGCAAAAAGAACTTCCGCCGCGTGGTGCTGAAATAACCGGCATATCATAAGACGGGACGTCCCAATAAACATCAAATGCCCCGTGACGCATATGCGCCACGGGGCATTTTTGTGAGGAATTATGAAAAACAACGTTACCCTGATCGGCCTTCCCTCCTGCGGCAAAAGCACCGTGGGCGTGCTGCTTGCCAAAAGCCTTGGCTACCGCTTTCTGGATAGCGACCTTGTGATCCAGGAGCGCGAGGGCAAGCTGCTGCACGAGATCATTGAGCAAGAGGGCATCCGCCGCTTTTTGCAAATCGAAAACGAGGTCAACGCCACCCTCAACGTGACGCACACCGTGATCTCCACGGGCGGAAGTGCGGTCTACGGCAAGGAGGCGATGGCACACCTCAAAAGGATCAGCCGCGTGCTGTATCTCAAGATCGACTACGATTCTCTTGTCGCGCGCCTTGGTGATTACTCACACCGCGGTGTGGTATTGCCGGAGGGCTATACCCTGCGCGACCTGTATGACGAGCGCACTGCGCTTTACGAGCAATACGCAGACCTTGTGGTGGACGAGCGCGACACCGAAGGCAACCTTTCCAAAACCGTAGAGCGCTGCATCGCGCTGTGCAAAAGCTGAAAAAAGAGGG
>JAZNNA010000004.1:0-15580 GCA_045580065.1 Eubacteriales bacterium
TACCCCAAGCCCGTTCGCCCCCCATTTTCCTCCCCCCCGGCCGTGCGTTGGGTGCTTTTTTATTCAGATGCCAAGCAGCTGCTTTTTCTTTTGCTCAAATTCTTCCGGGGTGATCACACCGTCATCCGCAAGCTGCTTATAGGTGCGAAGCTGTGCGGCGATCTGCTCTGCCCCTTGCAGATCCTGCATTGCGCAGGAGGGTGCTTGTGCCGCCGGCGCGTTATAAGCGGGAGCAGGGGCTTGCAATGGCACAAAAACCGCCTTGGGAGAGGAGGTAATATCCCCAAACAGCCAAGCCGCCACCCCAAGCGCTATGCTGACAAAGGAGAGAAACGCAAACAGGTACAGTGCCAAAGCGGGTTTAAAATAATATACAAAATTCCCCGTCAGTGTACTTGTTACCTCAATGGGAAGCACCGCAAGCAAAATACAAAACAGGATGACAAAAATAAGCTGGGCAGCAGCAAGCGCAACGGGCAGGATCTTATCCCATCCCGCACGTCTTTTTTTCAAGCAGCGCACACAGATCGCTCCGCTTGCAGCGACATTGACCAAAACAAAGAGAAGCAACGCACAAGTACACACGGCTTGGTAGCCAAAGCCAAACGAAAACAGCTCGGTCACCGCATGTAGTTCTTCACTTGCGTACAAATACTCAACTGCCCCGTATTTAATAAAAATTTGATAGGAAACGCCAAAAGGAACACAAAGCAAAGCTGCCGAAGCAAGCAATAAAACAACCCGTACAGCATGCGCAATGAAAGCCAACGTAAAATTGGAAGATCTTTCTACAGCTTGTTCTTGCAACACCATATTTCCTCCTCTTTCTACCCGTTTGGGGGTTAATTGATGTTTTGAGGCTTGTCAAAGTCAGGTAGGAGCGCGATCTCCATTCGTACCTGCTCGGGCGCGCCGCCGCGCACCTCTACCACGTAATCAAGAAAGAGCGTTCCCGCTGCCTCCAGCAGATTTTCCACGCGCTCACATTCCAGGCACACGTCAAAGGGCATGATCGCCGTCTGATATATGCAGGAGTGTCGCTTACCCGCCTCAAAGCGCAGATGCGCCTTGACGCTGCCCGAGCGCTGCAGCGTGATCACCTGCGGCTCGTTTTTGAAAAAGGAGAGCGTTGCCTCCGAGCCCTCAAGCCCCGTCAGCTCGCTTTCACGATAGGCAATGGCAAGGCGCGTACCGTCGTCGTGATAGCGGCCCGTGACCGTCATCTCGCTTTTTTGCGGCGCTCCGCCGCCCTGCAGGGGTCGGGGCTTGCCCCCGTCAAAAAGGCTGCCGGCAAGCTCGGTCTTGCAAGTCTTTATTTGTATTCTGACCTTTTTCAGCATTTCACTTACGCGCTCTGCGGTTGGTCTTTTCGAGGAACAGAGAGGCCTCCAGCATATGGTCGGTCTGCATCAGGTCAAAGCCGCGGTCTGCGATCCAGCCCCAGCTCCCCTCGGGGTCGCCAAGAAAGGCACGGTCATCGGAATGTCCGCCTGCCAGCACCGTTTTGTAGTTATACACGATAGAGTTGCACCAGACAAGCAGCCCGTCGTCGTGATGCGCCTTGATGAACTCAGGCGAGCAAAGCGGCGAGGTATCCTCGGTAAACAGCACCTCGGTGCCGACGTAATTGATCTTTCTCGCACGGGCGACGGCGATCTCCTCCTCGCTTTTGACAACGGCCATATAGGGGATATCCGGGCAATACGCCTCCACGATATCCAGATACTGCGCCTTTGCCGAGGTCTTGCCAAGGATCTGATCCGTCATGCCGTGACGGCGCACGATCTCAGAGATCTCCTTTGGCTTTACCCAGAATTTGTCGATATTGATATAGCATCTGCCCTTGAACTGCTCCAGCACCTCGTCCAGCGTGTTGATGCCAAACTGCGTCTGGTCGCGGTCAACGTTGATATAGCGCAGCTGCTTTACAAAATCCCAGCTATAATCGTTGATATTGCCGGTAAAGCCAAGGTGCTGGCGCTCCATTTTCGGGTGGAACACCACCAGCTTGCCGTCGGCAGTGTAGTTGAGGTCGATCTCGATCATATCCGCGCCCTGGCGCAGGGCTGCCTCGTATGCGGCGATGGTGTTGCAGGGAATGTTGCCTGCAAAGGCGCCGCGGTGGGCAACTAACAGCAGCCGCTCCTTGGCGGCGGCACGAAGATCAAATTTCATACATGCTCTCCCCTTTCGTGAGTTTGGCTTTATTATAGCATATTGCCGCCAAAAATGCAATAGAATGTTAAATATATGCATACAGTTATAGTTTACTTCTTGACAATCGCGCGCGAGTGAGGTATAATGGTAGGTGCGAAATTTATGAAATGCGAGGAAATGCATTATGGATTTGAAAAAGATTTTACATAGCCTTGAAAACTGCCCCTGCGGCAAAAAGCATACATTTGTGACCGAGCGCGTTGAGATCGAAAGCGGTCTGACCGCGCGCATCGGTAAGATCCTTGTCGAGGAAGGCTTCCCCAAAAAGGTGCTGCTTGTTTCCGACAGCAACGCCATCAAGGCCGCTGACGGCACCATCGAGAGCATCGAGGCCGCAGGCTTTGAGGTGAAAAAGCTGATCTACCAGAACATGATGTACGCCAAGATCGAGCAGGTACGCGAGGTCGAAGCTCTTTGCGACGACGTGGACGCCGTTATTTCCGTGGGCACCGGCTCCGTTAACGACATCTGCCGCGTTGCCTCCTACCGCAAGGGCAAAAAGTTCTGCATCGTGGCAACCGCCCCCTCGATGGACGGCTTTGCCTCCGACACCGCGCCCATCGTAGAAAACAACTTTAAAAACTCCTACTTCGTAGAGCAGCCCAGCGTCATCCTGGCCGACACCAAGGTGCTTGCCAAGGCTCCGCTTGAATTGAAGGCTGCCGGCTTTGGCGACATGGTCGCCAAGTATATCGGCATTGCCGATTGGCAGATCGCACACCTTCTGATCGACGAGTACTACTGCCCCGCCGTTGCCGACATCACCATGCAGGGTGTAAAAAAGGTCGTGGACCTTGCCGACAAGGTTTCGGGCGAGGATGAGGAAGCAGCCGGCAACATCATGGAGGGCCTGATCCTTTCCGGCCTTGGCATGAAGCTGGCAAAGTCCTCCCGCCCCGCATCCGGTGCCGAGCACGTGGTTTCTCACTACTGGGAGTGCTACAAGCTGGCCCGCAACATCTGGCCCGAGTTCCACGGCAAAAAGGTTGGCGTTGCCACCGTGCTGATCAACCGCATCTACCACAACATTGCCGACCGCATCGAGAGCGTTGACCCCGTTGTAGAGGCTCCCGATTGGGACGAGATCCGTTCTCATTTCGATGAAACACAGCACGGCGAGCTGATGAAGCTGAACGTGCCCAGCATTATGGATAAGGTCGATCCCGCACGCCTGAAGGAGATCTGGCCCGAGATCCGCCGCATCATCCGCGAGGTGCTGCCCACCGACGAGGAGCTGATGAAGATGATGAAGGCTGCCGGCGCCGCCACCGAGCCCGCTGACGTTCACGTTTCCGACGAGCTGCTGCAGGAGGGCCTGCGCTACCACTCCTATATGCGTTACCGCATTCTGCTCACCCGTCTGCTCCCCATGCTGAAGCTGGACGTGATGGATTTTGTCAACTGATCGGAGCACGTTGATGAAATATCTGTTTTTTGACATTGAGTGTGCCAACTGCTATCAAAACTGTGCAAAGATCTTCAGCCTTGGCTATCTCATCACCGACGAGAATTTTAACGTTCTGGAGGGGCCGGAGGACGTGCTGATCAATCCGCGCGACCGCTTTGACTGGTACGTTGCCAAAAAGATGATGGCGTACCCGCGCGAGATCTTTAAGGACTTCCCCCCCTTCCCGGACTTTTACGAGCGCTTCAAGGCAATGTTTGAGGATCCGGAAACGGTTGCCATCGGCTATGCCGTGACCAACGACGTGCATTTCCTGCACGACGACTGCAAGCGCTATTCGCTTGCCCCCTTTGCCTATTCCTTCTACGACGTGCAGCAGCTTTATGCGCGTCAGCCCATCAACAACACCGCCAAAAACCTGGAGGACTCGCTGCTCTCCTGGTGTAATATTGAACCGGAAAACCTTCACCGCAGCGACGAGGACGCCTATCACACGATGCTGATCATGAAGGCGATCGCAGAGTACCACGGCACAGATCTGCCGGGGCTGATGGAGATGTTCCCTGACTGCGGCGGCAAAACCGAGAACGGTGCCATTGATTACGCCTGGCGCAAGCCGGAGGGCGAGACCAAAAAGAAAAAGCGCCACCGCAGCAAAAAGAAAAAGGAGAATGACCCCACTGATGAGGTGCAGCTCCCCGACCTTTCCAACTGCATGGAGCGCGGCTCGCAAAACGCAGAGGCGTTTGTGCAGTTCCTTGACGTGGTCGCCCCCAAGAAAACAAGAAAGCCGCCGTTGCTTTCCGGTCACACCGTAACGGTCAGCCTGAATTACCAGCGCACACACTTCAACGAGATGCTGTATCTGGTGCAGATGATCACAAATGCGGGGGGACGTTACACGCTTTCCACGCGCGAGGCAGATACGCTTTACACCTTTGGCAACGAGGAAGAGGATGCCCGTTATCAGATCGCACGCGCCATGCAAGAGGATGGCGAGGAGATCGACATCTTCCCCCTCAAAATGCTGTTTGACACGCTGGAGACAAGCGAGGTGCGCCTGTCGCGCAAGCCGAAGATGGATCTTGCTCCCTTTGGCATTTATCTTTCCAAAACCGACGAACAAGAAGAAGGCGAGCCGGCAGATAACGCCGCCGTGCCGCTGTAAATGAAAAGCCGAGGGGCTGTCGTTTCCGACAGCCCCTCGCTTTTTTTACAGATCTCTTGTTTCAAGCTCGGCCACGATCGCCGCGATCGCGCCCTTGCCGCACGCAGGCGCCGTGCGATCCGCCACCGCGCGCAACGCCTCGCAGGCATTTTCCACGGCATAGCCGATGTCTGCCGCGCGCAGCATTTCGATATCGTTTTCATAGTCACCTATTGCCACGGCAAGCTTTGCCCCCACCGCCTTTTTGATGCGCAGCAGCGCCGCTCCCTTGGTATCCTCACGCAAGGATATCTCCACCACAAAATAAAGCGGTCTTGTATAGGTCAGCGTATCGTCCAGATAGGTCGGGATCAGCTCGCAAAGCGGCACACCGCCCACCGTTTCGCCCCCTACCACCAGGTTGTAGGTATCAAAGGGGAGCTTGGCGCACATCTCCTTCGGCTCTACAAAAAACTGCTCGCCTCTTTCTGTGCGAGAGCATTCCAGCGTGCCGTGATCGGAAACGTGCAGATTGACAAAATACAGCTCTTGATTTTCCTCCCACAGCTTTTGTGCCAGGTGCAAAAGCTTTAAGTCCTTGCAGCCGCCGTTATACAGGAGAGTGCCATCCTCGTTTTCTATCAGCGCCCCATTAAAGCCACCGATGGGGGCATTGGCCGTAAAGCCCTGCAACAGCGAACGCACCGTGGCGGGATTGCGCCCGCTGATCACGGTAAAGCGACCGCCCTCGCGTTGAAAATAGCGGATCGCCTGCACGTCCTCGTCGCAAAAAAACAGCTTGTAATGATCGTCCGGCGCGTGCGTGACCAAGGTGTTATCCAGATCGCTGCAAATCAGAATGCCATCAAACTTCCCCATCTTCTTTTTTTCCTTCCTTTGAGAACACAGTCATACCAACGCCGTAATCCCGCACTAAAATATCGCGCGGCAGGCCCAAAAAGCGCACCGTGACGTAAAAATCACCTGCGGCTCCCGATAGATTGCCGATTTGGATAAAATACACCACCCAAAACCACGCGGGCGGCAAAAGGGCGCACAAAACGGCAAGCACGCCCCCCCAGATCACCACGGGGGCAAGGGCGATAACAAGATAGGGCCACTTGTGGAAATAAGCGTCGCTTCCCGCATAAGCGTACATACCCGTAAAGCCGTATTTGGCACGTTTTCCGCTGAAAATGCGGATGAACACGCCGTGCACCAGCTCATGCAGAATTATGTAGAAAACGTATCCCACGGCCATCACGCCAAGGCGCAGGAAAAGCGTGGTATCTGAAAGATCAAGAACGATGGGTGAAACAACAAAGCCGATCAAAAGCAGCGGCACGGCGATCACCAAGGCCAGGAGATTGACCAGCAGCGCCAATTTCTTGTTTTTTTGCAGATCCACCGCCAGCAGCGGCGCATACCCCTCGGGTAAAGTAAAAATGCCCTTCATCGCGGCACCTCCCCTTCATAGCTGACCTTATTATACCTTTTTTGCGCACAAAAAGCAACCGCTTTTGCAAAAAAAGGAAAAAGGCGGCAGCCCCCTGCTGCCGCCCCGGCGGTTGCCGTTATTTCATCTTTTTCACCATACGCCCCATCCGCTTGCCGGTCTGCTCTACGGTCTGCGCCGCATTTTTTGCCACGCGTCGCACGCTGTTGCCACCCATCATGATACCGGTCGCTGCCGCCACGGAAAGTGCCGTTACGATCCCCGCTGCCGCCATTGTTGCCTTTTTCAATCTTCTCCCCCCTTTTTTTCTTTTTTCACGCTTTGCTGTTAGTTTTGCCGTCAAGCGCCGCCAAGATACAAAAAAGCTGCGCGAAAAAGCTGTATTTTGGGGATAAAATTCACTTTTTTTCTTGCTTTTAATTATAAAACATAGTATAATGATAATTGGATATTCTTACAAAGGAGAATTCGTATGGAGCAGATCTATACCATCCCCGTAAACGAAGCTATGGAAAAGGGTGCCGCCGATCATTCCTGCGGCTGCCCGATGTGCGCGCTTTACCGCAAGCTTGAGGAAAACGAGCTGGAGTTGATCCTCGGCGCCTCGATGATGGAGCCGGACGTGCGCATCAAGACCAACGAGCAGGGCTTTTGCCGCACGCATTACGATATGATGTTTGTGCGCAAAAATCGCCTTGGCATGGCACTGACGCTGGAAAGCCATCTGGCCGAGCTGAAAAAGGACCTTACCGCAGGGTTTGTGGGCAACCTGATCGGCCGCCCCGATGCCAAGCCGATGAAGCGCATTGCCGCGCTTGAGGACTCGTGCTACGTGTGCAAGCGCGTGGATTTTCACTTTCAGAACATGGCGGAAACCGTGGTGCTGCTGTTTGAGAGCGAGGAGAGCTTTGCCGACAAGCTGAAAAGCCAGCCCTACTTCTGTCTGCCACACTACCGCCTGCTGCTGGAAAAGGGGGCCAACCGCCTGCCAAAGAAAAAGCAAGCGGAGTTTACCACCATCCTTTCCGGCGTGGTGGAGCATTATATGGAAACGCTTTCTGAGGACGTGAGCTGGTTTTGCAAGAAATTTGACTACCGCTACAACGACGAGCCCTGGAAGAATTCCAAGGACAGCGTAGAGCGCGCCATGCGCTTTTTGCGCTCTGATATTCACAGAAATTAAGCTAAAGGAGCATAAAAAATGGAACTGACACACGAGCAGCTTTCCACCCTTGCAAAGGGTGCGGCATTCACCGAGCTTGACGGAAACGGCTATACCGTTTTCCGCCGTTTCACCAACGAGGCCAAGGAGCTTTACGAGGTAGTGAACAAAGACTTCGCCAGAAAAACGCACGCCACCGCGTGTGTGCGCCTGGAGTTCACCACCAACTCAAACGCGCTTTCCTTCCGCTACATGACCGACTACGCTTCCAGCCGTCGCTTTTACTACTTTGATGTGTTTGTAGACGGTGTGATGGTAGCGCACGTGGGCCACGAGAACGTGGAGAGCGTGATCAACAAGTTTGAAATGAAGCTGCCCGAGGGCACGCACGAGGTGCGCATCTATCTGCCCAACCTCACCAAGCTTGCCATTACGCGCTTTACGCTGGACGACGGTGCCGATTTTGTACCGCTGCAAAAATCCTGCAAGTATCTTGCCTACGGTGACTCGATCACGCAGGGGTACGATGCCAAGTATGCCTCGCAATCCTACGTCAACCTGCTGGCGGACAAGCTGGATGCCGAGGTGATCAATCAGGGCATTGGCGGCGAGGTGTTCCGCCCCGAGCTTGTTGACCTTGCCCCCGATTTTGACCCGGATATCATCACCGTAGCCTACGGCACCAACGACTGGTCGGGCAGAACACGTGAGCGCACCGAGCTTTGTTCCAACGAGTTTTATAAAAAGCTGCGCGCCAAGTACCCCAAGGCAAAGATCTTTGCCATCACCCCCATCTGGCGTGCCGACAATCACCGCATCACCAAGATCGGTGCCTTCGAAGAGGGACGCGCCATCGTGCGCAATGCTGCCCTTGCAAGCGGCGTTACCGTGATCGAGGGCGACGGCATGATCCCGCATCTGCCCGATGTCTGCTCCGATCTGTATCTCCACCCCAACGACTACGGCTTTAAATTCTATGCAAACGCGCTTTACGACGCGCTGCTGCCCCATCTGGAGGAAAACTGATATGATTTTAACGAACGAGCAGCTGCGCCCCTGCATTTCCGGCGCCGTTGAGATCGCCGAAAAGGACGGCGTTCTGATCCCCTACCGCTTTGGCCGCCATTTGCGCGAGCACGTATACCCCGCAACCAACCGCTTTCACCCCAAGATGACACAGTCTGCCGGTGTCGTTTGCCGCTTTACAACCAATTCCAAGGCCCTTGCCTTTACCTTTACCGTAGAGGGCATTGCCACCGAGCAGAGCTTTGACGTGTGGGTAAACGGCGTGTTCCTTTCCCGCACGGGCTGCGAGCAAACAAGGGGGCGCATTGAGGTGGCTCTGCCCTATGCCGAGTCCCGCGTGGAGATCTACTTCCCCTCGCACCGAGAGGGGCGCATTTTTGACGTAACGCTGGATGACGGTGCAAGCTTTGCTGAGCCCGCCGCCCCCAAATACAACATTCTGTTCAAGGGGGATTCCATCACCAACGGCTCCACCACCCGCTATACCTCTATGGGCTATACCCATCAGGTGGCGCGTGCGCTGGATGCACATATCATCAACCAGGGAATCGGCGGCGAGGAGTTCAACCCCGCCGCAGTTGACACCGACCTTACCCTTGACGTTGACCTTGTTGTGCTTGCCTTTGGCACCAACGACTGGTCACACGCCCCCTCGCACAGCCATATGGTGGGCGCCGTCAACGGGCATCTTGCCGCCCTGCGCGATTATTATCCTGACAAAAAGATCGCCATGCTCCTGCCCATCTGGCGCGCAGACCACGTGCTGACGAACAAGCCCACGGGCAGCTTTGAGGAAGCGCGCCGTGTATTCTGCGAGGCGGCCGCACGCTTTGACGTGACCGTGATCGACGGCTGGGGTCTTGTCCCCCACATCACCGATGTGTTTGCCGATGCCAGACTGCATCCCAACGAATTCGGGTTCCAGTTCTATGCCGAAAATCTGCTGCCTTATCTCAAGGAGCTGCTTGAAAAATGAGCGCCGGAAAATACGGAAGCATGATCGACCTTTTGCAGCTGCAAAAGCAATTTATCCTGAACCACCTGCGTGAGGGCGACACCGCCGTTGACTTTACCATGGGCAACGGGCACGATACCGAATTTCTTTCTAAAACCGTGGGAAATGGGGGACGTGTGTTCGCTTTTGACGTGCAACAGCAGGCGCTGGACTCCACCGCTGCCAATCTAAAGGCGGCGGGCTGCCCGGAAAATTACACCCTGATCCTCGACTCACACCACAAGGTGAAGGACTACGTGCAGGGGCCCATCCGCGCGGGGATGTTCAACCTTGGATATCTGCCCGGCTCCGACAAAAGCGTGACCACCATGCGTGCGACCACCATGCCCGCGATCGAAGCCGCCATCGACCTTCTGGATCACGGCGGTGTGCTTTTGGTTGCCGTTTACCCCGGCCACGCCGAGGGGGACGCCGAGGGCAAAATGCTGCTGGACTATTTTGCAACGCTTGACCGCCACGTGATCTGCTGCACGCTGATCCGCATTCTCAATTCCCCCACCTCGCCCTTTTTCATTGTAATCGAAAAAAAGTAAAAAGGAGTCACTATGTACCGCATCAGATCAGAGGACTACGTTCCTCTCCCCCGCCCCGCGACAAGCGACCGGATCGTGGCTGCCCACTATTATGCCGCCTGGAAAAAAGGGGCAGCGGGCATTCACAACGGCTTTGACGATCTGCACGCTTACCCCGACCGCACACCTCTTTGCGGCTATTACGATGAGGAGCGCCCCGCCTATGCGGATTTCGAGATCAAATGGGCGCTGGAGCACGGCATCAACTGCTTTATCCACTGCTGGTACCGCAAGCCGGAAAATGAGGGAAAGCCGGTAACGGTAGCGGATCTGCGCTGCTCTCACGCCCTGCATGAAGCGCTTTTCAACGCCCGCTACGGCGATATGATGAAATTTGCCATCATGTTTGAAAACAGCCCACGCTGGGGCTCGACCAACACGCGAGACCTTGTGGAAAATCTGATGCCCTTTTGGTGCGAGCATTATTTCAAGCGCAAAAACTATCTGGTGATCGACAACAAGCCCGTGCTGTTTTTGTTTTATATTCAGCGCTTTGCCGAGATCTGGAAGGACCCCTGCGAGCAAGCCGCCGCCTTTGATGCCTGCCGTGCATATGCCAAAGCACAGGGCTTTGACGGCATGATCTTTGCCGCCTGCAGCCAAAGCACTCCGCCCGAAGAATATGCCGAAATGATGGCACGTGGGTACGATTTCCGCCTGGGATATACCACGCCCTACCGCCCTGCAGAGCATCACCCGCCCGAGCGCGAGGTGATAGAGGGGCAGATCACAGGGCTTGCAGAAAAGCTGCAGCTTGACCCGATGCGCTTTTTGCCGACGGCAAGCTGCTTTTGGGATCCTACCCCACGCTTTTCAAAGCACTGGATCGATCTTGGCTATGATTTTCACAAAACCAAGATCTGGCACCTCTCGCCCGAGGGCTTTCGTGAGGTGCTACAGAAAATGAAGCAAATGACCGACGCGTTGCCGGACGGCGCGTGGGGCAAGCGCATTTTTGTGCTGGACAACTGGAATGAGTGGGACGAGGGGCATTTTATCGCCCCCAGCCACACTTACGGCTTTCAATATCTGCAAGCGGTGCGCGAGGAGCTGAGTGCAAGGGACAACCTCCCCGACTATCGCACGCCGCAGGATATGGGGCTTTCCGGGCTTTTAAACCAAAGCTGGGACGAGCCCGATTTTTCAAATTTTCATTAACACGTAAAGGAGAACCGCTATGCCACAAATTGATATGTCGCTGGAAAAGCTGAAGGTCTATCAGGGTAAAAACCCTCGCCCCGCCGATTTCGACGAATTCTGGGATAAGTCGATCGCAGAGCTTGACAGCATCGATCCCGCCCCCACGTTCACTGAGGTTGCGCTTGATTGCGCCTTTGCCACGCTTTACGAGCTGCGCTTTACCTCTACCAAGGGCGCGCGCATCTATGCCAAGGTCGCCGTCCCCAAAACCGAGGGCAAGCACCCCACTATTTTAAAGTTCCACGGCCTTTCCGGCAACTGTGGTCCCTTTTTTGACATTCTTCCCTACGCAGCGCAGGGCTACGTGATCGCCACCATGGACAGCCGCGGCCAGGGCGGCTATTCCGAGGACGTGGGCGGCGTGCCCGGCACTACCTATACCCATCCCTTTATCCGCGGCATTGAGGGCCCGCCCGAGGGCTTTTTGGTGCGCGATCTGTTCCTTGACACCGCAATGCTTGCGCGCGTGATGATGGCACAGAATTTTGTGGATAAGACTCGCGTTGCCGTTACCGGCGGCTCGCAGGGCGGTGCGCTTTCTGTCGCGTGCGCTGCGCTGGTGCCCGAGATCAAGCTTTGCGCCCCCAACTTCCCCTACCACGCCGACTATAAGCGCGTGTGGGAGATGGACCTTGCCAAGGGTGCTTACGAGGGCATCCGCTACTACTTCCGCTGGTTTGACCCCGCACACGAGCATGAGGAAGAATTTTTCACCAAGCTTGGCTACATTGACATTCAATATCTCGCCCCCCGTATCAAGGCGAAAACGCAGTGGACCACCTGCCTGATGGACACCACCTGCCCGCCCTCCTCGCAGTTTGCCGCTTACAACAAGCTTGTATGCGAAAAGGAAATGATCATTTATCCCGATTACGCGCACGAAACTCCCGGCTCGCATAAGGATAAGACCTTTGCCTTTCTTTCCACCCTTTAATTTTACCAAAACGGCACCACGTATGGGGGTTTTGCATGAATAACTGGTTCAAAAAGGATTTTTTCCGCACGCTGGTAGACCAGCATATCCCTGATTTTGAGGGGGCAATGGAAAAATTTGACCCCGAGGTCTACGCCGAAAATATGGCAAGAACGGGCGCTAAGGCCGCATACGTATCCGCGGCAAGCTGCCTTGGGCTTTGCTATTTCCCCACCAAGGTGGGGCTGCGCCACAGAGCCGCCGCGCGCGATATCTTTGGCGCCACCGTAAGCGCCTGCCGCGCACGCGGGCTGCACGTGGTGGGATATATGAACTCCTGGGGCAGCTTTGTATGCGATGCGCACCCCGAGTGGAGCGTGGTAGATTCCAAGGGCGTTTCCAAGCGCGATCTCACGCGCTTTGGCAACCCGTGCGTGAACAACAAGGCGTTCTGCGATTATATCAACGGCATTGCCGCCGAGATCGTGCAGAATTACGAGATCGACGGGCTCTGGATTGATATGACGGGCATTTGGACCCCCGTGTGCTTTTGCCCCTCCTGCGCGGCAAAATATCGTGCAAAAACAGGAAAAGAGCTACCCCGTGTCACGGATTTGAACGATCCTGCCTTTGCAGAGTACTTCAAATTCAAGCGTGAGAGCGTGAGCGACTACCAGCAACGGCTGCGCCAAACGGCGCTTGCCATCAAGCCTGAGATCACCGTTTCCTTTCAAGGGGCGTTGCTCAAAAACCCCTACTTTTACGGGCAAGGGCAGGAATACTGCGCCAACTGCGATTACCTTTCCGGAGACTTCCACGCCGACGTGGGGCTTTCTGCCGGCAACGTGATCCTGCGCCTGTACAACAAGCTTACAAACAACCTCCCCTTTGAATATATGATCGGACGGTGCGCCGGCACGCTGGAGTATCACACCATGCAAAAGCCCTTTGAGGAGATGGAGGCCACTGCCTACGCCGCATATATGCACCAGGGCTCGTTTATGCTGATCGACGCCATCGACCCCTCCGGTGAGCTGAACGAAAACTATTACCGCGAGATCAGCGCGTTATCGGACAAGCTGAAGCCCTACCTGCCTTATATTGATTATGAGGACAGGGCGCAGCGCGAGATCGCCGTATACTTTAATTTTGAGGCCTGTGCCGAGCATACCGAAAACGGCAAGCCCGTGGATGCGATGAAATCGCGCAATCTGTTCCAGCGCCTTTCCAGAATGGACGTGGCGATGCGCCGCGCGCACCTGGATTATGACGTGATCACCAAAAAGAACCTTGCCGAGCTGCAAAATTATAAGCTGCTGATCCTCTCCTCGCTGGAAGCGCTTTCAAGGGCGGAGATCGAGGCGATCCGCGCGTACGTGAAAAACGGTGGGCGCGCCTATATCAGCGGCTACACCTCGCTGCACGATGACGAGGGGCACCTGCTTGACGACTTTATGCTGTGTGACGTGATGGGCGTACATTACGCCGGCGATCATGCCTTGACCCCCTTCTACCTCTCGCAGACCGACGTTGCCCCTGCGCTGTTTGGCAAGTACACCGCAAGATATCCGCATATGCTAAAGGAGGTGCCCCTGAAGGTCACGCCCTTTGCGGGGGAAACGCTTGCAACCGTTACCCTGCCCGCAAGCTGCCCGGACGACCGCATTCATTTCACCTCTGCCATCAGTGATCCACCCGTTTGCTGGACGGAGTTCCCAGCCATTCAGGAAAATACCTATGGCAAGGGGCGCGTGATCTATTGCGTGGGCAAGCCCGAGGACGATACCGTTCATGATAACCTTTCGCTTTTCACCTCCCTGCTGCAGCACCTGCTTGGCGAAGCACAGGTAAAGGTAGATGCCCCCGAGTGCGTGGAGCACGTGCTGTATGAAAGCAAGGAATGCTGGAAGCTCAATCTTCTGAACCATCAGCTGACCTACCCTGCCATTCCGATCCACTCTATGCACGTGGAGATCGACGTGGGCGAGCGCCGAGTTGACACTGTACGTGACGTGTGTGGCTCTCCCCTTGATTGGAAGCAACAGGGGCAAAAGCTGTGCATCACGCTGGACCTGCCGCTGTTCCGACTGCTGCTGATCAAATTTGCATAACAAAAAGCCCCAAGCGTCTGAAAAGACCGCTTTTGGGGCTTTTTCCAATTTTAATTTATTGTTTTCTAATTACGATATAATTTTTTCCAGTTTCTAAGCATCCGCACGTAACAATTTCTAAAAAACAGCCCTGCCGCGCCGCGGTAGGGCTGTTTTTCTATGAAAGACAATTTAGGTCAGCACACCCGCTGTGGAATTAGATACAAATCGGTACCAGTTGAAAAAGCTGCCAAAGGGCTCGGCATCGTCCGGCATGCCGTCGATGCGCAGTCGCTCCTCCTCCAGCTCCTCAATACGCTCCAGGTCGCCTGCAAGATATGCTTCAAGGCACAGCTTTACAGTTTCAAAGCGGGCGATCATCCCACCGTAGCGAATGTCGTGGACCTCCCAGCCAAAGGGCTTGTTATAAGTCATCCAAGCGTTGCGATGTACACTTTTCAGCGTTTGCAGCTTTTGCAGGATCACGTCACACTCAGCAAGCATGGCGGAAAGCGTTTGTTTGTCGCCTACATCGTAAGCCACTTTCAGTC
The DNA here is from genome assembly GCA_045580065.1 of Eubacteriales bacterium. Lineage (GTDB taxonomy): Bacteria > Bacillota > Clostridia > Oscillospirales > CAG-272 > Firm-07. The sequence continues at coordinate 14,755 of JAZNNA010000004.1, forward strand.
TCACGCCAAAATCCGTTTTGTTCTCCAACAGCTCGGAAAGAGCGATCACCGTTTCAAACAGCGGTGCAAACTCGCCCTTATCCTTTGCCGCCTCGCGCAAACGCGGCAAAATACCTTGGTAATACGGTGCCACGGGGCTGATCTTTTCAACGTGCTTATCCAAAAGCCCCTGCAGCGGGTCGTTATAAAGAATCGAGCGCGTAATACCGCGATAGGAATTGTTGTTTGGATGCGCCGGCAGCTCACAGTCAAGAAAATCCTGATACGGCACGCCGCAGGCATTGACAAAGGTGTCACTGACGTCCGCATCGTCACGGCAGCCCTTATAATCGTAAGAGGCATACCAGGCAAGCCCCGCAAGGCCAAACATCAGCTGACACTCTGAGCCGTTCAGCCACAGCGTGGTCAGTACTTCCTTCACGCCCTCCTTGCGGCAAGCCTCAAGTGCGGGATAGGAATTGCGGATCGAGCGACCGTACTGCGGGCAATGACCGCCAAACAGCCACACACCGCCGGCAAACATCACGTTCTCGCCAAAGTGCTTTTTGTGCTTTTGAATATTGACGGTGTAATATTCTTCATCGGGCTGATAGTAATCCCAAAAGACCTGCTGCATCCCCTTGGGGGCAAGCGACGCGATCTCGTCGGTGATCTCTACGTCGGGGTGATAGTCCTTATATCCCTTGATATTCTTACCGGCAAAGCGGAAGAACATATCGCTCCACATCATAGGCTCAAGGCCGTAGCCGAGCGCCATCTCCGTAACCTTATTCAGATGCTCCAGATAGATCAAATGGCCCTCACGGTACCCGTTTTTGGAAAGATA
>JAZNNA010000005.1:0-21849 GCA_045580065.1 Eubacteriales bacterium
AAAAACACCCCGAAACGTATACCGTTTCGGGGTGTTTTTTAGTTTTTCAAAAAATCCACAAAGTGCTTCACGTTGCCGTAGTAGGCGTGCTTTTTGTAATAGCAATATACCGTATACCGCTCGTCAAAATCGCTCACGTCAAGATAAGAGCACCCGTCCGCCGGCTGCTCTGTGCCCTCGCGCCCAAGTCCGATCCCAACCCCTGCGGCAATCAGCTTTTCATAGCATTCCTTGTCATTGGTCTGCACCGCAATACGTGGCGAAAACCCTACACGTCTGCAGGCTTCTTGCAAAATATTGTGCATATTGCTCCCCTCACCCCAGGAGATAAAGGGCTGGTCGCACAGCTGCTTTAACGTGTGATTTTTGCGGCAGAGGGGATGGCCCACAGCCGCCTTTAAGCGGATGCGCATAGTGCAAAGCTCAAAGCTTTCAAACCCCTCGTAAACGTCGCTTTTGCGGTCGATGATCACATCATATTTTTTAAAGTCGCGCTCGGCAAAATCAAACACGGTCTGAAAGGCGATCTGCGGATGGCGCGCATTGTAGGCAATGATCCGCTCGGTGATATTGCTGCGCACCGCGCGCACCAGCATGCGGATCTCGCGCTCGTCGCCACAAGGGGAGGAAAGGGCATCTACGGCACCGTCCAGCTCAGCAAAGACAAGGCAAAGCGATTGCTGCAAGCGTTTGCCGTTTTGGTTGAGCGTCACGCGGTTGCTGGTGCGGTCAAAAAGCTGACAGCCCAGCTCCTTTTCCAGCCGCTTGACCGAAGCGGAGACCGATGTGGTGGGCACCATATATTTTTCTGCCGTTTTGGCAAAACTTTCGTTTTGGGCGCTCTCGTAAAAGTAGCGCAATTGCAGCATTTCCATCGATTTTTCCTCATTTCCTGCGTGATGCCTCTATTTTACCACATTTTTAAAAGCGGGGCAATAGCATTTTAGAATATTATTTACAATGATGCTGCTTTTTGCTAAAATAAGAGTATATCAAACCGCTAAGGAGAGCACTATGAAGGCAGAACTTTTATTTTTGAATAACAAAGCAATGGAGGAGCTGGGCGTTCTGGATATGAAGGCTGTGATGCACGACGTAGAGCGTGTTTACGTCCTCAATCACAAGGGCGACGTGATCGCCCCCGGAAAATGCGTAATGCGTTGGGGCAAAACAACCGAGGACGAGAACACCCTCGGTCGCATCAACGCGATGCCCGGCTACATCGGCGGGGAGTATAACATGGCGGGCATCAAGTGGATCGGCTCCGGCCCCCAGAACTACAAAAAGGGCTTGCCCCGCGCCAGCGTGACCGTGATCCTCAACGATCCCGACACCAAGCTGCCTGTTTGTGTGGCAGACGGTACTGCCGTCAGCACCATGCGTACCGGTGCTTCCGGCGGTATCGCCGTGAAGCTGCTTGCCAAAAGTAACGCCGAAACCATGCTGATCTGCGGCGCGGGCGCACAGGCACCCACACAGCTGGAGGCAGCGCTGATCGGCAGACACTCTATCAAAAAGCTTTACGTTTACGATATCGTCCCCGCCAATGCCGAGCGCTTTGCCAAGGCAACAAGAGAGAAGTATCCAAGCCTTGAGGTCATTCCCACGATGGACGTGGAAATGGCGACCCGTGAGAGCGATATCATCGACTGCGTGACGCTTGCCTCCGAGCCGTTTATTAAGGGCGCGTGGCTGAAAAAGGGCGCACTGGTGATGAATATGGCAGACTATGAGGTGGATCATGATTGCGTAAAGCGTGCCGATAAGCTGGTGGTGGACTACTGGGAAAACATCAAGCACCGTATGATCAGCACCGTGGCACTGATGTGGAAGGATGGGCTTGTGCAGGATAGCGATATCCACGCCGAGCTTGGCGAGATCCTTTCCGGCGACAAGTGCCCCCGCGAGAACGACGACGAGATCATCTACTTCAACGCCGTTGGTGCAGGCATTCTGGATATTGCCGTCACCGCTCGCTGCTACTACAACGCAAAAGAGCAGGGAAAGGGCATTTGCCTGCCCTTCTGGGAAGAATAAGTCAAGCCGCTTACGTAACAAAAAGCGCACGGACAGCCGTGCGCTTTCCTTTTTTGACCGCCCCATAATTTCCCTTTGCGAAAAGGTTTTCGCTTAGGGTGAATTTCTTTTTGCGTTGGCAAAAAGAAAGAGGGGAAGGTGCTTTCCCTTAAAAAGCACCTTCCCCTATCTGATTTCTCGCAAATGGCGAGAAATCAGACGCCGCTGTAAGCGGAAAAGCCGCCGTCAACGGGGATGACCGTGCCGGTCACAAAGCCGCTGGCGTTGTCGTCGGCAAGCCACAAGAGACAACCAATGAGATCGCTGATCTCGCCAAATTTTTTCATGGGCGTGGCGGCAAGGATCTTGCCGGTGCGCGCCGTGGGCGTACCGTCCTCGTTAAAGAGCAGGGCACGGTTCTGGTTGGTGACGAAAAAGCCGGGGGCAATGGCGTTGCAACGGATGGCGCAGGGCGCAAAATGCACAGCCAGCCATTGCGTAAAGTTGCTGATGCCCGCCTTTGCCGCGCTGTAAGCGGGGATCTTGGTGAGGGGGCGGTAAGCGTTCATCGAGGAGATGTTGATGATGTTGCCGCCGGTCTTGATCATATCCGGGGCAAACACCTGCGTGGTGAGAAATGCCGAGGTGATGTTCAGGTCAAACACGAACTTGAGGCCGCTTTCCTCCAGCGCAAAAAAGTCCTTCACGCCCTCAAGATCGGGGGTCATGGTCTCATTGTCGGTAGAGGCCCTGGGGTTGTTGCCGCCCGCACCGTTGATGAGGAAGTTCACCGCACCAAACTTGTCGTTGATGGCTTTTTTGGCGGCAATGATGCTTTCCTTGTCCAGGCAGTTGCACTTGACGGCAAGCGCATTTTCGCCGATCTCGGCAGCGTATTTCTGCGCCGCCTCCTCGTTGATATCAAGCAGGGCGACCTTGGCGCCGTTGGCGGCAAGTGCCTTGGCAAATTCGCTGCAGATGATGCCGCCCGCACCGGTGATGGCAACCACCTTGTTTGAAAGATCTACGTTAAAGGGAGTTTTCATTTGTGCATCTCCTTTTCAATTTCCTCAAATTTCTTCATCCACTCGTTTGCGATCAGCGTGGCGCCCTGCACAGAGGGATGTACACCGTCACGAAGCAGCACGTCGTTGCCGTATTTTGCAGCAGCCTCGTCAAGCATAGGCTGCAGGGGCAGAAGGTAAAGATCGTATTCCTTTGCAAGCCTTTCTACCACGTCGGCATAGGCAGAGCATTCGCTAAACTCCTCCCAATGCTCCTCGGTGGCGCTACCCTTCAGCACAAAGGGCTGGCACAAAAGGATCTTGGTGTTGGGCAGTCGCTTTTGCGTGTCCTCGATCAGCATGCGGTAGATGCGCTCAAAGCGCTCAAGATCCACGCCGTTTTGCACCTCTACCTCGTGCCAGATGTCGTTGATGCCGATCAGAATAGAAAGCAGATCGGGCGCTTCGTTCCACACGTCCTTTTTCACGCGCGCATAAAGATCCACAATGCGGTGACCGCTGATGCCGCGGTTTACGATGTCATAGTCCACGGGGGATTTTTCAAACAGCCTGCCCGCCACCTGCATCACGTATCCGCATCCGTAGGCGGAATTAGAGCTTTGCGCGTTTTTTTCTTTGTTGCGTCCTGCATCGGTGATGCTGTCGCCGAAAAAGAGAATCTTCATTTTTTCAATCCTTTCTCCACTGCCTCAAATACGCCGTAAAGGTAGGTGGCGCCAAGAGCGCGGTCAAAGAGTCCGTAGCCGGGCTTGGCATCCTCGCCCCAGATGTTCCTGCCGTGGTCGGGGCGTACGTAGCCGTCAAAGCCGTTTTCTACAAACGCCTTTACAATGGCATAGATATCCACGTCACCGCGCTCGGTGATGTGGCCGTTTTCGTAAAAGTCCACGTCGCTTGTGTACTTCAGCTGGCGCAGATGTGCAAAATAGGTGCGGTCGGCCAGCTTGGCGGCAAGCCTTGGCAGATCGTTAAAGCGCCCGGCACCAAGGGAGCCCGTGCAGAAGGTGATGCCGTTGTGCTTGTTGGGCACGGCGGCAAACATACGGTCATAGTCCTCCTCGCGGCAGATGATGCGGGGAAGGCCGAACATATCCCAGGGCGGATCGTCGGGGTGAATGGCCATGTTGACGTCAGCCTCGTCACATGCGGGCATAATGGCGTTCAGGAAATACACCAGGTTTTCAAACAGCTTCTCGTGCGTCATCCCCTCGTAAGCGGCAAGCAGGGCGTTCAGCTCATCCTTGCTGTAGCTCTCGTCCCAGCCGGGCAGAGAAAGGTTTTTGGGGTCAAGCTTCATTAGCGTGTCGTGGCAGTAGGCAAGCGAGGTGCAGCCGTCGGGATGCTTGAAGTAAAGGTCGGTGCGCAGCCAGTCGAACACGGGCATAAAGTTATAGCAAATGCACTTCACACCCACCTTGCCGCAGTTGAGGATGTTTTGCTTGTATGCCTCAATGTATTTGTCGCGCGTGGGGCGGCCAAGCTTGATGTCCTCGTGCACGGGCACCGACTCGATCACCTCCATCTCAAGGCCGTTCTCGTCGCAAAGCGCCTTCAGGCGCTGCAATCTCTCCAGCGGCCAGACCTCGCCGACGGGTACGTCGTAAACGGCGGTCACCACGCCGGTCATGCCCTGGATCTGCTTGATATGCGAAAGCGGGATGCAATCCTTTTCACCATACCAACGAAATGTCATTTTCATAGCGGTATCTCCTTTCTTTTCAGATCAGCGCCGCGCTGTCGCTATCCAGATACAGCACAGCCTTGTCCAGGCGGCGCAGCACGGTAGCGGGGCAGTCTGCACTGATCGCATCGTTCAGTGTCTTTTTGACGGCGTTTGCCTTGGTGGGGGCGGGGACCATGCAAAAATGATAGTCCGCAGCGCAAAGCGTGGGTACGGTCAGCGTCATCGCGTGCGTAGGCACGTCACCGATGGTGGCAAAGCATCCGTCGTTCACCTGCTGCTGGCGGCACATAGCATCCAGCTCCACCACCTTTACGGCCTTGGGATCGTCAAGGTCGGCGACCCACGGATCGTTAAAGGCGATGTGGCCGTTCTCGCCAATGCCCATGCACACAATGTCGGTGGGGAAGCGCTGCAGCAGCGCCGTGTAGCGCGCGCACTCTGCTTCGGCATCGGGGGCGTTGCCCTGCAGGGGGTAGAAGGCGCCCGCCGCAAAGCGGTCAGCAACAAAGGTCTTTACAAACTTTGCAAAGCTTTGCGGGTGATCGTTACCAATGCCGATGTACTCGTCCATATGGAACACGTTCACGCGCTTCCAGTCGATATCGGCCTCGCGCTCCAGTGCGGCAAGAAAATCCGACTGCGAGGGGGCGGCGGCAAAAATGATGTTGACCGCATCCTTTTTGGCAAGCATTTCGCGCAGCACCTTGGCAAACGCGGCAGCCGAGTCCTCGCCCATTGCCGTGCGGTTGTCAAATACGCGCACCGAAAGCTTGTCTTTTTTGAAATCCTTTAAAAGCATAAAAAGCTCCTTTGCGTTAGAGTTAATTTTATTATATCATTAAATTTATATTATGTATATAGCAAAAAAAGCAAAAAATATTACAAAAAGTGCTTGCCAAGCGCAAAAAGGTGTGTTATAATGGGCTCATGGAAAAATTTGCACTGAAATTTGATCGCTTCAGCTTTTCAAAAAAAGAATACAGAGAAATGGATACCGACCAGCTCAAAAAGCACGTCCACCCCTTTTACGAGGTCCTCTTGCTACTGGAGGGAGAGGTGGAATACGCGATAGAAAACCGCTACTATCGCTTGCAAAAGGGGGATCTGCTTTTGATCGCACCGGCGCAGTATCATTTTGTCCGTCAGATCACCAAGGCGCCCTATCGCCGCTATTGCCTGAACTTTACCGAGGATTTTGCCGCCCCCGTCTCTGTGCGCGAGCTGTACGCCAGGGGAGAGCGCTTTTCGCTTGGGGAGGAAAGCACGGCAAAGCAGCTGCTGGATCTTCTGGCCGGGGTGATCGACCAAACGCCGGGTGAGCATAGGGAAGAGCTTTGTGCCGCGTATCTGCATGCGCTGCTCCTCTCGCTTGAGGGCGAGCGCTCCCGCGATGTCGTGCCCCAGCGCGCCGTCAACAACTTTCAAAAAATTCTGGATCATATCAACCTCAACCTCACCTCTATCCGCTCGATCGAGGATATCGCAGGGGAGATGTTCTTTTCAAAATCCTATATCAACCATCTGTTCAAAAAGGAGCTTGGCATCGGCGTGATGCAGTATATCCGCAACAAGCGCATCCTGCTTGCACATCAGCGCATGCAGGAGGGCAAAAAGCCCACCGACGTCTATGCGGAATGTGGCTTTTCCAATTACGTCACCTTCTACCGTGCCTATTGCCAGTATTTTGGCACCGCCCCCTCGTCGCTCAGGCGCCGCTGAAGGCAAAAAGCCCCGTAACGGTATAAAAAAGGCATTCTCACCGAGCGCGAGAATGCCTTTTTGCTTATGCGTTCATTTCCTTGCCCAAAACAAATACCGTCTTGGGGGTAAACGTGTCATCCGTGATCAGGATATCCGCGTCAAAGCCAGCCTGCAGGCGCCCCTTGTCAAGCCCCAGCAGCGCGGCGGGATTTTGCGCGCCCATTTTCACCGCGCTTGCAACGTCAAGCCCCGCCTCCTGCACGCAAACGCGCAGCAGTCGGTCTGTGGTGGCAATGCTGCCCGCAAAGGCCGAGCGATCCAAAAGCTTGCACACGCCGTCCTCGATCACGCAGCGCGTTGTGCCCACCGACGAGAACTTTTCACTTGTCCCCGCCACCTTCAGCGAGTCGGTCACAAGGCAGATTTTGTCGTTTGGCTTCAGCTTGAAGATCATCTGCAAAAGCTCGGGCGGCAGATGCTTGCCGTCGGCAATGATCTCAATATACATATCATCCCACAGATAGCCGCATTCCACCACGCCAAGCCGACGGAAGCCGTGGTCGCGTGTGATGGTGGAGGTGCAGGAATAAAAATGCGTGATCAACCGGCAGCCCTTGGCGCGCGCCGTTTGCATATCGTCGTAAATGGCGTTGGTGTGCCCTGCAGAGGGCAGGATGCCGTGTGCGCTGAGGTAGGCGCAGAACTCGCCGCCCTCGTCGCGCTCGGGCGCGTAGTCCCAGCGCTTGATGATATGTCCAAAGCGCTCTACAAGGCGGATGTAATCCTCCTTTTTGGGGGGCGTGATCAGATTTTTATCCTGCGCGCCGCTTTGCTCGGGCGAGAAGTAGGGGCCCTCTAAATGTACGCCTGCAATGCACTTGCCAAGCACGGGATCGCGCATCACACTCTCCATCATCTCCAGCGCCGCATAGGTGCGCTCAAAGGTGGAGGAGGTCACCGTGGGCAGGATGCAGGTGGTGCCGTGGCGCAGATGCAGGGCGATGGCCGCCAGCGCCCCATCGCGGTCACATTCGCAAAAATCAAAGCCCATAGCGCCGTGGGTGTGCAGATCGCAAAGCCCGGGCAGAACGTAGCCCTCGCCCGCCTCGATCTCGCGGTCAAAGGGAAGCGCCCCCTCGCCCACCGCCGTGATCTTATCATCATTAAAATAAACGTAGCCGGATATCACGCCCTCGGGCGTTACGATCCTTTCTCCGTGTATGCGTGTTACCATCACACGCTCCTTTCCGCGCTGTGCGCAGTTGAACTGACTGTATTATAGCACACTTTTTGCAAAAAAGCAAACCCTTAATATTTTTTATCCTGCAGTGCAAACTCCGTGTTGTAGATCGCCTGCTTTGAGGGCTTTGAGGAGTTCAGCACAATGTGCGTGTAGATGCTGTCCAGGATCGCCAGCTGTGCAATGCGCGAGCTCATTGCAAGAATAGAATATTTCGTTTCCTCTGACTTTGTAAACAAGTGGATATCCGATGCCTCTGCCAGCGGGGAGGAGCCGTAGTTGGTCACGCAGATCGTGGTGGCGCCGCACGCTTTGCCAAGTCGCATCGCCTCAACGATATCCTTTGAGGCACCGGAATGCGAGATGCCGATCGCCACGTTGCCGCGCTTTAAGTGCGAGGCGATGATGGCCTGCATATGGTTGTCGCAGCAGGCCTGCGCAGAAAGCCCAAGGCGCAAAAACTTATGTGCTGCGTCCTGCGCGATCGCCGCCGAGTTCCCAAGGCCGAAGATCACGATGCGCTCCGCCTTGCTGATCGCACGGGAGGCCTGCTCAAGCGCCGCCTCGTCCAGCACCGTTTCCGTGCTGGAAAGGGAATTGGAGATATCCACGATCCTTTTGCGAAAGATGTCAAAGCAGCTGTCGCCCTTTTCCACCTCGGCGCTGATCGCCGACGAGGCGTTCAGCTCTGCGGCAATGCAAAGCTTCAGCTCCTGGTAGCCGGAAAGCCCCAGGCGCCTTGAAAAGCGCACCACCGTGGCATCGCCGCAGCCGCATTGCTCGGCAAGCTCAGAGATCGAAATGTCTATGATCTCGCCCGTGTGCTGCAGGAGGTAATTGGCAATTTTTTTCTCCGCCGGGCCCATTGAATTCAGTGAGAAACGGATTTTATGCACGATCGATTCCATCTTTGACCTCGCAATGAAAATAATTTTCATTATTTTAGCATTTTTTTCGAAAAATGTCAAGAAAACAAAATAAATTTTTGAAATCCTGTTGCAGGATGCGGGCGAGGATGCTATAATGAAGACATCTCATATTAATGCATAAGGAGAGCTTCAAAATGCAGATCAAAATGAACGAATTCCTGTTTTCAATGATCCTGACCGAGCTTGAGGATGCCGTCGGCACCGAAAACTGCTCGGTAAGACAGATCGACAAGGTAACGCACAGCGTGGATTACTATTGGCTTTCCCGCATGTGGGCAGACCGCGGCTGCCGTATGCCGGAGGCAGACTTTATCGTTTGCCCCAAGGATGCCACCGAGGTGTCCAAGGTGGTAAAGATCGCCAACTACTATAAGCTTCCCGTCACCACCTGGGGTGCGGGCGGCGGCACGCAGGGCGGTGCCATTCCGGTCTGCGGCGGCATCCTTCTGGATACCAAGCGCATGAATAAGATCTACGACGTCAATACAAAGGGTATGTACATCGAGTGTGGCACGGGTGCCATCTATAAGCATATCGAGTGGGCGGCAAACGAGGTCGGCAAGGCGACCATGCACTATCCCTCCTCGCTCACCTGCTCCACCGTCGGCGGCTTTCTTGCCCATCGCGGCATCGGCGTTTGCTCCACCAAATACGGCAAGATCGACGATATGGTGCTGAAGATGGAGGTGGTGCTGCCCAACGGCGACATCATCGAAACAAGCCCCGCCCCCAAGCACGCCGCAGGTCCCGATCTCAACCAGATCTTCATCGGCTCTGAGGGAACGCTCGGCATCATCACCAAGGCGCAGATGCGTATCTACGATATGCCCGAGGAGCGCCGCTTCAGGGGCTTTTTGTTCCAGGATATGCATGGCGCGTTTGAGGCCAGCCGCGAGCTTTTGCAAAAGTTCAAGCCGTCCGTTATGCGCTTGTACGACGAGGCGGAAACCGCATCCCTGATCAAAAAGATCGTTGGCGTTGCGCGCAAGGGCGCGTTTATGAACGTGGCGATCGAGGGCTGCCGTGAGCTTGTTGAGGTAGAGGAAAAGCTGCTGCTTTCCACCTTTGCCAAATACGGTGCCGAGGACCTTGGCTCGGAGTACGGCGAGAAATGGTGGAAGGAAAAGATCACCTTCTTCTATCCCGGCCATATGATGGATATTCCGCAGATGTTCGGCACGATGGATACCATCGCTCCCTACGATAAGATCGAGGAGATCTATTGGGCAATGAAAAACGCCATCGAGAGCAATTTCCCGCAGGCCAAGTTTATCGCGCACTTCTCGCATTGGTACGAGTGGGGCGCTATGCTGTACGACCGCTTTATCGTTGAGGGCAAGGACGTGCCCAAGGACCCCGTCGAGGCACTGCGCCTGCATCAGCAGATCTGGACCTGCGGCGTGCGTGCCGCGCTGGCACACGGCGGCGTGGTCAACGACCATCACGGCGTCGGCATCAAGCTCGGCCGCCTGATGAAGGAGCAATACGGCCCTGCCATGCAGGTGTTTGAGGGGCTGAAAAAGCAGCTTGACCCCAACGGGATCATGAACCCCTTCAAGCTGGGACTTTAAGGAGGAGAGCAGCAATGAATATGTCGGATAAATGTAAGGCACACGTAGACTCCTGCCGCTTTTGCTGGATGTGTCATCACATCTGCCCCATCGGCAATGCAACGGGACACGAGAGAAGCACCGCAAGAGCGAGAGCGCTTGGTATCTCGCTTGTAAACCGCGGCGCGATCGGCCTTGAGGAGATCGTGGATAATATTTACGAGTGCGCCACCTGCGGCGCCTGCGTGCACGACTGCGTGACGGGCTGGGATCCCGTTATGTTTACAAAGGAAGCAAGATTGCAGGCAGCGCTTGAGGATAAGCTCCCCGCGTATATCAATACGATGGTGGATCACTGCCTTGAGCAGGGCAACGCCTACGGCAAGACCGCGCTTTGCGCCGCGCTTAGTGAAAAGATCGCGCAGCACGAAAAAAAGACGGATACGCTGCTGTACCTTGGCACGGATGCCAGATATATGGCGTGTGAGCAGGCGGTAAAGGCGATCCGCGTGCTGGAGCAGACAGGGCTTGATTTCACCGTTCTTGCAGACGAGCCGCAAAGCGGCGCGCAGCTGGATTTTCTGATCGGCGCGGCCGATGAGACCAAGCAGCAGATGCTTGCAAACGCCAAGGCGTTGAACCGGTTTGAAAGGGTGATCGTTTACGATCCCGCCGATGCCAAGGTGATCATGAGGACCTATAAGGAATACGGTGTAGAGTGTGCCGCCACCATCGTGACCTACACGGCGCAGCTTGCCGCCCTTGTGGGAGAGGGCAAGCTTGCCGGCAAAAAGAGCGATAAGACCGTTGTGTATCAGGACCCCTACCAGCTCTCGCGCGATCTGGAGGAAACCGACGAGGCACGTGCCGTGATCGCGGCATTCGCCACCCTGCACGAGCTGCACCTGAACCGCGCTGAAACCGTGTGGGCAGGCAATATCCTGATGGCGCAGTATATGCCCGACGTGATGAAAAGCGTTGCGGCACGTCGCCTTTCCAACGTAACGTCCATTGGCGAGCACACCGTGGTGACCGCCTGCGTTTCCGAGTACGTCGCGCTGAAAAGCGTGGCACAGAGCGAGGTCGAGGTGCTCTCGCTTGAAGATCTGATCTTGGGAGAATAACTATGTTAGTAAAGCTTCAGGAAATCATTGCAATGGCGGAAAAGGGCAATTTCTGCATCCCCGCCTTTAACGTGTATAATATCGAAACCGTGATGGGCGTGATCGAGGCTGCCGAGGAGCAGCGCGCCCCCGTCATCCTTCAGATCTACCCCCGCCTGATCAACGAGCAGGTCGGCTTTTACGTGGCTCCCGCCGTTGTGGCGGCGGCGCGCCGCGCAAGCGTGCCCGTCTGCTTCCATCTTGACCACGGCGCAGGTATTTCCGAGGTCAGCCGCTCCCTTTACTGGGGCGCGACCGGCATCATGCGTGATGCCTCGACCGAGAGCTTTGAGGACAACGTGCGCCTGACGCGCGAGGTCGTTGAGCTTTGCGCCCCCCTCGGCATTGGCGTTGAGGGTGAGATCGGACATATCGGCAGCGTAAACGATGCGCAGATGGATGAGTTTACCAACCCCGCCGAGGCAGGGGAGTTTGTCCGTCGCACCGGCGTTTGCTGCCTTGCCGTGCTTGTGGGCAACGCGCACGGGCATTACAAAAAGCCGCCCAAGATCGACATTGCGCGTATCCGCGCGATCCGCGAGGCAACGGGCGGCACGCCGCTGGTGCTTCACGGTGGCTCCGGCATTCCGGATGCTGAGGTCAAGGCTGCGATCGCCGCAGGCATCCGTAAGATGAATATCGGCACCGACGTGTGCTGTGCCTTTGCAGACGGCACCAAGGCCGCGCTGGAGGATCCGGGGCGCAGCATTGCCGTTGACCTGTTTATGAAGCGGGCGGTCGCCGCTGTCAAGGCGCTTGCTGTTGAAAAGATCAAGCTTGTAGAAGCGGACGGTAAGGCGTGATGGCAGAAAAGATCGTTGCGATCGGTGCCTGCGTTGCCGATACGCTGATGCGCGTGCCGCATTACCCGCGCGAGGATAGCAAGCTGCGTGCCACCGCCAGCAAGATGGCGGGGGGCGGCCCTGCCGCGACCGGGCTTGTCGCCGCCGCAAGGCTGGGTGCCGAAACGGCGTTTATCGGCAATCTTTCCGCCGATGCGGCAGGCGCGTTCCTGCGCTCGGATTTTGAAAAATACGGGGTCTGCACAGACCTTATCACCGTGCTTTCCGGTTATCGCTCCTTCAGCTCCGTCATCTGGCTGTCTGAGGAAAGCACCAGCCGCACGTGTGTGTTTGACAAAGGCGATCTTCCACCCCTTGCGCTCTCGGAAAAGGCGCGCAGCGCCATCGCAGGGGCAGCGCTTTTGATGGTGGACGGCAACGACCTGGATGCCGCCGTTGAGGCGGCCACCCTCGCACGCGAGAGCGGCACCGCCGTGCTGTATGACTGCGGCGGCCTTTACCCGGGTGTCGAGCGCTTGCTTGCGCTCACTGATATCATGATCCCTTCCGAGGAGTTTGCTCTCGGGCATACGGGGGAGAGCAGCGCCGAGGCGGCTGCCAAGCGGCTGTTTGATACCTATGCGCCGCGCGTGGTGGTGATCACGCAGGGCAAGCACGGCGGGCTTGTCTATGATGGCAAGCAGGTGGTGCGCTATCCCGCATACCCCGCCGAGGTCAAGGACTCCAACGGCGCGGGTGACGTGTTTCACGGCGCGTTCGCCTTTGCCGTAGCAAAGGGATATTCCTTTGAAAAATGCGCGCATTTCTCCAGCGCCGTGTCCGCCATCAAATGCATGGGCCTTGGGGCAAGAGAAAGTGTGCCGGATCTTGACACCGTAAACGCTTATTTGCAGCAAAACGGCTTTGTGCTTTAAAAATGTTTTTAAAAGGGGTAGGTTATGCTGAATTATAAACTGAAGGTCGGCGTGCTTAGCATACGGCGCCTGATCAAGGAGCCGCCCAAGCGCATCGGCATGTTCCAAAGCGATTATGCGATCGAAAATAAGGAAGTGACCCTGCGCTATCTGCGCGAGCACTACGCGGATGCAGACACCGAATTTGTGGATATCGAGTTTTTAAACGAGGAGGGGCTTTTGCGCCTGCCCGAGGACTGCCCGCGCGTGATCGAGCATTTTAAACGCGAGCAGATCAATGCGCTTTTCATCGTGAATTGCAATTTCGGTGAGGAGCGCGTGGCGGCGGAGGTTGCAAGTGCGCTTTCGCTCCCAACGCTTTTGTGGGGGCCGCGTGATCGCCATTTTGAAAACGGAAAGCGATATACCGACACACAATGCGGCCTTTTTGCCATCAGCAAGGGGTTAAAGCGCAACGGTGTCAGCTTTTCCTATATTGAAAATTGCGATATCACCGCCCCTGCCTTTGACCGCGGACTGCGCCGCTTTCTCGGCGTTGCCTGCATGATCAACAACTTCAAAAGGCTGAAGATCCTTTCCCTTGGTGCGCGTCTGCGCCCCTTCAAATCTATCATGTATAACGAGCTTGAGCTTTGCGAGCGCTTTGGCATTGATGTGATCACCGTCAATCTTGTTGAGGCGATGAATGAGCTGAAGGGGATCTATGAAAACGAGCGCGCGCTGCTGCAAAAGCAGCTGCCCGCCTTAAAGCAAGGCTTTGACGTGGGAGACACGGACGACGATAAGCTCCTGCGCCTGCTTGCCACCGTTACCTTTTTCGAGCGGATGGCAGCTGCGCACGATACGAATATCATCGGCACCGACTGCTGGTCGGGGTTTGCCGGCGGCATTGGCGTTCCCCCCTGCCTTGCGATGAGCCTTGCGGCAGAGAAGGGGATCTTTGTCACCTGTGAGGGAGATATCTTTATGTCGATCACAAACGCGCTGCTGCTCTCGGCCACACGCGGCAAGGGAAAGCCGCTGCAGGGCGAGTTTACCGCGCGTCACCCCGACAACGAGAATGCCGAGCTTCTTTGGCATTGCGGCCCCTTTCCCGCATCCTGTGCGGCAGAGGGCACAAGACCGCGCCTGATCGATGCAAAGCCGAATTTGCGGGCGCGCGACGGCGTGTATACGCTTGCGCGCTTTCAGGCAGAGCGCGGCAGATATTATCTGCTTGGGGGCACGCTGCGTACCTGCGAGGGGCCGGAGACCTTCGGCACCTATCTGTGGGCCGAATTTAAGGATCTCCCAAGGCTGGAGCGCAAATTGATAGAAGGGCCTTATATCCACCACGTCAGCGAGATCTACGGCGATTTTACCGAGTATCTGAGGGAGTTCTGCCGCATGACGCAGGGCGTGGAATACGATCCGCTTGAGGATTGAACTACAAAAAGAACTGGAGAGCGATTATGAATTTCAAGAAAAAATATGAAAAAGCAAAGGGCTACACGCCGATCTGCAAGATCGGTGAATGCTCCCTCAAAAAGCTGGAGTTCGGCATCATCGAGCTGGAGGCCGGCGAAACGGTGGAGTACAATACCGAGGATAAGGAAACCGCGTTTATCCTTTTGTTCGGGCATTGTGACGTTTTGTACGAGGGCGGAAAATTTGAAAATATCGGAAACAGAAGCTCCGTTTTTGAAAACCGCCGTGCGGAAAGCTTTTATATGCCTCGCGATATGCAGCTGACGGTCAAGGCACTTGACCACCTCAAGATCGCCGTTTGCGCCACCCCCATCGCCGAGGCAACGCAGCCGCAGGTGCTGCGCGAGGATCGCGTTGCGTTAAAGCTCCTCGGTCGCGTGCCCTTTGAGAGAGAAACCAGCTTTATCATCGACGGCAATTCCAATGCAAAGATCCTCACCGTCGGCGAGGCCTATACCACCGAGGGCAACTGGGCAGGCTTTCCGCCCCATAAGCACGACGAAAACAACATGCCGAAGGAGTGCATCGCAGAGGAGATCTATTACTTTTTGTTCGAGCCGGAGCAGGGCTTTGCCGTGCAATGCCTGTATACCTCTGACGGCGAGATCGACGAGGCGTACCGTGTGAAAAACGACGAGCTTGTCGAATTTCCGCGCGGCTATCACTCCACTGTATCCACCCCCGGCTACAAGACCTATTTCCTGTGGCTGATGGCAGGGGATTATCAGGGCTTTAACCGCTCCAACGATCCCTTGCACGATTGGATCAAGTAAGGAGAAGCAAAATGGAGACCAAGATCGAAAATATCCGCTTCAAGACCGTTGAGGGCGAGTGGGACGTATACTTCGATATGGCGCTTGTCATGCTTGATGAGATCATGAAAAACAACGCCGCGGGCAAAAAAACGGTGATGATCGTTCCCGTTGGCCCCACCCAGCAGTATCCCATTCTTGCAAGGCTTGTCAATCAGCTGCGCGTGCCGCTGCACAACGTGCATTTCTTTAATATGGACGAGTATCTGCTCACCCCCACAAGGGAGGTGCCCCACAGTGATCCCATCAGCTTTCATTACCGTATGGAGCACGAGTTCTATGCGCTGGTGGATCCCGCGCTGGTGATGCCCGCATCGCAGCGCCATTTCCCGGAGCCGGGCAAGGAGGCGGAATACGACCGTATGATCGAGGAGCTTGGCGGCGTGGATCTTTGCGTCGGTGGGCTTGGCATCAACGGCCACATCGCGTTCAACGAGCCGCCCGAGCCGGATCAAATGATGAGTGCGGAGGAGTTTGCAGCTCTCCCCACGCGCGTGCTGCCCATCTCACGCGAAACGAAAACCATCAACGCCTACGGCTATCAGCGCGGCGATCTGCGCGGTATGCCCGAGTGGTGCATCACCGTTGGTATGAAGCAGATCCTTGACGCAAAGCGCGTGTATATCGCCCTCAACCGCCCCTGGCAGCACGGCATTGTCAAGCACGTGCTGTTTGACACGGTCACGGCGGCGATCCCCGCCAGCCTTTTGCGCACGCACAAAAGCGTGGAATTCTGCGCATCTGCAGAAATTGCCGCAGGGCTTTTTTGAAAAAACACAGAAGGTAGCATATGAAATACTTATTGGGAATTGATTTCGGCGGCGGTGCCTCCAAGGCAACGCTGCTGAGCGATGCGGGGCAGATCCTTGCCACGCACACGGTGGAATATCCCACCCTGCACCCCTTTGCGGGCGCTTGCGAGCAATCTGCCGAGGCCTGGATCGCCGCCCTGTGCGAAAACAGCAGGGCGGTCCTGAAAAAATCCGGCATTGCCCCTGCGGATATCGCGGCAGTGGCGGTGGATTCCGCCACACATACGTGGCTCGCGTGCGACGAGGCATTCCGTCCGCTGCGCCCCGCGATCCATTGGACGGATAGTCGCAGCCGGCTGGAGGCAGAGGAGCTGCTTGCCGCGCACGGCGATGAGATCCTGGAAAAAAGCTTCCATAAGCCGGATACCATCTGGACACTGCCGCAGCTGCTTTGGCTCAGGCGCAACGAGCCGCAGATCTTTGCGCGCATCCGCTATATCTTTTTTGAAAAGGACTATATCCGCTATTTCCTGACGGGGCGCTATTGCACCGACCGTATCGAGGCGCAGGGCAGTATGCTCTTTGATTGCCGCAGCATGCAATGGGATGCGTCGCTTTGCGCGCTTTGCGGCATTGGCACCGATATGCTTCCGCCCCTTTGCGACCCCACCGACGTGGTGGGTGAGGTGAGCGAGGCTGCCGCCGCCGCGACCGGGCTTGCCAAGGGCACACCCGTGATCTGCGGCACCACCGATACGGCCCTGGAGATCTTTGCCTCGGGCGCCGTGCAAAAGGGAGATATGACGGTAAAGCTTGCCACGGCAGGCAGAATTTGCGTGATCACCGACGCCCCCGTGCCGGATCGCCACCTTGTCAACTACTCTCACGTGGTCAAGGGGCTGTGGTATCCCGGCACCGCCACCAAGGCGGCGGCATCCGCCTTCCGCTTTTACCGCGATACCTTCGGCGGCGATTATGCCGCCTTGGACGAGGGCGCGGCAGCCGTGCCCCCGGGCGCCGAGGGGTTGATCTTTCATCCGTATATCAACGGCGAGCTGACCCCGTATGCCGATCCGATGCTTGCAGGCAGCTTTACCGGTATCCGTTCCACGCACACCAAAGCACACTTTACAAGGGCGGTGCTGGAGGGCGTTGCGCTTTCGCTTCTGGATAGCAAGCGCTATCTTGATGCGCTGCATATTCCGCACGGTGCGCGCGCCACGCTGATCGGCGGCGGCGCCAAAAGCCCGCTTTGGGCTAAGATCACGGCAGACGTGCTGGGGCTTTCGTTGGATATTACCGAAAGCAGCGACTCCTCACTCGGTGCCGCTATGCTGGCGGGCGTTGCCGTCGGTATCTTCAAAACCCCGCTTGAGGCGGTGCAAAAATGCATCCGCAAGCGCTGCACGGTGCATCCCGATGCTGCGCATACGGCAGAATATGCCCGTATCTTTACCCACTACAAGCGCATCACAGATGCACTTGCCCCCATTTATCACGAAAAATAAAAAGGAAAAGGAGAACTCAAAATGGAAAAGGATATCAACCGCATCCCCCCCGAAAAGCTGGGAGAGGGAACCACCATCGCCCTTGACGTTTGCGAGCATGAGGTGGATATGTACTGGAAGGTCGCACTTGAGGTGCTTGAGGTGATCGAGGAAAACAACAAAAAGGGCGAGCCCACCGTTATGGTCGTGCCCTATGGCCCGCTCGGCCCTTATGCGCGCATCGCATACCTCGTCAACAAAAACCGCATCAGCCTGAAAAACTGTGTGTTCATCAATATGGACGAGTATCTCAAGGACGATCTTACCTATATCGATTACGACCATCCGCTTTCCTTCCGCGGTGGTATGGACCGCACCTTTTATTCCAAGGTCGATGACGAGCTGAACGTCCTGCCCGAAAACCGTATTTTCCCCGAGCCGGGCAACGAGGGCAGAGTGCTTGAGATCATCGAAAAGTACGGCAAGCTGGATATGGTATTCGGCGGCGTTGGCATCAACGGCCACTATGCCTTTAACGAGCCGCCCGAGCCGGGCGAGGTCGTTACCCCCGACGAGTTCCGTAACCGCCCCACACGCGCGCTCAAGATCACCAGAGAAACACGCACCATCAATGCGTTTATGAACTGCGGTGCCAATATCGAGGCGATTCCCGAAAACTGCATCACCGTTGGCATGAAGGAAATGTTTATGGCCAAAAAGGTGCGTATGTGCATGCCTCGCGATTGGAATGCCGCTGCACTGCGCAAGATACTGCACGGTGAGATCACAGCATCCGTGCCCTGCTCGCTGTTCCGTACGCATCCCGATGCCAAGATCTACGCCGCTGCCGTGGCAACCGCTTGCCCCGTTGCAGAGATCCGCGTTTATAACAAATGAGTACGCTACTTATCCAAAATGCCCGTGCCGTGCTGCCGGATGGCGTCTGCGAGCAGACGGATCTGCTTCTCGCCGATGGCAAGATCACCGCGATCGGCTATAAGGGCAAGGCTGACCGCGTGCTGGATGCCAAGGGGAATTACCTGATGGCGGGCTTTGTGGATCTTCACGTCCACGGTGGCGGCGGTGCCGATTTTATGGATGCCACGCCCGAGGCGTTTGCGCTTGCCACCGCCACCCACCTTGCACACGGCACCACGCTGCTGTATCCCACGGCAATGAGCGCGACTGAGGCGGATATCGCCGCTTTTCTGCGTGCCTATCACGCCTTTTGTAAGCAAAGCCCGCTTGCCAAATGCGCGCCCGGCGTGCATCTGGAGGGCCCCTACTTTGCGGGGGCGGGCAAAAGCAGCAGCGGCGCACAGCCAACAGACGTTCTGCGCTTGCCCGATCTTGACGAGGCACAGCGCTTGCTTGCCGTTGGAGAGGGCGCGATCCTGCGCTGGGATGCCGCTCCCGAGCTTGAGGGCGCCCCTGAATTTGCCGCTTTCCTGAAGCAGCGCGGCGTGCTGGCGGCCGTGGGACATACTGATGCCACCGCCGAGGAGTGTGCCCGTGGCTATGCCGCAGGCTTTTCACACGTCACGCACTTTTACAATGCCTGCAGCATGCACCGCAAGCGCGAGCAAACGGTGTACGCCGGCGTGGTGGAGGCGACCTATCTTGACGATGCCGTCAGCGTTGAGCTGATCGGCGACGGCTGCCACATTCCGCGTGAGGACGTGCTGCTTGCCCTGAAGATCAAGGGCGCGCAAAAGGTCTGTGTCATCACCGACGGCACCCGCCTTTCCGGCACAACGCAAAAAACAGGCAAGCTCGGTAGCCTTACGGCCGGGCGTGACGTGATCGTTGAGGATGGCGTTGCAAAGCTGCCCGACCGCAGCTTTTTTGCCGGCAGCATCGCCACGATGGACCGCTGCCTGCGCGTGCTTGTCTTAAAATACGGTATTGACTTGCCTACCGCCTCTGTGCTGCTCTCGCTTGCCCCTGCAACGTGTATGGGCGTACAGCAGCAAAAGGGAAGCATCGAGGTGGGAAAGGATGCCGACCTCGTGCTACTTGATAGCGACCTCACGGTGCAAAATGTGATCCTTGGCGGCGTGCCGCGCGAGGAGATCGCATGAGGATCGTTGTTTGCGTGCGCCAGGGACTTGACGGCGAGATCAGTCCGTTCGATGCCTCCGCGTACGAGGCAGCCCTGCGCTTTGAGGATGCGGAGGTCACGCTGCTTTCCATGGCGCCGCCCTCTGCACGCGAGTTTTTAGAGCGGCTTTCCCGCCTTGGCGCAAGGCGCGCCGTGCTGCTTTGCGACAACGCCTTTGCGGGTGCCGATACGCTGGCAACCGCCTACGCGCTCTCCTGCGCGCTAAGGCGCCTTTCACCCGACCTTGTGCTTTGCGGCAGACAGACCATGATCGGCGATACCGCGCAAACGGGCGCGATGCTCTCGCAATTGGCCGGGCTCTCGCTTGCCACAAACGTGATGGAGATCGGCGAGGTGAAGGGGGGCGAGATCCGCTGTCATACCAGAAGCGAGGGGGAGGTGCGTTGTGCCTTGCCCGCGCTGCTTTGTGCAGAACGCATACACGTGCTGCGTTTTCCGCGCCTGCGCTCCAGGCCCTGCGAGGTGGAGATGCTCTCCGCCGCCGACGTTGGCGCCGACGTGAGCCGCTGCGGCCTTGTCGGCTCTCCCACCAGAGTGGTGGAAAGCTTTGAAAACAGATCGGGAAAGCGCGAGTGCAGCTTTATTTCGCCGGATGACCTGGCAGCGGTGATGCAAAAAGCCCTGCAACGGGGCAAGAAAAAGGCAGAAACACTTGCAAAAAGCAATCAGCGCCTTGATCGTGTTTGCATTGTTGGCAAGGCACCTCGCGCCTTTGCTGAGGCGGTCAGCGACAACGTCACCGAGATCCCTCTTTCCAATGTGGAGGAGATTACCGCGCAGATAGAAAAACTTGCACCGTCTGCGGTTTTATGGGGGTGTGATGCCGCATCCAAGCGCCTTGCAGCGCTGGTTGCCGCCAAGCTCTCGCTGGGCCTTTGCGCCGATTGCACCGCCCTTTCCTGCGAGGATGGCGTGCTGATGATGTATCGTCCCGCCCTTTCGGGGAGCGTGATCGCCAAGGTCAAAAGCCTGACCGTGCCCGCTATGGCGACGATGCGGACCGAGCAGGATGCAAAAAACGATATCATCATCGCGGCAGGCTACGGCGTGAAGGACGAGCTGGATGCTGTCAGATCTCTTGCCGACTTGCTTGGTGCGCGCCTTTGCGCCAGCCGACGTCTGGTGGATAACGGCTACGCCCGTTACGAAATGCAGGTGGGTCTCACGGGGAACACCGTCAGCCCCCCGCTATATCTCGCCATTGGTATCTCGGGTGCCGTGCATCATATCGTTGGTATGCAGCGCTCGGGTACGGTCATTGCCGTCAATCCCGACCGCAACGCCCCGATCTTTGAGTACGCCGACTACGGTATCGTAGCCGACTTCGCCGCGATCCGCGACCAATTTTTGAAAAGCTAAAGCAAAAAGCCGCCGGCGCACAGCCGGCGTCTTTTTGTTGCAATATGGCACCCGCAGTGGGAAGTTCGCCAAGGGCGAATATCTTTCGGCTTGCCGCTTACAAGCAAGCTTGACGCGCTCTGCGCCGAAGATGCGAACCCGGTTTTGCGCATCTGCGCGCAAAACGTGTATTCGACCCGACACTACAAGCACCATAGAAAAAAAGCCCACCACAAGGGTGAGCTTTTTCCTATGGCACCCGCAGCGGGAATTTGTCGCGCCCTGCAAGGCTTCCGACGCGGAAGCGGCGCGCCAATGTTGCGAACCCGATCCGCACGCTATGCGCACGGAGGTGTATTCGATCCGACACTACAAGCACCATAGAAAAAAAGCCCACCGCAAGGGTGAGCTTTTTTCTATGGCACCCGCAGCGGGAATCGAACCCACAACTAACCCTTAGGAGGGGCTTGTTATATCCATTTAACTATGCAGGCGTATTTGGTTTTTCTTGGCAACGTTAACAGTATACCACAAAAAGCAAAAAAACGCAACAGGGAATTAAAAAATAATCCAAAAAAGCCCCTCGCTTGCAGCGGGGGGCTTTTCGGTTATTCCTTCTCCACAACCGTGTTCTTATCCTTGCAAATGGCGTTTGCAGGCAGCACGCCGCGCACCGCACAAAGGGGATAGACCTGCGTGTCCTTGCCCACCACGGTGCCGGGGTTCAGCACACAGCCGCAGCCGATCTCGGCATGGTCACCAAGAAATGCTCCCACCTTTTTGCGCCCGGTTTCTATGCACGTGTCCCCGTTTTTGATCACCCCCGCCGATTTATCCCCCTTCACG
>JAZNNA010000006.1:0-3690 GCA_045580065.1 Eubacteriales bacterium
TGTGCCCAATGATGCGCTGCTGGATACCGGCGCAAACCGCACGATGCTGATCACCGGCCCCAATATGGCGGGTAAATCCACTTATATGCGCCAGGTGGCGTTGATCGTGCTGATGGCACAGATCGGCTCCTTCGTACCGGCTGCCGAGGCGCGCATCGGCGTGATCGACAAGCTGTTCACCCGTGTGGGTGCTTCCGACGATCTGGCATCCGGTCAATCCACCTTTATGCTGGAAATGAACGAGGTCGCCTACATTCTGCGCAACGCCACGCGCCGCTCGCTGATCATTTACGACGAGGTGGGAAGGGGAACCAGCACCTTTGACGGTATGAGCATTGCGCGCGCCATCGTGGAGTATACCAACAGCCGTAAGATCGGCGCTAAAACGCTGTTTGCAACGCATTATCACGAGCTGACCACGCTGGAAGCCGAGCTGCCCGGTGTTGTCAACTATAACATTGCCGCCAAAAAGCGCGGCGACGGCATCACCTTCCTGCGCAAGATCGTGCGCGGCTCCACCGATGATAGCTATGGCATTGAGGTGGCAAAGCTGGCGGGGTTGCCCAACGAGGTGATCAAGCGCGCCAAGGAGGTCCTTTCCGAGGTGGAAAGCACTGCGCGCGCCCTGCAAACGCCCACCGCCCCCAAGCAGGAAAAGAAGGACGATAGTGTGATCACCTTTGAGGATTGCATCAATGATCAGGTGATTGAAGCGCTGAAGGGTGTGGATCTGAACACGCTTTCCCCCTACGAGGCAATGAGCTTTTTGTTTGATCTCAAAAAGCGCTTGCAGTAAGGAGAGAATATGGGAAATATTAACGTACTTTCCTTTGCCGTTGCCAATCTGATCGCGGCAGGTGAGGTGGTGGACCGCCCCGCTTCCGTGATCAAGGAGCTGATGGAAAACGCCATCGATGCAGGGGCAAAGCACATCACCGTTGAAATTCAAAATGGCGGCGTTACCTTTATGCGCGTGGCAGACGACGGCTGTGGCATCGATGCCGAGGATCTTCCCGTTGCGATCCGCCGTCACGCCACCAGTAAGATCAAGGAGGCCGACGATCTTGACGGCATCCTCACCCTCGGCTTTCGCGGTGAGGCGCTTGCTGCCATTGCGGCGGTTTCTACGCTGCGTATTTTAACGCGCACCAAGGATGCCGCTTACGGCACGCTGCTTCGCTCTGAGGCGGGCGAGGTCAAGGATATCACCGAGCAGGGCGCGCCCATCGGCACCACTGTCATCGTTGAAAATCTGTTTGGCAACGTGCCAGCACGCCGCAAATTTCTCAAAAAGGATGCGGCCGAAACCGCTGCGGTCAGCACTTACGTAGAAAAAATCGCGCTTTCCCGTCCCGACATCGCCATCCGGCTGATCACCGACGGAAATATGCGCCTGGATACCGCAGGTGACGGCGCGCTGGAAAGCGCAATGTACGCCGTGTTCGGCAGGGATTTTGTCAAGCGCATGATCAAGGTGCAAAGCGTAGAAGGGGATGCCATCCGCGTAGACGGCTATATCGGCCGCCCCGACAACGCGCGCCCCAAGCGCAATTATCAAAACTTTTTCATCAACGGCAGATATATCAACTGTCGCACGGCAGCCGCTGCGCTGGAGCAGGCATACACCTCCTTTATCGCACCGGATAAGTTCCCATGCTGTGTGCTGAATATCGGCATTGCCCCCGCTGCGGTGGACGTCAACGTGCATCCCGCAAAGCTTGAGGTCAAGTTTTCTAACGAGCGCCCCGTGTTTGAGTGTGTGTATTACACCGTGCGCGCCGCGCTTGAGGCAAACTGCCAACGCCCGGATATGACACTTTCCAAGCCCGTGACAAATGCCGCAAATGCTTTTGTTCCGATCGAGGAAGGAAAGCGCGAATCGCTGGAAAAGCGCCAGACCACAATAAGCTATCTGCCCAAGCGCAGCGAGGCGGCACCGCCTCCGCGCGAGGAGATCAAGCGCTTTGATACAGCCCCTATTTCTGCATATAAAAGCATGGCTTCGGCTGCTGCCGGCTCTCCGTATCAGAAAAAAGAGGAGCCCAAGGCGCCAATTGCGGGCTATCGCTTTGGTGGCGATGCACCGCGCCGTCCGATCCCGATCGCTGAGGTCCTGCCACTTTCTGAAGCGCAGAAAAAGATCATCGAGGCCTCTCCAAAGCCCCCGATCCTTCCAAAGACCGAGCTGATCCCTGAGGAGGAGATCCTGCCGTGGCGCATCATCGGTGAAGCCTTTTTATGCTATATCATCGTAGAGCAGGGAGATAAGCTTTTGCTGATCGACAAGCACGCCGCGCACGAGCGGGTGCTGTTTGAGGAGCTGAAGGCCAAGCTTGCCGAAAGCGAAAAATCCTCTCAGATGCTGATGCTGCCCGTTGAGGTGGCGCTTGTGCGCGAGGATCGCGAAACGCTGGAGAGCTATCGTGAGGAGATCGAGGCGATCGGCTTTGGCTTTGTGCTGACGGAAAACGGTGCCAGCGCAAACGAGATCCCGTCCGCACTTTCTCCCGCCGCCGCAAGTGAGCTGCTTGCAACGCTTGCCACCGAGCTGCGCGAGGGGGGGAGCGCCTCTCTCACGCGCGACCTTTTGTTTGAAAAGGCGTTGTATCAGGGGGCCTGCAAGGCAGCCATCAAAGGGGGCAGAGAATATCCCCCCGAATACAATAAGGAGCTTTGTGAAAAGCTGTTCCGCTTGCCGGATATCACCGTGTGTCCGCACGGCAGACCGGTGGCAATGACGCTTTCTCACGCACATATCGACCGCCAGTTCAAGCGCGGTTGAAATTAAATGGGTCGAGCTGTTCTCTCGGCTCCGAAAGGAATATCAGTATGTCAAATTTTGAGTTAAAGGGCAAGGACGGCCGCGCACGCCGCGGCGTGCTGCACACCGTTCACGGCGATATCCAGACCCCCGTTTTTATGAACGTGGGCACCTGCGCTGCCATCAAGGGCGGTGTTTCTACTGTAGAGCTTGAGCAGATCAACTGCCAGGTCGAGCTTTCTAATACCTACCACCTGCACGTGCGCCCCGGCGACGGCCTGATCCGCGATATGGGCGGCCTGCACAAGTTTATGAACTGGAAGCGCCCGATTTTAACGGATAGCGGTGGATTTCAGGTGTTTTCGCTTTCCTCGCTGCGTAAAATCACCGAAGAAGGCGTAAAATTTGCCTCGCACATAGACGGCAAACGCATTTTTATGGGCCCTGAGGAGAGTATGCAGATCCAATCCAATCTTGCCTCTACCATCGCTATGGCGTTTGACGAGTGCATCGAAAACCCCGCACCTTACGAGTACGTGAAGCAGTCTACCGCCCGCACCTATCGCTGGCTTGTGCGCTGCAAGGCGGAAATGCAGCGCCTGAACAGTCTGCCCGATACCATCAACAAGCATCAGATGCTGTTTGGTATCAACCAGGGCGGCACCTATGAGGATCTGCGCATCGAGCATATGAAGCAGATCGCCGAGCTGGATCTTGATGGCTATGCCATCGGCGGTCTTGCCGTTGGGGAAAGCGCAGAGGAGATGTACGAGACCATCGAAACGGTGGAGCCTTATATGCCTGTTGACAAGCCAAGATACCTGATGGGCGTGGGTACCCCCGTGAACATTCTGGAGGCTGTGTACAGAGGCGTTGACTTCTTTGACTGCGTCATGCCCAGCCGCAATGCACGGCACGGCAACGTCTTC
>JAZNNA010000007.1:0-4694 GCA_045580065.1 Eubacteriales bacterium
TTGGCGTCGATAAGGGCGCGTCGGATGCGGACATCAAAAAGGCATACCGCGTGCTGGCAAAAAAGTACCACCCCGATATGAACCAAGTCGGAGGCCAAGCGGTCTTAGGAAGACAAGGTAGAGAGTCAACTCCTTGGCTCACAGAACGACATGGCTACGATCCGACTTTTGGCGTCGATAAGGGCGCGTCGGATGCGGACATCAAAAAGGCATACCGCGTGCTGGCAAAAAAGTACCACCCCGATATGAACCCCGGCGATAAAGA
The DNA here is from genome assembly GCA_045580065.1 of Eubacteriales bacterium. GTDB lineage: Bacteria > Bacillota > Clostridia > Oscillospirales > CAG-272 > Firm-07. The sequence goes on from JAZNNA010000007.1 coordinate 266, forward strand.
GGCGGAGCAGAAGTTTAAAGAGGTCAATGAAGCATACGCCGTGCTTTCGGATAGCGAAAAGCGTGCGCAATACGACCAGTTCGGTCACGCAGCCTTTGAGGCTGGCGGCGGCGCCGGCGGTGCCGGCTTTGGCGGCTTTGGTGATTTTGGAGATATCTTCAGCAGCTTTTTCGGCGGCGGCTTTGGTGGGGGCTTTGGCGGCGGCGCACGCCGGAACGGCCCGATGCGCGGCGACGATATCGGTGCCCGTATTTCCGTTACCTTTGAGGAGGCGGCGTTTGGCGTCAAGCGTGAGATCAGCTATAACCGCATTTGCCACTGCCCTGACTGTAACGGCTCGGGTGCCGCAAAGGGGAGCAGCGCAGAGACCTGCTCGAAATGCCGCGGCTCCGGTCGCATGCGCGTGATCCAGCGTCTTGGCGGAATGCAGTTCCAAAGTGAAACCACCTGTGACGCCTGTCGCGGTGAGGGAAAGATCATCAAAAACCCTTGCTCCAACTGTCGTGGTACCGGCCTTATCCGCATCAACAAAAAGCTTGAGGTCTCTATTCCTTCCGGTATTGACGACGGCGAGCGCATCGCGCTGCGCGGTCAGGGTAATGAAGGGAAGAACGGCGGCGGTGCAGGCGATCTGATCATCCAGATCCTCGTTAAGCCCCATCCGATCTTCGAGCGCGAGGGATATGACATCTTCTGCGAGGTGCCGATCCCCGTGACCGATGCGATCCTTGGTGCTGAGATAGAGATCCCCACATTGAAAGAAAAAATGAAGTACAATATCCCCGAAGGAACGCAGCCCGGCACCGAATTCCGCGTGCGCGGACAGGGTATTCCTTACGTGGGCAACAGTAACCGTCGCGGTGATCTGATCTTCCGTGTCAACGTAGAGATCCCGCGCAACCTCTCCGACGAGCAGAAAAAGCAGGTGCGTGCCTTTGCAGGTGTGTGCAAGGAGGGGAATTACGGCAAAAAGAGCGGTTTTTTCAAGCGTATCTTTGAAAAATTGAACTTGAACGGTGAGGATTAATATAAAATGCAAGCAACTGAGTGGACACAATTAAAGGTAACGGTCGCGCTTTCCAAGCTTGACGATCTTGTTGCCGTGATGAGCATGGTCAATAACAACCTGATGATCGAGGATTATAGCGATATCGACCTTAAGACCTGCTATGGCGATCTGATCGACGAAAGCATTCTGAATGCAGATAAGACCATTGCATCCGTTTCGGTATTTCTGCCCGCTGACCGCCCCTTTACCGACGTGGTGGCCTTTATCAAGGAGCGACTTGCTGCCACCGGGATCGAGGCAAAATTTGAGGTCATCGGCCTTAACGAAGAGGACTGGGCAAACTCCTGGAAGGCATACTATAAGCCCTTGCATATCGGCAAGAAAATGGTGATCGTGCCCAAGTGGGAGCGCTATGAGCCCAAGGAAGGCGAGATCATCGTTACGATGGATCCCGGCATGGCCTTTGGTACCGGCACGCACGAAACCACGCGCCTTGTGATCGAGCTGCTGGAGGAAAGCGTTACCCCGGGCATGAAGGTGCTGGATGTGGGCTGCGGCAGTGGCATTCTTGCCATTTGTGCCGCAAAGCTTGGTGCTACCTGCTGCCGTGCTTACGATATCGACCCCGTTGCCGTGCGCGTTGCGCGTGAAAACATTGCGGATAGCGGCGAGGGGTGCGTTACCTGCGACGTTTCCGACCTTTTGAAGGGTGTGGATCTTTCCGACGGCCCTTACGATCTGATCTGTGCCAATATCGTGGCAGACATCATCATCCGTATGGCTCCCGACGTTGGCAGATATATGAAGCCCGATGCCATTTTGCTGGCATCCGGCATCATCACCGAGCGCGCTGAGGAAGTGATTGCGGCTCTGGAAGAAAATCATCTGACTGTGGCACGCCGTTGTGACGATAACGGCTGGTGCGCGCTGGTCGTTAAAAAAGCATAAGAAAAAGGTGTGCTTCGGCACACCTTTTTCTGTTAAAAACCGTCATTGCCACGGTAAAAATGACTTTTTTTGATATTTACAAACGTCACGCTTTATGCTACAATGAAAAAGGAGCAAATCTGCCCGGAAAGGAAGAATTCACTATGATCTTTACTCATATCAAGGATAGCGAAAAGTATATCGCAGTAAACCCTAACTTCAAAAACGCTTTCGAATTTCTCAAAACCCTGAACGCCGATACCCCGAATGGCTCTTACGAGGGCGAGGGCTTTCGCTGCAACGTGATGGAGGTCACGACCTCTGATACCGCTGCCGACGGCACACCCAAGGTGTTTGAGGCACATAAGGACTACCTTGACATTCAGTATGCCATCAAGGGCACCGATTGCATCGGCTTTGCCGTAACCGATACGCTGAGCGTTGTCAAGCCCTATGATGCTGAAAAGGATTATCTGCTGCTTTCCGGTGATTTCGATAAGATCACCGTGCATGAAAACGAGCTGTGCATCCTTTATCCCGAGGATGCGCACATCCCCGGCATGTGTGCCGATGGCAAGAGCTTTGCGCTGAAAAAAGCGGTCGTGAAGATCAAGCTGTAAGGTGACGACATGGCAAACGTATTAGAGCTTTTTTCGCTGAAGGGCAAGGTTGCCGTTGTCAGCGGAGGTGCAGGACTTTACGGCTATCAGATCGTGTCGGCACTGGCTGAGGCCGGTGCGCGCGTGTACGTGGCGTCCCGCAACCGCGAAAATAATTTAAAAAAGCTGCAGCCTCTCCTTGAGGCAGGGCTGGATATCCGCGTGCTTTCCTTTGATCTTGAAAGCGAGCAAAGCATCCTTGCGCTTTGTGACGAGATCTATGAAAAAGAGGGCAAGGTAGACGTTCTGGTCAACAACGCGGTGCTGCGCTGCATGAAGGGATATACCGATACCGCCGAGAATTTTGAGCGCAGCATGCGCGCCAATGCAACGGGGCTGTTTATCATCTCCCGTGCCTTTGGCGACCGTATGGCAAGTGCGGGCGGTGGCTCTATCATCAATATCGGCTCTTATATGGGTATTCTCGGTCCGGATTACAGCCTTTACGAGGGAACGGAGATGAACAAAAACGGCGCTCTTGGCGATTATTTCTTTCACAAGGGCGGCATCACCAACTACACCAAATTTTTGGCGGGGCATTACGGCAAGCACGGCGTGCGCGCCAATTGTGTAGAGCTTGGCGGCCTGTACGACGGGCAGGATCCCGTATTTGTTGAGCGTTATAATAAAAAAACGATGCTGGGCCGTATGGCAGGGGGTGAGGATCTTAAGGGTCTGATCGTCTATCTTGCAGGCGAGGCCTCGGCGTATATGACGGGCGCGATCCTACCGCTTGACGGCGGTTACAGCGCGATGTAAGAGGTGGGTATGGATCACGTATTGCATAACGGTTATCCCATTTCTAAGCTCACGCTCGGCACGGTGCAGCTTGGTATTCCGTATGGCATCAATAACACGCACGGTATGCCGGATTATCGGGGGGCTTGCGATATTTTAAGTACCGCGCACCGCCTTGGCGTACGTTCCTTTGATACGGCAGGCAGCTATGGCAAAAGCGAGGAAACGCTTGGCCGGTTTTTTGCGGAAAATCCCGTAGAAAAAACCATCATCACAAAGCTGGAGCTTGACGAGGGCACCACCGATCTGGAAAAGGCGGTACTTGCCCGTATTCAGCGCTCCTGCGATCGCTTGCAGCTGCAAAAGCTCCCGATCCTGATGCTACATACCGAAAAATACGTTTTGGAGTACGGTAAGCCGCTGCTTTTTGCGCTGAAAAGAGCGAAAAACGAGGGGTTGATCGGCGGCATCGGACTTTCCTTTTCTGATAAATCCGATCTGATCCCATATCTTGCCGACGGCGATTTTGACTGCATCCAGATCCCCGCCAATATGTTTGATAACAAGGAGATCAAAAACGGCACGCTTGCCTTGCTTGAAAAAGAGGGAATTGCAGTATTTGTACGTAGTGTCTATCTGCAGGGGTTATTCTTTAAGGATCCTGATACGCTCCCCGAAAAGATCAGATCTGCAAAGCCTGTGCTGCAGGCCCTGCAGGCTCTTGCGGCTGAGCAGGGGATCGGTATGGCACAGCTGGCAATGTCCTATATGAAAAATGCCACAGGCATCACGTCGCTTGTGCTGGGGTGCGATACCCCATCGCAGCTTGAAGAAAGTGTGTCCTTGCTGGATGCTCCGGCGCTTTCCGCCACCCTTTGCGACAGGATCCACGCGCTCTCCGAGCAGATCGCGCCCTCTGTGATCCGCCCCTGGGAATGGCATTGATAAAAAGCAACCGCTTGGCGGTTGCTTTTTTATTTTGGCTTGACTTTCGTGTGTGCGCGTGCTATAATCAAATTATCAAATAGGAAAAGCAAAGGAGAACTCTTATGCTGAAAACAAAAATCGTTTCCTCGCAGGAAAAGATCTTTGCCGA
>JAZNNA010000008.1:0-4606 GCA_045580065.1 Eubacteriales bacterium
GCCACCGCGACACTTGGCGGCACCTTCCACGATTACGGTAGGCTGTCCCCCACCGAGGCGTAAAAGATCGACTATATCTTCACCGATCTGCCCTGCGACCCCGCCGCCTCCTTCGCCATCGAGGACAAGCCCGTCGACGGCCTCTACATCTCCGACCACAACCCCGTCTGCGCATTTGACACCCTGCCGTAAGCGGGCCGGCCAATACCATCGCTTAACCCGGTGATTTGCAAGGCCCTATAGCGGCTATGACCGCCCCCTAAAAGGGGCGTCGGATGATAACAGCATCACAACGAAGCGACCGGTAAATGTCCAACTCCCATAGCCTCCTTTGTGTAAAGGAAGGTGGCACGGCTTGCCGTGACGGAGGGATTGTAAAAAGCAACACTTACACAAAAACAATCCCTCAGTCGCTTCGCGACAGCTCCCTTTACACAAGGGAGCCTTTGGTTTGTGCGGACTTTCCGCATAGCAAAAAATCGTAATTTTGTTGTAGCCTTTAGTTAATACAGACGAAGCACTGCTTTTGTAGACACAAAAGTAAAATACGGCATATCCCTTTCGAGATATACCGTATTTTGAAAACTGTCCTTTAGGGGAGCACCCTAAATCTGCGGATCTTTTTTTGCAGACTTGTTGACAATCGACCGGATCTTTGCTATAATATGAATGAACAAACATATGAATACTCGTTCATACAAAGGAGAGAGCCATGAAGCACGATCACCATTTGATACTGCAACAGGTCAGGGAAGAGCTGCCCACCGATAACCAGCTCTCCGATCTTGCCGATCTGTTCAAGCTTTTCGGTGACACCACGCGCATAAAGATCCTGTTTTCTCTTTTCGAATCGGAGCTTTGCGTGTGCGCCATCTCAGAGCTGCTCTGTATGGAGCAATCCGCCATTTCGCACCAGCTCAAAAAGCTGAAGGCGGCAAACCTCGTCGCCAGCCGCCGACAGGGTAAAACGGTGTTTTATTCGCTTGCGGACGATCACGTGCGCACTCTGGTCGCAATGGGCTTTGAGCATCTGACGGAAAAGGAGGGCGAGCAGCATGAGTAAGCATTGCCACGATGAGCATTGTTCCTGCCACGAGCAAGAGCATCACCATGATCACGACCATTGCTCCTGCAATGAGCATGACCATCATCACGACCACGATCACTGCGGCTGTGCCCATTGCGAAGAAAAGCTGCACGGCGAGGTGAAATTCGATACGGCAGTGCTGATCCGCCTTTGCATCTCTGCCGCACTTTTGATCCTTGCCCTTGTCCTGCCCTTTAAGGGGCCGTATGCCACTTGGCCAAGGCTTGTCGCCTTTCTTTTGCCTTATCTGATCATCGGCTACGACGTGCTGCTCGGGGCGTTTCGCAACCTTCTGCACGGCAAAGTGTTTGACGAGCAGTTTTTGATGAGCATCGCCACCGTGGGCGCCTTTTTGATCGGCGAATATGCAGAAGGCATTGCCGTAATGCTGTTCTATCAGCTTGGCGAGCTGCTGCAGGGCATCGCGGTCGGCAAAAGCCGCCGCTCTATTGCCGCGCTGATGGATATCCGCCCCCCCTTCGCCGTTGTGCTGCGCGAGGGGAGGGAGCTGACCGTTTCCCCCGAGGAGGTAGAGGTCGGCGAGTGCATCGTGGTGCGTGCGGGAGAAAAGATCCCCCTTGACGGCGAGGTGCTGCAGGGGGAAAGCAGCATCGACAATGCTGCCCTTACGGGCGAGAGCGTGCCCGTCTTTTGTAAGGTGGGCGACCGCGTCAACAGCGGCGGCGTCAATATGGGCGGCGTGATCACCGTGCGCGTGCAAAGCCGCTATCACGAAAGCACCGTTGCCAGGATCCTGGAGCTTGTCGAGCACGCGGCAGAAAAAAAGTCCAGAGTTGAGGGCTTTATCACGCGTTTTTCGCGTTACTACACGCCCGCCGTTGTGGGATGTGCGTTGTTGCTCGCACTCCTGCCGCCTCTTGCTTTTTCCCAGCCTCTTGGCGAATGGGTGCGTCGCGCCCTTGTGTTCCTTGTCGTATCCTGTCCCTGCGCCCTGGTGATCTCGGTGCCTCTCTCCTTTTTTGGGGGTATTGGTGCCGCCTCGCGTCAGGGTGTGCTTGTTAAGGGGGCTGGATATTTAGAGCAGCTGGCACGTGTCGATACCGTTGCCTTTGATAAGACAGGCACGCTGACCGCAGGGCGCTTTAGCGTGGGCTTGATAGAAAGCCCCGTGCTGCCCGAGGCGCGCTTGCTTGCGATCGCTGCCTCGCTGGAGCAGTATTCCAACCATCCCCTTGCCCTTGGTATTTGTGCTGCCTTCAAGGGGGACCTTTCCCCCGTTTCCGATCTGCACGAAAGCGCAGGCAAGGGCGTGCGCGGCGTGCTTGACGGCACCTGCTATCTTGCCGGAAATGCTGCTTGGATGCAGGAAAACGGCATCTCTGTGCCGCAGGTGGACGCGGTGGGGAGCGTGGTGTTCGTGGCAAAGCGCGCCGGATATCTTGGCTACGTCCTGCTGCAGGATACCGTAAAGCCCAATGCAAAAACGGCGCTTGAGGCACTTCGTGCTTGCGGTGTAAAGCATACCGTGATGCTCACGGGTGACCGGGATCCCGTTGCCGACGAGGTGGTGGCGATCCTTGGTATCAGCGAGCTTCACGCCGAGCTGCTGCCGGATGAAAAGGTCGCGTGTGTAGAGCAGCAGCTGGTGCAGGGGCGCCGCGTTGCCTTTGTTGGCGATGGCATCAACGATGCTCCCGTGCTTGCCCGTGCTGACGTCGGCGTTGCAATGGGCGGCATCGGCTCGGATGCCGCGATCGAGTCCGCAGACGTTGTCTTGATGAACGACGATCTCTCCAAGCTCTCTCGTGCGATCACGATCGCGCGCCGCACTATGCGTATCGTGCATCAGAATATTGCCTTTGCGCTTGCCGCAAAGGCAATTATCCTCTTGCTCGGCGCGCTTGGCTATGCCAATCTCTGGATCGCCGTATTCGGCGACGTCGGTGTGATGCTGCTTGCCATTCTCAACTCTATGCGCGCTCTGCTTCCCGCGCAAAAATAATTTCTTGTTAAAATATCGCCCGCAGCGAAAGCTGCTCGGGGCGGCCGATCTGCTCCAGCACGTTCAAGGCAAGCAGCCTTGCGCGCTCCAGCTCGGCCGCCTCGCCGTAGGCTGCGGCGACATGCAGCTGTGTAAGCTGCGTGCGCATCTCGCATAGTTTGTCGTAAGACACCGAAAGGGCAAGCGCCCCCTCGCGCTCTTGCCAGAACGCCTCCAGCTCAGTAACGCCCTGCAGGGCGTTTTCTTTTTTCTGCAGCTCCTGCAGTCGCTCCTGCATCTGCCCGACCGTGCCCTTTACAAACACGCAGTTGCAAACGATCGCGGTGATCAGCAGTGCAAAAAAGCACAGCGAAACAAAAAAGCTTTTCATTGCGTCATCTCCTTCTTGATCCAGTAAAGCTGCAGCGTGTCGTCGCACCCCAGCAAAAAGATCTCCTTCATCTTCCAGCCCTTTTTTTGCACGCGCTCCATCAGCCACCCTTCCTCTAAATTTAATAATTGAAGGTTATAGCGGTTGATGCGCCCGTCGCTGATCAGCACGTGTAAAATGCCGCTTTCCGCCACCTTGACACCAAGCTCCTCGGCACTCGGGGGCTGCGCGGAGCGCTTGGGCAGCACCGTGATCTTCCCGTTCTGCTCCATAATGGCATAGTCCACGTCCTCAAGCGAGGCGTAGCCTGCCTGTCTTACCTCGCTGATCAGCTCGTCGATCGAGATGCGGTTGCGCTGCATCTGCCGCTGGTCCACCCTTCCGTGTCGGATCAGAATATCCGGGCGTGTCGAGGCAACGTTCTTCAGCCGCGGGCATTTCAGCAGGATCACCGAAAGTACCACCTCAAGCGTCAGGATCGTTACGAGCGGGATCACCGCGTACATCAGCGGAAAGTTTTGCTCCACAATGGGCAGGGAAGCGATCTCAGAGATCAGCAGCGTTGTGATCAGCTCTGAGATCTCCAGCTCCCCCAGCTGTCGCTTGCCCATCAGGCGCATGGTGGCGATCAGGATCACGTATACCAGCAGGGTGCGCAGTAAGATCGTCAGCATAAACTACCTCTTTTTGTGTTTTTCTATTATTTTGCGCAGCAAAATGCCGCCAAAGCACGGTAAAAAATGCAAAAAGCAAGAAAAATTCTGAAACCCCCCCTTGACAAACCGGAAAAATCGTGATAAAATGTTAAAGCTGTCGCAACTCGGCAACGCCACAAAAAAGTTTTGCAAAAGTCAAAAAAAGTTTTGCAAAACCTGTTGACAAAGCTTCAATATTGTGGTATAATAAGCAAGTCGCCGCGAAAAGCGCCGGCAAATGGTCTTTGAAAATTGAACAGTAAGAGATGAGTATAAAGCATGTAAGTGCAAGCATCTCGACAATTCTGAAAGAGAATACAACTCTAAAAAAAGTAAAGAAAGAGCAGAAGCAAGCTCGAAATTGATTTTATCCTCTTCGCCGAGGTTAAGATACTATGATTTCGAGAGTTTGATCCTGGCTCAGGATTAACGCTGGCGGCGTGCATAACACATTCAAGTCGAACGGTGACGGGGCTTCGGCCCCTGATCAG
>JAZNNA010000009.1:0-12944 GCA_045580065.1 Eubacteriales bacterium
TAGTCAAAACTAAAGGGTAACTATCTTTGAGTTGTTTATATACGTTCAAGACATCGTTTACTGTAATATCAAACATATCTCGCCTCACAAAATTATATTTATCGTTTTGCTTTATCGCCAGTTTCGCCTTTGTATTACAAAGGCTTTGGGCAATGCCCCCCCTACGGTTGCTCGTCCTAAGGCTCCCTCCGGGAGGGAGGCTTTTTGCTAACCCCATTATATCACAAATCGGCAGAGAAACCAAGTTCTCTGCCGAAATTTATGTGTGTCCGTAGGGGCGATTCATGAATCGCCCGTTTTTGTTTTGCGCATTTCAGCGGGCGATTCGTGAATCGCCCCTACAAAACACAAACATCCTTATGAGAACCAGCCTAATCTGCGGTGCTTTTTTATTACTTTCTCATACAGTCGCTGATGCCCTTATGCGCACCGGCGCTGATGTCGGTATAGCTGAGCTTTTCTCCGGTTTTGAGATCGTAAATATTCTCATAATCGGGGCCGTTCACCGTGAATTTTAACGTGGTGTAGTGCTTATCCCCTTCTGTTTGGATACCGGACATAAAGATGTAATGCACCGAGTCAAGCTCGTTTGCAAAATACATATCGACCTCGCGTTGCCAGCCGGCGCTTACCCAATCGGGATTGAGATAGCTGGCAGCAGAAGCAGCGTTGTTCGGCCACCAGATGGTGGTGGGCTGCACGGTTTCGTAAAAATCGATCTCGCAGCCGATGTTGCCGTGGTGAGCGATAGAAACCATATCTGCCTTGAGGTAATCGCCGTACATGGCACACATGTAGCGGCTTTGCCAGCGCTGCGCATCACCCGTCCAGATCTGGGTGATCGGCTTTGCATTGGGGGCATCCTGATTTGAAACCTCAAAGCGCAACACAACGCAGGTTTCGTTGCCGTCGTTGATGACCCAGGGGTTCAGATCCTCCCAGCATGCCAGCACCTCGATCTTGACATTGGCGAGATGGAACACGTAGCCCGTGCGCGCCTCGATAAATTGGAAGCCGCCCGCCACCAGGGCTTGCAGGGACTTGATGCGGGAAAGCGGCAAGGCGTTGCCCTCTCCGCGTACAGGGTAAGCGGAATTAGGCCCGGGGGTGTTGGCGATCATATACTCCATTTTCAGCTTGCCGGAGCTACCGTATTTTCTCAGCATCTGCTCAAAGGCAACCATATGGTCCTGATGGGGATGCGACATGATCCACGCCGCAATGCGGATGGGCTTTTCCTTTGTGGGGGCAGCGCCGCCGTTGAACTCAGCGTATTTCATCGCCATCACGTTCCAAAGCATATCGTGCTCTGCACCGTTGGCATTGACGTTGCCGCCGTCAAACACGATAAAGGAGCCGTCCTCTAAGGTCAGCACGTAGATCATACCTACGGCTATACCGTACAGCGGCATGGTGGAGATGGAAAAATCCGTGACCTTGCTGTAGTTTTGCGGCTTCAGGATCTTTTCCTCGGGCAAAAATGCCTTATCCAGGGGAACCGAAACGATGCGGATGGCGGGATCGTACTCGTACCAGCCAAAGTCCTTGGTGTTGACCTTAGAAGCCGTCCAGTTGTACTCGGTATCGTATTCCGCCTCGTGAGCGTATGCGTTATACGCCACGTAAAGCATGATATTTTCCTTTTTGTTTACAAGGGTGGTAAAGATGCTGCCCTCGGTGGCGGTATCCATATACACGCTGTAGCCTGCATCCTTCAGCTTATCACAGTAGGCCTTATGCGCTTCGGCAGTCGCGCCCTCTCCCATATACAGGAACTGCAGCGCGCCCTCGCCGGCATCCATCGTATTGTAAAGCGAAAGCCCTTCGGCTTCAGGGCGCGGAAAATCGCGGATCCATTCGGGGTTTGTAGCCTCGGTATAGCGGAAGCCCTTGGGGATCACCACGCAAACGCTGCCGTCAGCGCTCTTGGTGGTTGCCTCGGTCAGCACCTCATGGTAACGGCCGACCGCTACGCCCAGCACGTTCTCATTCCAAGCGTTGACAACCACGTCCTCGCCGACGATACCGATGACATACTCGTTTTCTGCAACACTTTCCAGCAGTGCTCTGCTTTCCGCGTTGCCAACGGGGCCAAGCAGCACCTCGCGCTCGTAGCTTTGCTTATCCGTTTCAATCGGAAAGTTCTTTTTTTTCAAGCCCGTGATGCTCGTCATTTTGGCAACGATCTCGTCGAGCGCTACCTGTGAATATTCCTGATAGGTGGAATGCGCCAGAGTGGCGTGATTGGTGCCTGCAAAGCCGGGGGGATAGGTGCCCATACCGTCCTTGTAGACGTAGGTATAATTTGCCTCCTCGTTGGTGGCAAGCGTGACGGTTTCAGCCTCTTTCAGCGTGATCTTTTTATGCAGCGAAAACACGGCAGATTCCGGGGGCTGCTCAAGATACAGCTTGATGAATTGATCCATTGCCATCCAGGTAAACAGGTTGGAGGTCCCAACCAGCACGACCTTATTTTCCGTTACCTTGATGATAAAGCCCTCGCCCTTGATCTCGTTCAGCGCTTTGGTGCTTTCTTCGCGCCCGGTCACACCAACCAGGATCTCCTTATCCTCGGGGCCGGTCTTGGTGCGTGCCATCGAGTATGCGGTCACGCGCTCGCCCGTGGCGCCGGAAATGCCGGAGGCGATCTTATTTACGTGAGTGTGAAAGAGCGACGTGTAATCTGCACTGCTTTGTGACGTGCCGTAGACAAGGCTATAGCCCGTAAGATCCACGTCAAGCTTTTTACGGGAAAGCGATACATCGCCGTCCTTTTCGGGGGCGCAGGCCGCAAACAGCGGCAAGCAGCCGCAAAGCAGCAAAAATGCAAGTGCAAGAGATAACAGTTTAAGAATTTTCATTGCAGATCTCCTTTTTGGGTCTGCATCGCAGGGCCGATGCTCCTGCGATGCGCTTGATCTATCCTGCATACGGGGTGAGCTTTACTTTTTCATCAGCGCAGAGGGGGTGCTGACAGCGGTATAAAGCACGCCGAGCGTTTCACCCGTCATAATGTCAAATACGTCCTCGTACTGTGCACCCTCTGCGGTGATCTCAACGGTGGTGAAATACTTTTCCTCCAGCGAGTTGTTGCTGGCACCGGAAGCAAAGATATACTTAACGCTTGCAAGATCATTACAAATGTACTGGTCGACCTGATGACGGAAATCGCTATCCTTTTTGCTGGGGTTGAGATAGCTCTTGATCGAGCCGACGTTGTGCGGCCACCACACGGCGGTGGGGTCTACCATCTCGTAAAAGTCGATCTCGCAGCCGTTGTTGCCGTGGTGCGCGATAGAAACCATATCCGCCTTGAGATAATCGCCGTACATGGCGCACATATAACGGCTTTGCCAGCGGTTGGCGTCACCCGTCCAGATCTGTACAAGCTCAGGGGCGGTGGGATCCTTTTGCGTGCTGAGCGCAAAGCGCAGCACGGTATTGGTTTCGTTGGTGTTATTGGGGGTCAGAGGGTTGTGATCCTCCCAGGTCATCAGCACCTCTACCTCGCAGTTGGCAAGATAGAACTTCTGACCCGCGTGTGCCTTGATGTACTTAAAGCCACCCTTGAAGTTTTTCTGCAGCACTGCAATGTCCTCGGGGTCCATGATGCCTGCCGCGCTGCGGATGGTATAGGCCGAATGTGCTGCGGGGAAATTGGCGATCATATAGTCCATCTTCAAAAGGCCGGTCAGGCCGTAATCCTTGGACATACGCAGGAATACGCGATAGTGGTCGCCGTGTGCGTGCGTCAGCACCCATGCGGCAATGCGGACGGGGTTATTCACAGAAGGCTTTGCGCCGTAGATCTTTTCATGAAGGGCGCTCAGCGTTTTCCAAAGACGGTCGTACTCTGCACCGGTTTCGCTGATAGCGCCGCCATCGAATACGATAAAGGAGCCATCCTCAAGCGTAACGATATACACAAGACCGACGGCACCGCTGCCAAGCGGCATGGTGGTGACCATCGAATTGGTCTTCCACTCGTAGGTGGTGGGCTGCAGGATGCCCTCTACGGGCAGGTGCGCGGTTTCGGTGGGAACGGATACGATACGCAGGCAAGGGTCGTAGTTGTAGGGGTCCTTCTCGCCTGTTTTTGTTTTCGTAAGCACCCAGTCGAATTCGCCAAAGTCATCCTGGTGAGCAAAGGCGTTGAAGGAAACGTGCAGCACGGTTCCCTCTTTTCTGTTGATAAAGGTGGAGAAGTAGCTGCCCTCGATCTCGTTTTCCGGCATATAGGCGGTATAGCCGGCGGCCTTCAGCTGCTCGCAGTACGCCTTATAGGCAGCGGCGTTGACACCGTCGCCGGTGTAAAGGAACTGATAGGCATTGTCGTTGGCATCCATGGTGTTGTAAAGCTTGATCCCCTCTCCCTCGGGCTTGGGGAAGTCCAGCTTCCAGTTTTCGTTTACCGAGCCGGTAAGACGCAAGCCAAGCGGTGCGGTAACGGTTGCGGTGCCGTCCGGTGCCTTGTAGGTGCCCTCCTTTAAAAGGTCCTGGTACACGGTAACGGCGCCGCGTACAGCGGCCTCGGACCAGCCGGTCACCATCACCTTATTGCCGCCGAACTCCACCGCATACTCGTTGGTAGCAAGCCCCTGCAGCACGGCGCGTGTTTCGTCGCGGTCAACGCGGCCGATCAGCACCTCTTTGTCATAGGTCTTTTTATCCGACTTGATGGGGAAATATTTGCTGCCGATGCCCGTATTTTTTTGCATCAGCTCCACGATCTCGTCAGCGGCGGCCTGCTCGTAGTCCTTGTAGGTGCTGGTTGCAAGGTCGCTGCCCGTGCCGGCATAGGCTGCGGGGAGCTTGCCGAGCAGCTGGGAATAAACGTAGACGTAATCCTTTGCCACGGCCTCGTCAAGGTTGCCGTCGGAGGCTCTGGTGCTGACGCCGAGCGTGATCTGCTCAACGGCATCGGCCTTTGCACTTTTATGCACCGCAAGCACCTTGCCCTGCTCCTCGCCCGTGGGGAGATAATTCTGGCAGAAATACTCCAGCGCCATCAGCGTGAGCAGATTGGTGGTGCCCGTGATCACGATCTTGTTATCCACAACGGCGATCGCAAAGCCATCGCCCTTGATGCCGGACTTGACCTTATCCGATTGCGCGCGGCCGGTGTCGCCGATCAGGATCTCGGGGCTATCTGCGGTGCTGCGCGTACGGTCGATCGCATAGGCGGTGTATTTATCACCCACGTATGCGCTGAGCCGATCGGCAAAGTCATAGATCCTATTGGTATAGGTGGTGGTAAATTCAGAGGTGTTGATAGGTCTGCCATATACCACCTCGTACTCGCTGACGTCAACCTCAACCTCTTTGCCCTTTATGGTAACGATGCCGTCCGTTTTTTTACAAGCGGAGAAGATCGACACGCAACCAAACAGCAAAACAAGTGCCAAAGTCAGCGATAAGATGCGTTTGTTTTTCATGCTATCTACCTTCCTTTCAGGAGTGGATGCTATCATTATAACATAATTCACAAAAAAAGGCAAGAAAAGAAAGGGGTTTTGTGCTACTTTTTACCCCCAAAATATGTTATAATATTGTTAACAATGAAAAGAGGTGCCTACTTTGAGCTATAAAACAGAGCTGCATTGCCATTCGCGCACGGTGAGCCAGTGCGCTTCGATCACCCCTGAGGAGATCGTGGAAAAATATCTGGAGCGCGGGTACACCAGCGTTGTACTTGCCGACCACCTCAGCCCTGCCAGCTTTGACGGGGGGCGTTACAAGGGCGGCGAGGACTGGCAGGAGCGCATTGATTATTATATGAACGGCTATCACGCCCTTTGCAGGGCGGCGGCAGGCCGGCTGCATATCCTGCAGGGCTGCGAGCTGCGCCTCAACGATTCGCTTTCCGACTTTCTTGTCTACGGCATCACCGAGGAGTTTATGCGCGCCACCCCAACGCTGCTGGACCCCAAGCCGGTAAAGCAGATGTGCACCCAGCTGCGCGAGGCGGGCTTTCTTGTCTATCAGGCACACCCCTTCCGCAACAACATGAGCATTACAAACCCCGCTTATCTTGACGGTGTTGAGGTATACAACGCGCATCCGCGCCACGATTCGCGCAACGATCTTGCCGAGCTTTGGGCAAAGCGCTACGATCTGCTTGAGATCTCCGGCTCCGACGTGCACGATGCGCCCGATATTGCGGGCGGCGGTATTCTGACGGATAAGCCCATCACCACGATGCAGCAGCTGCTTACTGTTTTGCGCGAGGGCAGCTATACCCTTTTGCGCGAGGGAAAGCCCGGCGACGGCAAGAAAAAATAACAAAAAAGCCACCCACGTCGGTGGCTTTTTTGATTTAACTCAGGTTTTGCACCGTCCAGGTCTCTTCGGTATACTCCCCCGAGGCGCCGGCGGCGCGGACGTAGGTGATCACGTCACCGGAGATCCCACAGATGCCAAAGATCTGATCGTTGCCAAGCGTGAGCGAGAGATCGTAGATCATACGCACCATCTTGCTTGAGGGGTCAAAGGTGTAAAATCCGTCGGCAGAATTGAAGATCAAATTCCCGTCGTAAACAACGATGCTCGCAAAGCACCCGACGTACTGCGTGCCCACCGCTCCGGGGGGCTGCCAGAAAATGCCGCCAAGCTCCTTCAGCACCGCCACGGTCGTGGGGCTGCTGCCGCCGCAAACGGCGCTGTAGCCGCCCGAGCCAAGCGAGCTGCGCACGTAAAGCATGCAATAGTAATTGCCGCCGTGCTTGAGCATGGGGGTAGAGGCCTCGCGCCACATGGCATCGTCATAGATCTTGCTGTCTGCCAGCTGCATTGCCTCCCACTCGTGGGTGCGGCCGGAGTTATACAGTGCCTCGCCGCTGAGAAGGAAATAGCTGTAGGAGATGTACGAGGGGAACACGGCACTTTGCTCGCCGCCCGCGTCGTCCCAGGTGACGTCGATATGATACCACTCACCATCCAGCTTGATCAGGTTCCAGGCGTGGTTCATCCCGTCGCTGATCACGGGCAGGCACTCGATCCCCACCTCGTTTGCGGTGGCGATCAGCGCCAGCATATAAGCCTGACAAACACCCTTTTTCTGGGTAAAGAAATTATAGGTGTCACGGATGGCAACACCGGTCTCTCCCTGCTGCTCGGCACGGAAGCCCGCGTAGTCGTAAGCATAATTCTGCACGAAATAATCGTGCAGATACAGCACCTTATCAAAGTCCGTTCCGTCGGTGGGCACGCCTGCCACGATCTGCTGCAGCGCCTGCTCGTAGGTCTGCTTCATGGCGGGTATCTCTCCGGCGGTGTAAAGGTATTCAAAGCTGACCTTACTGACCACGTTGCTCCCCTGCTTTGAGGAGATGCGATAGGACGTGGCCACGTAAAACAGCTCGGGGTGCGTGAAAAAGAACTGCGTCATAGCAGTTTTAAAGTTTTCGGTAGGGGCTGCAAACTCAGAAAGATCCAGCTCCTCCTCGTGCGCGGTAACCGCCGCAAGCAAGGCGGCCTCCAGCTCCTCGGAAACGCCGGTGACGGGGTCGAACGCCACGTACGGCTCCCCGGGCGTGCTATCCTGCGGGTCATCCTCCCCTTTCGGTGGCGTTTGCTCGCCGCTGATCAGATCGCCAAGATCCGAAACCTGCCCCATAGCATCCTTGAGCGCATTGTTGACGCCGGAAAGATCCGGCATGCTCTCGTTACGCCACAGGGTAAAGGTGACCAGCATGACCACCAATATAAAGCCGGAAAGGCTGCGTAGTAATGCCTTCATAATTTCCTCCTTTCAAAGTGTATGGAGGGCGTTTGTATTTATTTTGCGTTCATTTTGAGGTAGGCGTTGATAAAGCCGTCGATATCGCCGTCCATGACGGAGCCGATATTGCCGTTTTCAAAGCCCGTGCGGGTATCCTTTGCCAGGGTGTAGGGCATAAAGACGTAGGAACGGATCTGCGAGCCCCACTCGATATTGACCTTGTTGCCCTGGATCTCCTCAATGGTGTCAAGACGCTCGCGCAGCTTGATCTCCATCAGCTTTGCCTTCAGCATCTTCATGGCCGTTTCCTTGTTTTGCAGCTGCGAGCGCTCGGTCTGGCAGCCCACCACAATGCCCGTGGGCTTGTGCAGGATACGGATGGCAGAGTCGGTCTTGTTGATGTGCTGACCGCCCGCACCGCTGGAGCGATGCGCCGTGACCTCGATATCCTCGTCACGGATCACGACCTTATCCACGTCCTCAAACTCGGGCATGACCTCGATCGAGGCAAAGGACGTCTGGCGGCGACCTGCGGCATCAAAGGGAGAAACGCGCACTAAGCGATGCACGCCGTTCTCGCTTTTGAGGTAGCCGTAGGCATTGTTGCCCTCCACCATGATGGTGGCGCTTTTGATGCCTGCCATATCGCCGTCAAGCCAGTCGACCAGCTTATACTTAAAGTTGTGGCGCTCTGCCCAACGGGTGATCATACGGTACAGCATCTGTGCCCAGTCCTGCGCCTCGGTACCGCCGGCACCGGGGTGGAAGGATACGATGGCGTTGCTGTGGTCGTATTCGCCGCACAGCAGGATCTCCATGCGCTGCGTTTCCTCTGCCGCCTTGATGGCAGCAAGCTCGCTTTCCACTTCCTCCACGCAGGATTCATCCTCTGTCTCGATGGCGATCTCCGCCAGGGCAATGGCATCCTCAAGGCGTGCCTGCAGGGCCTCGTATTCCGCTACGGTATCCTTGCTCTGCTTTAATTCCTGCAGCACCTTAGAGGAGTTTTCCTGATCGTTCCAGAAGGCAGGGTCAGAGGTTTTTTGCTCCAGCTCCGCGATGCGGCCGTTCAGATCCTCGATACGAAGGGCGCTGCCCAGCTCCACGACCTTGTCGCGCATATCAACAAGCTCGTGCTTTGCGTTTTCTAATGCAATAATCAAAGTTTTCCTCCCACCGCCCAAAGGCGGCACTTTTCATCATACTTTATCAGTATAATATTATACCACATATACCTATAAATTGGCAAGAGGGTTGCCAAAAAAAGAAAAAAAGTAACAATCAGGATATATTCTGTGCAAAGCCGCTCGCCGGCATCGGATGCGAGGTATCGCAGGCGCTTTTGCACAAATAATGCAAAAACCCGCCCCACGTGGGGCGGTTTTTCTTGTTTTGAGGGGGTCAGTCCTCGGTTTTTTCGTACTCGTTTTTGCGGATACCGGGGTACTTGGCATCCAGGTATTCCTCGCGGTAGGGGTTGACACCGGGCGAGACCTTTTCCGGCTTGTTGGGCAGCAGCCAGCTCTTTTTGTAGTAGAAATTGTTATGGAAAAGGTTTTCGATGCGCTTGGACTTTTCCAGCGCGTTCATGCACGCACGGATACAGCCGCGCGCACCGCAAATGGCAAAATAGCCGGTGTGCGTGAGGATGTAGTCGTAGTAGCCCATCACGGCGTTCGACTCGGGCTTTCTGCCCCATCTGCCGTTTGCCATGGTGTAGGACATGATGTATGCCTCCTCCTCGGTCATCTCGGAGTTGCGCACGTCAAACGCCATATTCGGGAATTCCTTTTTGAGGAAGGGCGAGCATTCGTTATTCATACCGTGGTGAGAAAGCGTGCAGCGACCCATACGGACGTCGCCGTACCAGATCTTCTTTTCGCCAAAGTCAACGGTCAGGCGCTTTTTGGGATCCTTCACAGAGGGCACTGCATTGCCGGGGCACTCGCGTGCGCAGGCACCGCAATGGATGCAGATATCACCGGTATCCAGAATAGGATCGGGCTCAAGCTCGGCATCGGTAAAGATCAGACCAAGGCGCACGCGGGGACCGAACTTTTTGGTAAGAAACACCTTGGAAAAGCCGATCTCGCCAAGGCCGCAGCCTGCGGCGATCACGCGCACAGAGCAGACCACGTCGGGGGGAATACCGTCGCGTACGGGCTCCTTCATGGTGCCGTTGCCCTCGGGCACGGCGGGATAGTGTGCCACCGCCTCGTAGCCGTGATCCTCGATAAAGCAGGAAAGCTCGTAGGAAAGGCGGGGACGGAAATAAGCGTTGAGCTTGTTATAGGAATAGAAGGTGTAGTTGTGCCAGTGCGTGCCCTCCTCGATACCGCGATAGGTACCGCGCGGAATGCGCATCGCAACGGCGATCACCGATTTTGCCCCCGGGAAGTAGGTGGAGGGGGACATCAGGAAGGGGGCATCCTTAAAGCGCTCGATATTGCCGATGGCAATGCAATCGATACCAAGCTCCGCCGCCTTATCCTTGATCATTTGAGAAGTCAGCTTCATTTGCGGTTGCCTCTATTCCCGTCCTTACTGAACTGGCCGCCAAGGACGTTGGCGCTCTCGGTGTCGCGTGCACCAAGTCTGCCGGTGTCGTCTACCGCCCACGCTGCGCGCTGACGGAAGGCATTTTCAAACTTATTCTCCAGTGCGCCGCGCTCCTCAAGGTGGCACAGGCACGTGCGGTTGCAAAGGGCTGCAATGCGGTCGGGCTTACCTGCAGGGGTGAAGCGGTTGGCGCAAGCACCGTTTTTGCAGGTCTTGCAAATATCGTAATTAACGGTGGCGACCTCCATCTTCTTGCCGCAGATCTCCACGGTGGTGGTGTTGTTCTTGTCGATCGCACCCAGGGGGCAGACGTCTGCGCACTTGCCGCAGCGGTCGCACACGCTTTGCTCCAGAATGGGAGAGGCCTCGATCTCGGCATCGGTGATGATCATATGGAAGCGCTGACGGGAGCCGAATTTGGGGGTGAGCGCAATGCCGCTAAAGCCGATCTCGGCAATGCCGCATGCAACGGCTGCATAATCAAAATCGGGGTATACGTTGGGGGCGGGACGACCCTCGGCTACCGAAACGCCCTGGGGACCAAGCTCAGCGGGATTGGGGAAAAGCGGAACTGCCTCCCAGCCCTCGTCCTCCAGCACACGTACCAGGTTATAGCAAGCAAGCGAGAGGAAATCGTCCTCCAGCCAGTTCTTGCCGAACAGCGAGTAGTCAGAAAAGTTGGTGCCCTCCTCTACGCCGCGCAGCGCGCCGCGGCAGATGCGCTTGCCCAGCATGATCACGGTCTTGCCCTCAGGGAAGATCGAGAAGGGGTTGTGCTGTGCGTCAACACCGGCAAAGCGATCCTTGCCTGCAAAGCCAATGAGGTCAATGCCCTCTTTCTTCATGGCTTCTTCGATCAAAAGCTTCAATTCCATTTTACAAAAATCCTCTCTTATGTTTGGCGGCATCACGCGCCGCATTGATTTCATTATAACGGGGAGCGTGCGCGTGTGCAATAACAGAAAACAAGTTTTTTTAGGATTTCGAAATAAAAATACTTGCATTTTGAAAGAAAAAATGCTATACTGAAGGCGAAATGAGGTGAGCTTATGTCAAAAGAGATCCCCATCATCACACGCGTTGAATTTTTCAAGGCCAACAACGATAAGCGTGCCCCCGTTACGGTGGGCGCACGTCCCTTTTCCTCGCTTTCCATCCGCAAAAGCGGAAAAACCGTGATCCGAGTAGGCCAAACAACACTTTGCTCCACCCCCGACACGCTGACCTACATCCCGCGCGGCTGCTCCTACACCACCGAGATCCCCGAGGCGGGCGAAATGTTCATTATGCACTTTTACACCTCGCCCGAGGGCGGGATGCTTTCCCCCACGCCGCTTTGCGTGCGCCCGGATTTCCCGCTTTCCTTTTCTAACTTATTTCAAAACGCGATCTCGCACTTTGCCTCAGAGGGCTGCGACTTGTTTTGTATGTCCGCCGCTTATGAGATCTTAAATGAAGCGACCGCAGCCTTTTCCCGTACGCGCCCCGCACCCCCGCGGCGGATGCTGCGCTGCAAGGAATATCTGGACGAGAACGTGTGTGACACAGCGCTGCGCATCAGTCTGCTTGCCGAGATGTGCGGTGTGAGTGAGGTGTATTTCCGTGCCGAGTTTAAAAAGTTTTACGGTGCATCCCCTTTGGAATATATCAAAAAAAGGCGCATTGAGATTGCCTGCCAGCTGCTTTCCACCGGCCTTTACAACGTAACGCAGGTTGCCGAGCGCGCGGGGTTTGACAGCGTCAGCTACTTTTCAGCGGAGTTCCGCCGTCTTACCGGCACCACCCCCTCGCAGTATCAGAGCAAATAAGCAAAAAAGGCCGCACACGTGCGGCCTTTTTATTTAAAATTCAATTTCAAGCCCATCGTAGGACACCTGCCAGCCCATTGGGGCAGCCAGGCGCTCCAATCGCTGCTGAAGCGGGTTGCAGTTGTGCGAAAAATGGTTGATAACACATACCGTTTTGGGGGTAATTGCACCGATCCCGGCAAGATGCTCCGTCAGACGGCGATCGTTTTCAATGCCCATATGCTTTGCCTCGTCGGGGGTGGGGATATCTCCGCAGGTGCAATCCATGCTGACAAGATCAAAGCGGAATTTTTGCTGACGGATAAAATCAAACACCTCGCCGAAGGGATAGCCCGTATCGTGCGCATAGTACAGGCACTTCCCCTCTCCCTCAATGATATAATTAAACGCCGCGCCCGGCTGCTCCGGCAAGTGCCTTGCGGGGAGCGCAGTGATGCGGTATCTGCCCATTTCGGTGCTTTCAAAGGGCTGCAGTACTGTAAAATCGATACCCGAGGGCAGCCTACCCTTTCCGTATTCGCTCTCCAGCTTGTCGCGCGAGGCCGCAGAGCCGCACACAAAAAGCGTGGGGGCGCGCAGCTCGTGCGCATAAGCGCCGCGGCGGAACAGCAGCTCGTGTGCATAAAAATGGTCGCTGTGCGGATGGGTGATCAAAAGATATGGGATCTTATCCCCTTCTATGCCGAATTGCAGAAAGTGATGGTACGTATCGGGGGGAAGATCAATGAGAAGATCGTCATTCAGCATCGACTGCGAGCGGGTGCGAAGGTTTTTTCCGCCAAGGCGGCGCGCCTCGCGGCAATGCGCGCAGTTGCAAAACAGCGCGGGAGCACCCTCTGCCGCAGCGGTGCCGAGAT
>JAZNNA010000010.1:0-14462 GCA_045580065.1 Eubacteriales bacterium
CGCTTTGCGCACTCCTGCGTGAGGGCAGACTTGCCAAGGAGCGCGTTGACCAAGGAAGCGAGGACGACAAATGACAAGCGTTACCGTCAAGGCCTCCCGCACCTACGAGGTGCAGATCGGTAAGGGGCTTTTGCAAAAGGGCGGCGCATTGCTTGCCTCTCTGCTCCCCCCTCCGCGCACCGTGATGCTGGTCAGTGACGACCGTGTATTTCCCCTTTGGGGCGACATACTGCAGACCTCGCTGACCGAAGCAGGCTACACCGTTAAGACCTTTGTTTTTCCAAACGGTGAGGCTTCTAAGACCACGGATACTGTTGTAAAGCTCTGGAACGCGTTGGCCGAGGCGGGACTGACCCGCACCGACTGCCTTGCCGCCCTTGGCGGTGGCGTGGTGGGCGACCTCACCGGCTTTGCTGCCGCAACCTTTTTGCGCGGCGTTCCCTTTGTGCAGTTCCCCACCACTCTGCTTGCTATGGTAGACTCCTCTGTCGGCGGAAAAACCGGCGCAGATCTCACTGCAGGCAAAAATCTGGTGGGCGCCTTCAACCAGCCCATCGGCGTATTTTGTGACACGGATGCGCTTTCTACCCTGCCGCCCGAGATCTTTGCCGACGGCTGCGCCGAGGTGATCAAATACGGCTATATCAACGACCCCACACTGCTGAAAATGCTGGAAAATGACTTTTCTGCAGACCCAGAGGCCGTGATCGCCCGCTGCGTTGCGGATAAGCGCGACGTGGTAGAGGCCGATGAGCGCGATACGGGTATGCGTCAGCTGCTCAATCTTGGGCACACCGCAGGGCATGCTGTTGAGGCCCATTCCAATTTTGCCATCTCGCACGGCTCTGCCGTGGCCATCGGCATGGTGCTGATGACCAGGGCAGCGATCACCGAGGGCATTTGCACCCCCGAGGTTCTGCCGCACATGCTGCAGATGCTCAAAGCATATCACCTTCCCACAGAATGCCCCTATGATGCCGCAACGCTTGCCGCGATCGCCATGGGCGACAAAAAGCGCGCAGGCAGCAGGATCACGCTTGTGCTGCCGCAAAGCATTGGGCAAAGCATTCTTTATCCCATTCAAGCAACAGAGCTTGCGTCCTTCTTTGCAAAAGGGCTGGAGGAGTTTCAATGAATATCACCCTGCACGATCCCACGTTTGCACGTGAGGTGGAGGCCCCCACCTCAAAATCCGCGGCACATCGCCCGATGATCGCCGCTGCCTTTTCCGGCGCTCCCACGCGCATTGCGCTCTCCGGTGCCGGAAAGGATATTCAGGCCACTGCCAACTGCTTGCGCGCCATCGGTGTTTCGATCGAGGAGATCGACGGCGGCGAGGCGCTGCTGGTCACCCCCGCCAAGGAATATATCAACAATGCCGTTGCCGATTGCGGCGAATCCGGCTCCACGCTCCGTTTTCTTGTCCCCGTGGTATCCGCGTTGGGGCTTACCGTCACCTTTTTGCGCCGCGGCAGATTGCCCGAGCGCCCGATGGAGCCGTTGGCAAGCGAGCTGCGCCGCCACGGCGTTGCGCTGACAGACAATCCCGACGGCTCACTGACCGTCAGCGGCCAGCTGCAGCCCGGGCAGTTCAGCATTGCCGCCAACGTTTCTTCGCAATATATCACAGGGCTTTTGTTTGCACTTTCCCTGCTGCGCGAGCCCTCCACGCTGCTGCTGACCGAGGAAATCGAGTCGGAGGCATACATTTACATGACACTTGACACGCTGGCGGCCTTTAAGGCCCCCCCAATTTCGGCGGCAAACGGCAGGCTGTACGGCGTTCCCGGCTACCTCAGGCAGCCCTTTCGCACCCCCGGCAGCATCCTGCCAGAGGCAGATTTTTCCGGTGCGGCGTTTCCGCTTTGTGCCGGCGCGATCGGCAAAACGCCCGTGACCGTCAAGGGCCTTTCTGTAAATTCTCTGCAAGGGGATAGCGAGATCCTGTGTATCCTGGATCGGTTTGGCGCCAAAATCGACGTAGACAAGCAAAATCGCGCGGTCACGGTATTCCCCTCCAAGCTAAAGGGCATCCACATCGACGCCAAGCAGATCCCAGACCTCGTTCCTGTTCTGGCAGTGGTCGCAGCAGCAGCAGAGGGAGATACCGAGATCACGGGTGCTGCGCGCCTTCGTCTGAAGGAAAGTGACCGCCTTGCCACCACCGCTGCGCTTTTGCGCGCACTGGGCGGTGAGGTCGAGGAACGCGAGGACGGGCTTTTGATCCACGGCGGAAAGCCGCTTTCCGGCGGATGCGTTAACGGTGCAAACGATCACCGTATCGTGATGAGCGCGGCCGTTGCCGCCCTCTGCTGCAACGGTGAGGTCATCATTTCCGATGCCGAGGCAGTAGAAAAATCCTATCCCTCGTTTTTTGATACCGTTGTGGAGGCAAAGGCGTAAAATGGCAAATCAATATGGAAACAACATCAAATTAAGCATTTACGGCGGCTCGCACGATACAGAGATCGGCGTGCGCCTTTCCGGCTTTCCCGCAAATTTTTCGTTTGATGAGGGGGAGCTGCTTGCCTTTATGGCGCGCCGTGCGCCGGGCAACAACGCCCTTTCCACACCGCGCAAGGAAGCGGATAA
The DNA here is from genome assembly GCA_045580065.1 of Eubacteriales bacterium. Taxonomy (GTDB): domain Bacteria; phylum Bacillota; class Clostridia; order Oscillospirales; family CAG-272; genus Firm-07. The sequence goes on from JAZNNA010000010.1 coordinate 2,593, forward strand.
GCCCATCTTTCTCTCCGGTCTCTCCAACCTCACGACAACGGGTGAGGAGATACACGCAGTGATCCGCAACGAGAACACCCGTTCCTCTGATTATTCCTTTGTTTACGACACGCCTCGCCCCGGTCACGCCGACTATACTGCGCTGAAAAAGTACGGTAGCAGTGTGGATCTGCGCGGCGGCGGACGTTATTCCGGTCGCCTTACCGCACCGCTCTGTATTGCGGGTGGGATCGCCCTGCAGTACCTTGCAGCACGTGGCATCCACGTTGGCGCACACGTTGCGGCCATCTCCGATGTTTTCGACACCCGCTTTGATGCTAATGTGACCGCCGACACTCTGCGGGCATTGACGAAAATGTCCTTCCCCCTGCTGGACACAAGCAAGGAGGAAGCTATGCGCGAGCGCATCCTTTCCGCACGCACCGAGGGCGACTCGGTGGGCGGCATTGTAGAATGTGCCGTGACAGGTCTGCCCGTTGGACTTGGCGAGCATATGTTTGACGGTGTTGAAGGGCGTGTTGCCGCCCTTATGTTCTCGGTTCCCGCCGTAAAGGGCGTGGATTTCGGCGCAGGCTTTGCCGCTGCACAGCTGCGCGGCAGTGAGAACAACGACGTGTTCCACACCGACGGCGAGCATATTTTCACCAAAACAAACAATTGCGGCGGTATTCTCGGCGGTATGACAAACGGCATGCCGCTTGTCTTCCGCGCCGCCTTTAAGCCCACCCCGTCCATTGCCAAGGAGCAGGACACCGTTTCACTTTCCAAAATGGAAAACACCAAGCTGAAGATCGGCGGCCGCCATGACCCGTGCGTGGTCCTGCGTGCCGTTCCTGTTGTAGAGGCCGTTGCGGCACTCGCCGTGTTAGACCTTTTACTCGATAGCGAAAAAGAAGGTTAAATTATGAACAACAAGCAAGAAATCCCCTCTATCGAACAATCCAGAGAAGCCATTGACCGTATCGACCGTGAGATCGTCAAGCTGTTTTGCGAGCGTATGAAGGTATCCGGCGACGTGGCAAGATACAAGCAGGTCGTTGGCAAGCCCATTACCGACAACGCCCGTGAGCGCGCGTTGCTTGCCAAGGTCTCCGAGCTGGCAGGCCCCGAAATGGAAGCAAACGTGCGCACGCTGTACGCCTCGATCCTGATGCTTTCCAAGGCCTATCAGCACGAGCTTTTGAACACCTCGTCCCGCCTTGAAAAAAAGATCAGGACCGCGCAAACGGAGACACCCTACGCCTTTCCGGCGCGTGCTAAGGTGGCATGCCAGGGTGTTGAAGGCGCTTACTCCCTGAAAGCCGCCGAAAAGCTGTTTGAGTGCCCGGAGGTCAGCTTTCACAAGACCTTTGCCAACGTATTTGAGGCGTTGGACAAGGGTGAGTGCCGCTATGGCGTGTTGCCCATTGAAAACAGCACCGCCGGCTCTGTAATGCAGATCTATGATCTGATGTCCATGCATCGATTTTATATTGTGCGATCTCTGCGTCTGAAGGTGGACCATTGTCTTTTGGTCAAGCCCGGCACCAAGCTCTCGGACATCCGAGAGATCACCTCGCATCAACAGGCACTTTCGCAATGTGCGGGCTATATCGCGCAAATGCAGGGCGTGAAGGCAGTTCCCTGCTCCAATACCGCAAAGGCCGCCGAAACAGTGAAAAATGCCGAGGATAACACGGTTGCAGCCATCGCAAACCGCGAGTGTGCCGCTATTTACGGGCTTGAGATCCTTGGCGAGGGCATTCAGGATAACGGCAACAATTACACCCGCTTTATCTGCATTTCCAAAAAGCCGGAGATCTACCCCGGTGCAGACAAAACCTCTATCATCCTGACCGTGCCGCACAAGCCCGGTAGCCTTTCCCGTATGCTTTCGCAGATCGACGCCCTGCACATCAACCTGACCAAGCTGGAATCCCGTCCCATCCCCGGGCGTGACTTTGAGTTTTTGTTTTACTTCGACCTGGAATCCCCCGTTGAATCTCCGGCACTCTTGCGCCTACTGGGCGAGCTGGAGGCCACCGACGAGCAGTTCAGATATCTCGGCACCTACCGCGAAATGCTGTGAGGTGAAAAATGATCATAGGAACCACCATTCGCGCAGGACTGCTTGGCGAAAAGCTGGGGCACAGCTTTTCCCCCCGCATACACAGCGAGCTTGCCGATTACCCTTACCGACTGATCGAGCTTGCGGAGCATGAGGTCGGCGATTTTTTGAAAAACGGTGACTGCGATGCCCTCAACGTCACCATCCCCTATAAGCAAACCGTGATCCCCTTTCTTGACGAGATGACCGACGCGGCCACCCGCATTGGTGCCGTCAATACGATCCTGCGCAAAAGTGACGGAAGATTGATCGGTCACAACACCGATTATGCCGGTTTTTTTGACCTGGCGACCTCACTTGGCGTGCCCTTTACCGGCAAAAAGGTGCTGGTGCTTGGCTCCGGCGGTGCCTCGCGCACAGCGGTGATCGTTGCCAAGGATATGGGAGCGCGCGAGGTGATCGTGATCTCCCGCAGCGGAGAAAATAATTACGAAAACCTGGAAAAGCATGCGGATGCCGAGATCCTGATCAATGCAACGCCCGTTGGTATGTACCCCAAAAACGGCGTAACACCGCTTGATATCGACCGCTTACCGCACCTTGAGGGCGTGCTGGACATGATCTACAATCCCGCACGCACCAAGCTTTTGCAGGATGCCGCAAAAAAAGGAATTCCCTGCAAAAACGGACTTTTGATGCTTGTTTCGCAGGCGCGCCGTGCCACCGAATTCTTTCTTGACACAAGCATTGCCGACAGCGAGGTAGAGCGCATTACGCAAAGCATTGCACGTGATACCGAAAACATCATTCTGATCGGCATGCCGGGGTGCGGAAAATCCACGCTGGGAGCGCTGCTTGCCGAAAGGCTGGGGCGCAAGCTTGTAGATTGTGATGCCGAGATCGTAAAGGATGCCGGCTGCAGCATTCCCGAAATTTTTGAAAAGGAGGGCGAGGAGGGGTTCCGCGCAAGAGAGACCGAGGCCGTAGCGCGTGTGTGCCGTGAAAGCGGGCTTGTGATCGCCACCGGCGGCGGTGTCGTCACGCGTGAGCGCAACATTCCCCTGCTCAACCAAAACGGGCGCGTTATCTTTCTGGATACGCCCCCCGAGGGGCTTTCCGTGGCGGGAAGACCGCTTTCCAAGGCAAGATCCCCCGAGGTGCTGTATAAAGAAAGATTGCCGCTTTACCGCGCCGCGGCAGACGTAACGCTGAACATTACAAGAGATATTGAAAGTAATATGAAATTGCTTGAGGAGGCATTGAAATGAAGCTGCTTGTGATCAACGGGCCTAACTTGAATATGCTTGGTATCCGCGAGCCGGGTATTTACGGCAGTCAAAGCTTTGATGACCTTTGCGCATTTATCAAAAGCGCCTGCAACGAGGTGGGAGCTGAATGCGAGCTGTATCAATCCAACCACGAGGGGTGTATCGTGGATAAGATCCAGGAGGCGTTTGGAAAATTTGACGGCATTGTGATCAATCCCGCTGCCTACACGCACACCAGCGTGGCGATCGCGGATGCACTTTCCGCCGTAAAGATCCCCACTATCGAGGTGCATATTTCCAACGTGATGGAGCGCGAGGCGTTCCGCCATCATTCCTTTGTTTCCCCCATCGCCAAGAAGACCTATATGGGGCTTGGGTTTGAGGGCTATCGCAGGGCGATCCGCCATCTCGCACTTGGCGAGGAATAATAAAAAAGGAGCCAACACAATGTTGGCTCCTTTTTTATTATACGATTTGTGTCAGCTTTTTCTTCTCTTGGTCTTTGTGGCAAGGTGCTTTTTGTTTAGATCCGCCCTTTTTTCCAAATTCCGATCTTTATTTTCCAATTTAATACAACAATTTTCCAAACAAATAGACGAGTTTTCCCAAAAAGCTCGTCTATTTGTCTTTTTATGATCAAATTGCGGTACGTGCAACAACGAGGCGCAATTTTTATTTTGTCATTTTTTCTTGCTTTACCTTATGGTCGATAACGTGGCGGGAGGCAAGTTCGCAGTGAACGTCCTCAAGCGAAATGCCCATCTGCAGCATCAGAACCATCACGTGATAGGCGAGATCGGCGATCTCATAGATCGTTTCCTTTTTATCGTCTGCCTTACCGGCAATAATGACCTCGGTGCATTCCTCGCCCACCTTTTTCAAAATCTTGTCAATACCTTTTTCAAAAAGATAGGTGGTATAAGAGCCTTCCTTCTTTTCCAGCTTTCTGCCTTCAAGCATTTTCATTAGGATCTCAAGCGAGAATTCGGAGCGCTCCTCACTTTGGAACACGGGGTTTTCAAAGCAAGAGGTAGTACCAAGGTGGCAAGCGGGGCCGTCCGGCTCCACCATCACCTGCAATGCATCCTTATCACAATCGGCGGTGATGGAAACGATATGCTGATAATTGCCGCTGGTCTCACCCTTCAGCCACAGCTTCTGACGAGAGCGGCTGTAAAAGCAGGTCAGCTCCTTTTCCATAGAGATCTGCAGGCTTTCCTTATTCATATAAGCAAGCGTCAGCACGCGCTTGGTCACGGCATCCACTACGATAGCAGGGATCAGGCCCTTTTCATCAAATTTCAATTCGTCAATATTAAAATCAATCATTGCTTTTTCCTTTCAATTATAAACGCACAGGGATCCCCGCTTGCTTTAACGTGTTTTTCAGATCGGGGATCGCAACCTCACGGAAGTGGAAAATCGAGGCGGCGAGTCCGGCATCAATAGTGGGCACGGAACGGAACAGATCTACAAAATGCTGCATGTTACCGGCGCCGCCCGAGGCGATCACGGGAACGCTGACCGCGTTGCAGACCTTATCCAAAAGCTCCAGATCAAAGCCGTTTTTCACACCGTCGGTATCAATGGAATTGACAACGACCTCGCCGGCCCCTGCATCTACACAGCGACGGATCCAGTCGATCGCTTCCATCCCCGTGTTTTCTCTGCCTCCCTTGGCAAACACACGGAACGTGCCGTCCACGCGCTTGACGTCAGCGGAAAGCACCACGCATTGATCACCGTAGCGCTTGGCCGCCTCGCCGATCAGCAAAGGGTTGCGAATGGCACCGGAGTTGACGCTGACCTTATCCGCGCCGCATTTCAGCACGCGGTCAAAATCCTCTACGGTGTTGATGCCTCCACCGACAGTCAGCGGAATAAAGATGGTCTTGGCTACCTCGCGCAGAATATCAGTAAAGAGCGCACGCCCCTCAAAAGAGGCCGTGATATCATAAAACACAAGCTCGTCGGCGCCGTTGTCGCTGTAATAGCGTGCCAGCTCCACAGGCGAGGAAACGTCGCTCACGCCCTCAAAATTAACGCCCTTGACCACACGCCCGTTGCGTACGTCAAGGCACGGAATGATACGCTTTGTGATCATTTTGCCACCTCGATCGCTTTCTGCAGATCAATGGCGCCCGTATAATAGGCCTTGCCGATGATCGCACCGTAAATATCAAGCGCTGCCAGTCGTTCCACGTCCTGCATCGAGGACACACCGCCGGAAGCGATGATCTGCATGCTGAAGCGCTCGGAGAGCGTGCGGTACAGCTCGTGATTAGCGCCTTGCATAGCTCCGTCCTTGGAAATATCCGTGCAGATCAGAGTTTTCACGCCAAGCTCCTGCATTTTGGCACAAAACGCAAGCGCGTCAAGCCCGGAGCTTTCCGTCCAGCCCTTGATCGCTACCATGCCGTCGCGGATATCCACGCCAACGGCGATCTTCTCGCCATAACGCTCCACAGCCTTGCAAAGAAACGCCTCGTCCTTCACGGCTGCGGTACCAAGGATCACACGGTCAACACCGGCACCGAGATAGCGGTCCACGACCTCCATATTGCGGATGCCGCCGCCCACCTCAACAAACAGCCCTTCAATGGCAGAAAGTGCCGTAACGGTATCAATATTCGGGGTTTCGCCGCTTTTTGCCCCCTCCAGATCCACCACGTGGATATGGGTGGCACCGCACGCCTTGAAATCGGCGGCAACGGCAAGCGGATCTTCGTTATATACTGTCATTTGGGCATAATCGCCCTTAAAAAGGCGCACGGCCTTTCCCTCAAACAAGTCAATAGCAGGAAAAACTAACACCGTTATGCCTCCTTTTCACAAAATGCACGCAAAATAGCAAGTCCAACGGCACCGCTTTTTTCGGGGTGAAACTGGCAGCCGTACACATTGCCGCTTGAAACGGCTGCAGTCAGCTCTGCGCCGTATTCGGCGGTGGCGATCACGCTTTCCTCACAATTTGCACCGTAGAAGGAATGCACGAAGTACACGAAATCCCCTTCCTTTAAATAGCGGAACAAATCGCTTTTTTGCTTGCCAAAATGCAACGCATTCCAACCGATATGCGGGATCTTATAGTCGGCGGGGATCACGTCTGCGATCGGGCGGATCTCACCCTTGATCAAACCAAGCCCCTCGTGCTCACCGTACTCAAAGCTTTTTTCAAACAGCAGCTGCATACCAAGGCAGATGCCAAGCAGGGGCTTTCCCGCCCTTGCCTGCTCGATCACAACAGCCCCAAGACCACTGTCGCGCAGCTTTGCAGCAGCATCGCCAAAGGCACCAACGCCGGGCAGGATAATGCGCTCGGCGGCGCGCAGCACGGCGGGATCCGAGGTAACTGTCACCTCAACGCCGATCGCCGCAAAGGAGCTGGCGAGGGAAAACAGATTTCCTACACCGTAATCAACGATAGCGACCATTAAAGAACTCCCTTCGTGGACGGGATCTCATCCTTGTAGGCAGCATCGATGGCAACGGCGGCGCGCAGCGCGCGCGCCACGGCCTTGAAGGCCCCCTCAATGATGTGATGCGAGTTTTTACCTGCAAGCTGCTGAATGTGCAGCGAGCAAGCGGCACGGCGCACAAACCCAAGCCAGAACTCCTCAACAAGCTCGGTGTCAAATTCACCCACCTTTTCCGTGGGGATCTGAAGCGTGCTGTAATAGCCGCAGCGGCCGGAAAGATCCACAGCCGCCAAAATCAAAGTCTCATCCATTGGCAGGGTCATCGAGCCGTAGCGGCAGATGCCCTTTTTATCACCAAGTGCCTCGGCAAACGCCTCGCCCAATGCAATACCAATATCCTCAACCGTATGGTGGTCATCAACGTAGGTATCCCCCTTGCACTCTACGCAAAGGTCAAAGCGACCGTGCGAGGCAAACAGGGTAAGCATATGGTCCAGAAATCCGCAGCCGGTGGCGATCTCAGAGCGCCCCTTGCCATCAAGCGTCAGCGCGATCTCGATCTTGGTTTCTGCCGTATTGCGCACAATTTTTGCGTTTCTCATTTATTTTCCTCCAAAATCTCACCAAGCGCACGTACAAGCGTTTGCATATCGTTGTACGTACCCACGGTAATGCGATTATAGTCGGCGATCTTCGGTGCGGTAAAATGGCGCACCAATATCCCCTTTTGGCGCAGCGCCGTATAGATCACGTCGCCCGCGATGTGAGGGTGCTTTACAAACAAAAAGTTTGTTTTGGACTCAGGAAATTCAAACCCCATTTTTGCAAGCTCAGCCGTAAGATAGGCGCGGTTTTCGATGATCGTGCGGCAGTTTTTGGCGGTATAGTCGCCATCCTGCATCGTGCCGATGCCCGCTGCCATCGTCAAGGAATTGACGTTATAGGGGTTGGTGGAATATTTGATGGTGTTCAGATCTGCGATCAGCTCCTCGCACGCAATGCCAAAGCCAAGGCGCGCGCCCGCCATAGAACGGGATTTGGAGAAGGTCTGCGTGACCAGAAGATTTTTATACTTGTGCACAAGCGGCACACAGCTCTCTGCACCAAAATCCACATAGGCCTCGTCAACCACCACCACGTTATCCGGGTTGTGAAGGATGATCTGCTCGATCACGTCGCGCGAGAGCGCAAGCCCCGTGGGGGCGTTGGGATTGGCGATAAAGATCGTTTTGCCAAGATGATAATACTCCGTCGGGTCAATAGAAAAATCGTCACGAAGCGGAATTTCGGTATACGGGATGCCGTTCAGCGCGGCAAAAACCTTGTAAAAGCCGTAGGTGATATCCGCAAATGCGGCGGGGGTATCCTGATCGCAGAATGCCATAAAGGCAAAGTTCAGGATCTCATCCGAGCCGTTTGTCATCAACACCTCGCGTGTGCTGACACCGTAGAACTTTGCCATCTCGCAAACAAGGCGCGTGCATTCGGGATCGGAATACAGCTGCAGATTTTCTGCTGCCTCTGCCGCCATTTTTTGCGCCGTGGGCGAGGGTGGGAACGGAGATTCGTTGGTGTTGAGCTTGATGTATTTGCGCTCACGAGGCTGTTCGCCGGGCACGTAGGGAGTCAATGCGCTGTATTTTGCGCTGAAAAACTTGCTCATTGCTCGTCCTCCAGGCGCACCACAGCGCTGCGGGCATGGGCGGTAAGCCCTTCCTTTTCTGCAAAATAAGCAACCTTATGCCCAACGCGTGCCAGTGCACCGCGCGTGAAATAGGTGTACTGCGTTTTTTTGACAAAATCATCCACCGACAAGGGGCTGGAGAATTTTGCCGTGCCACCCGTGGGCAGCGTGTGGTTGGGGCCTGCCATATAGTCGCCCAATGCCTCAGGGCAATTTCTGCCCATAAAGATCGAGCCGGCATGGCGAATAGCATCCAGGTAATCAAAGGGATTATCCACACAAAGCTCCAGATGCTCGGGGGCCAGCTCGTTGGTGATCTCGATGCCCATACGGAAATCGGGGGCAACGATGATCTTACCGTTGTTGTCCACAGAGGCGCGCGCGATCTCGGCGCGAGCAAGCTGCGGCAGCTGTACCTCGATCTCCTTTTGCACTGCAAGGGCAAGCTCCTCGCTATCCGTGACAAGCACGGCGCTGGCAAGCTTGTCGTGCTCAGCCTGCGAAAGCAGATCTGCCGCCACGTACTTGGGGTTGCTTTTGCCGTCGGCAAGGATCAGGATCTCGCTGGGACCCGCTATCATATCAATAGAAACGGTGCCGAACACCTGCTTTTTGGCCTCCGCCACAAAGGCGTTGCCGGGGCCGACGATCTTATCTACCTTGGGCACGCTTTCGGTACCAAAGGCAAGCGCGGCGATCGCCTGTGCGCCGCCAAGCTTGAAGATCTTGTCCACGCCTGCAATTTTGGCTGCGGCAAGGATCACCGCAGGGATCTTTCCGTCCTTGCCGGGGGGTGAAACCATCACGACCTCAGGCACGCCCGCGATCTTGGCAGGTATAGCATCCATCAACACAGTAGAAGGATAGGCAGCCGTGCCACCGGGCACGTAAAGCCCTGCGCGGTCAACGGGGATCACCTTTTGCCCCATTACAATGCCGTTTTCCTCGTTTAAAATAAAGCTGTTGCGCTTTTGCTTTTCGTGAAAGCGGCGGATATTGGCAGCCGCCTCGCGCAGAATATCCAAAAACTCGCCCGGAACGGCAGCAAATGCCTCATTTATCTCCTGCTCGCTTACCTGCAGAGAGTCAAGACGCACCTTGTCAAACCTTTCGCAGTAGGCGTGCAGCGCCTTATCGCCGTTTTCCTTCACGTCGGCAAGGATCCCCGCCACGATCTCCTCTACGTTGACCGCAGGAACAACCCGCGCAAAGATCTCGCTTGCCGGCACCTCACCGTATTTTAAAATCTTAATCATTTTTGGCCTCCGTTTGCAATGCCAGGCTTTCTACAATGGCATCGATCGGCTCGCTTTTGAACTTGTAGCTTGCCTTGTTTGCGATCAGGCGCGCGCTGATCGGCACAATGGTTTCAAACACCTTCAGGTTGTTTTCGCGCAGGGTAGTGCCGGTTTCCACAATATCCACGATCACGTCGGAAAGCCCCAGAATGGGTGCAATTTCGATAGATCCGTTGAGGTGGATGATGTCGATATCACGCCCGACGGACGCGTAATAATTTTTAGCGATGTTTGTGAACTTGGTCGCCACCTTTAAGGTGCGGGTCACATCATCGCGAAAATTCTCTTTCGCGGCAACCGCCATACGGCATTTGCCGATATCCAGATCTAAAAGCTCGTAGATATCCGGCTCATATTCCAGCAAAATATCCTTGCCTGCAACGCCGATATCCGCGGCACCGCGCTCTACGTAAATGGCAACGTCAGAGGGCTTGACCCAAAAGTAACGCACGCCGACCTCCTCGTTTTCAAAGATCAGCTTGCGATTATTTTCCTTGATAGAGGGGCACTCAAAGCCTGCTTTTTCAAACATTGCATAAACCTTTTCGCCAAGTCGCCCCTTGGGCAACGCCACATTAAGCATTGGTTTCAAGCACACACACCTCCCCTTCCTTCATGCAAAGAAGCTGTTTATATTTCAGGTCCTCGGGCAGCTTTTTCAACACCGTTACCCGCTTATTTTCGCAAATCAGCTGCTGTGCCGCACGGAACAGCTTGACAGCATCGCAAGCATCGTCGTAAAGGATCACAGCATCAACGTCGTATTCGGGGGCGGTGATGCCAAAACGCTCAAGAAGGTCAAGATAAACCGCAAAGCCTATCGCCTTGGAGCTTCTGCCCATTTTTTGCATCATACCGTCATACTGGCCGCCGGAAAGCACACCTGCGGGCACACCGTTGATAAAGCCCTTGAAAACAATACCGTTATAGTAGCTCATATCGTTGACGACCGAAAAATCAAGGCGCACCTTCTTGGCGCGTTTTTCGCCAAGCACGTCCTTGATACAGGAAAGGCGCTCAATCTGCTCACGGCATTCGGGCAACACACGCTCCAGCGTGGGGATCGCCGTTTCCAACGCACCACCGCAGGCAAGCAGAGCGCGCAGCTTGGAAAGCGCTCCGGGAGCAGCCTTTTCGCGTGCGGCGATCTCGTTGATGCCATGTGCATTCTTCTCTGCAATGCATTGCAAAAGCTCGTCTTTTGCCGCCTCGGAAATACCAAGCCCCTTGAAAATGGGAGCAAGCAGGCCAAGATCGGAAATATCCAGCACGTAGTCCTCGGAAATGGCCGCAAGGCTATCCGCAGCAAGTGACAGCACCTCGCAGATGCAATAATCATCCACCTCGCCGATACACTCAAGCCCCACCTGCGTCAGCTCTCCAAAGGCCTTGGTGCCCTTGGATACGCGGTACACATTCTCGTCATAGTAAAGCTTTTGCACGCCTCCCTCGCCATCCTTGGTGTTTTTGATGATAGAAAGCGTTACGTCGGGCTTTAAGGCCATCAGCTTGCCGTTTGTATCGGTAAAGGTAATGATGTTTTCAGACACCAGAAAGTGCTTGTTGCGCGCATAGAGGTCATATTCCTCAAACTTGCTCATTTTATAAGGGGTATAGCCGTGGTCGCGATACAGCGAGCGCAAGCGGAATACGGCAAGCTCCTCGTTTTTCCAAACAGAATTTTCGGGCATCATTTTTCTTCTCCTTTTTTCTTGGCGGTATCCAGCGCCTGACGGTAGCCGCCGCTGCCGTACACCAGGCATTTTTTTACGCGACTGATGGTTGCCGTGCTGGCACCCGTTGCCTTGGAAATTTCTTGATAATTCTTCCCCTCGTCCAGCATGAATGCCACCTCAAGGCGCTGGGAGATATCCTGCAATTCCTTTATGGTGCAAATATCCTCAAGAAACGCGCGACAGTCCGCCTCGCTTTTCAAATCAAGGAGCGCCGCAATCAGGCGCTCGGCGCCCGGGATCGTATCAAAATAGCTCATATGATAACCGCCTTTTCACAAGATACCGATATTTTAGCACATTAAAGCGCTAAAGTCAATAGCTTTTCATAAAATAATATAGGTTTTCTGTAATTTTTATTTCTTTTTTTAAACAGCGAAAAACCGCGCAGAACGCGCGGTTTTTCAAACGTGCGAAGGCC
>JAZNNA010000011.1:0-47191 GCA_045580065.1 Eubacteriales bacterium
TCCTGCGCCGGCGGCATCTCATAGCGCATACCGGGCAGTACCTGGCGCTTGGAGCTTGTGGTAAAATCAACCGGGCGCAGCACCGCCAGGATCTTATCCTTTTCATCGGTAAAAATCAGATTGCTGTACTTCCCCATGATCTCCGCCACCAAATGGCGCTCACACAAAAAGCCCATTTCGTCGCGTGTCTCAAAACCAAGCACCACCACGCGCTCAAAGCCAAGCTGGCGCACACCGGTAAGCTTTGCACCGGAGAGATGCTTGCGCAAAAGCACGCAAAACTGCGGCGGATTTTGCGGATTCTCCATCGGAATGGCGGTAAAGCCAATACGTGGATTGGCAGAGCCTGCATTGATCAGCAAGCGATTGCCGCCCTCAAAGGTTCGCATCTGCAGCACTACGGTATCACGCTCGGGCTGGTAGACCTTTTCGATCCTGCCACCAAGCCCCACACGATTGATCTCGGCGGCTACTGCCGCCAAAAAGCCTGCATCAAATGCCATATCTGCCTCCTTTCAGACGAATAAAGGGGCGCTTTGCGCCCCTTTTGGCGTCGGCGATCAGCCGAACATTTCTTTGTCTACGTTATCCAAAGAATCAAATACGAAATCGGGCTTGTCAGCCTCGGTAGCTGCCTCAACGTCCTCGGGCGTGGTCTCACCGGAAAGAACGAGCGCAGCGGTAACGCCGTGACGCTTGCCAACGGCGATATCGGTATACAAGCGATCACCGAAAATGCACATTTCCTCACAGGAGAAGCCGGTTGCCTCGCAGATCATCTCAATGGTTTCCTTATAAGGCTTGCCAAAGTAGGTGGGCACCTTACCCGTAGAGGCGGTCACAAAGGCTGCGATCGCGCCGCTATCCGGAATAAAGCCAGTTTCGGTGGGGCAATTGAAATCGGGGTGGGTGGAAAGATACTCTGCCCCGTTGCGCACCATGCGGCAGGCGTTGTCCATCTTCTCATAGGTGAGGGTGGTATCAAAGCTGGTCACCACGATATCGGCATTTTCCTCCTTGCCCGTAAGCATGGGGATGCCGTTTTCGCGGAAGTTTTCAACAAGCTCGTCGGTGCCGACAAGGTAGACGTTCTTGCCTGCACGGTGGCGCTTTAAAAACTCGATCGTCACGTCGCCAGAGGTCATGATCTCCTCTTTTGTGGGAGAGAAGCCAAGCTTTGTGAGCTTATTTACGTAAAAATCGGTGGTGTGAGAGGCGTTGTTGGTGAAAAACAGCACCTTTTTGCCTGCTGCGCGCAGATTGTTGATAAAGCGGATGGCAAACGGAAATACCTGATAGCCAAGGTAGATGGTGCCGTCCATATCAAAGATATACAGCTTTTTCTCGTTTAAAACAGAGATATCGGGGTTTTTGAAGTTCATAAAAGGTCCTCACTTTCAGTCTTATCTACACTATTGTATCATACTCTTGATTTTTTTGCAAGATTGTAGTATAATAAATTAAAGATTTTTATCACAGAGGTGATCTGACTATGGCAAAAACCGTACTTGGAATAGACGTTGGCGGCAGCACCACCAAGATCGTGGGCTTTCGCAAGGAGGCGCACGGTAACGTTCTGATCGAGCCGCAATGCGTGCGCGCTACCGATCCCCTGACCTCGATCTATGGCGCCTTTGGGCGCTTTACCATGCAAAACGGACTTTTGCTTTCCGATATCGAGCGCGTGATGATGACCGGTGTTGGCTCCGCCTTTGCGCAAAAGCCGCTTTACGAGGGGCTTGACTGCCGCATCGTGCCAGAATTTGAAAGCGTGGGGCTTGGCGGACTTTACCTTTCCGGCATGGATGAGGCCGTGATCGTCAGCATGGGCACGGGCACTGCGCTTGTCCACGCACAAAAAACCGCCACCGGCACAAAAACCGACTATCTGGGCGGCACCGGCGTTGGCGGCGGCACACTGATCGGCCTTTCGCGCAAGATCCTTGGTGTTGACACCGTTGAGCATATCGAGCAGCTTTGCGAGGGCGGCGATCTTTCTAACGTTGACCTGCGTATCCGCGACATTTCCTCTAAGGATATGTACCCCAATATGAACTTTGAGCTGACAGCCTCTAACTTTGGCAAATTAAGTGACATTGCAAGCAAGCACGACATTGCCCTTGGCATTTGCAATATGGTGGGCGAGACCATTGGTATGATGGCGATTTTTGCCGCCAGAAGCCACCATCTGGACAACGTAGTGCTGACGGGCAACCTGACGGCGCTCAAGCCGATCCGCCGCGTTTTCGAGGCGATGGAGGCTATGTTCGGCATCCGCTTTATCATCCCGGAAAATTCGCAGTACGGCACCGTGATCGGCGCGGCGCTGGGCGCGCTGTAAGCAACAAAAAAGGACGGAATCGCTTCCGTCCTTTTTTGTTTACCTCTTGATCGCAGCCACCTTGGATCTGGTCGACCAATCGGCGTAGGTAATGGTCTGGTGTCCCACGGCATCATAGAGATTGTTATAGTCCGCGCCACCGGGCTTGAGGGTCAGCGTGATATTGTAGATATCCGAAATATAGATATATTTTACGCTGTCAAGATTATAGCGGATGTAATAGTCAACGGACTTATTGAACGAGGTTGTGTTGGGATCGTTGGTATAGCTCACAACGGCAGATGCGGTGTGAGGCCACCACACAACGGTGGGATCCACCATCTCGTAAAAGCTGATCTCGCAGCCGGGACCGCCGTGGTGCGATACCTGCACCATATCCGACTTGAGATAAGTGCCGTACATAATGCACATCCACTTGCCCTGATAGCGGTAAGCATCGCCCGTCCACAGCGTGGAGTAGCGCTGCGAGCCGTTTTTGGTAGAGAAGGTGATGCGCAGAGTTGTGGAGGAATCGTTAAAGGTCACGATATTGTGGGGGTTAAGATCCTCTTGCGTGCAAAGTATCTCCATTTCGGCATTGGCGAAATAGAGCTTTTGCCCCGTGTGTACCTTGAGATACTTGAATCCGCCCTTAAACGAGCTTTTCAGAGTATCCATATAGTTGTTCAACGAGAAGTCGTGCCCCGTGGTGTTATAGCAAGCAGCCTCCGAGGGGAAGTTGCCGATCAGATACTCCAGCTGCACCAGTCCGTTTGAGGCAAAGACCTTGGCAAAATCGTACAGAACCTGATAGTGATCCCCGTGTGAGTGAGAAATGATCCACGCGGCGATCTTGATGGGAGAGGAGGAGCTGGGCGCCTTGTTATTGGCCCTGGTATACAGATCGGACAGCACATCCCACATACGCTGCGTGCTGCTTCCTACGCTGGTAGCACCACCGTCATACACAATAAAGCGGCCATCCTCCAGCATCATCACGTAGCCGGTTCCTACGTTACCGCCCTCAAGCTTTACAGCGGTAATGGTAGAATTAGCTACAAAATTGTACGAGGGGTTGGGCGTGAGGAGCGAACTGTCGGGCAGTGTTACCGCATCCAAGGGAGCGGAGATCACGCGCAGCATCGGCTCCTCAAAGGCATGCTTTTCAGCATCCGCGTGCTTGTATGCATTATAAGCTACGTAAAGCGTGGTTTTGGCTTCGTTATTCACAAGCGTTGCAAATTTGCTGTCTTCTATGGTATTTTCCGTCAGGATCTCATAACCGCTGGTTTTAAGCGTGCTGCAGTAAGCATCAAATGCACTTGCGTTTACGCCATCGCCCATATACAAATACTGCAGGGAGCTGTCAGCATCATCGTAGGTGTTATAAAGCTCGATCCCCTGCCCTTCGGGCTTGGGAAAATCGGTGATCCACTTTTCATTAGTGTTATCGGTCAGCTTAAAGCCCTCCGGGAAAACGATGCTGACGCTGCCGTCTTTGTCTTCAACGGTAGCAAGCTCAAGCATCGAGATCAAACGCTGCTCACCGTTTATCAGTCCTGCACGCCCCCAAGAGGTAAAGATCAGCTTGCCGTTCTTTACAAAGATGCCGTATTCCTCGCCGCGAAGCTCGGAAAGAGCGGCCTTGCACTCGTCACGCTCCACCTGGCCAAGCAGGATCTCACTGGCTACGGGCTCTGCAGCATCGGTCTTTCTCTTGAGATCGTTCAACTTTTTTCCTGTTTTTCCGGAAAGGATCCCTGCAAGAGTCGTGGCAAAATTCACCTCGTAATCCATGCCGTTATTGGGAACGTAGCCCGCCTCGTACTCCGAGCTGCCGCTATCGTCAAGCAGCGCGCTGTAAACAAGGTTGATCACTTCGTCGCTGCCGGTAACGATGCTGTGCATCTGGATCTTATCTGCATTGACCTCCTTGTGCAGCTCCAACACCGAGTCGGTGCCGTCGCCGGTAAGGTAATTATCGATAAAGAAGGACATTGCCTGCACGGTAAGCAGGTGGTTGCTGCCCACAATGGCGATCTTGTTGTCGGTAACTTGGATGGCAAATCCGTTTTCCTTGATCGAAGCATATGCTTCTTTACTTTCTTCTCTGCCGGTAAGGCCGATCAGGATCTCAAGCCCTGCGGCACCGCCCTTGGCGCGTGCTTCAGCCGTGGCCTTATAGCTCTCGCCGGTAGCAGCGCCAAGCCTATCGGCAAAATCGGCGGCGACTATCTTTAAAAAGGCTTCTCGCCCAAACTCGTCGGCATACACAACGTCGTACTGTGCAACGTCCACCTTTTTCGTTTTGTTGGTAACCTCTACCTCAACGTTGCTGCCCGCGGGAAGCTTGATGTCCTCGGGGTTGGTCTTTTTGCAGGAGGAAAGAACCGTTACAGCCGCAAGCAAAAGCGTTGCGGCAAGGATCAAACTTAAAACTCTTGTCGTTTTCATGCTCTGTTCCCTCAATTATTTTTTGATAATACTTGTCAGATTGTACTGAATAGTCGCACCGGAGATCGCATCGTAGATGTTTTCGTAATCCGGGCCGTTTGCCGTCAGATTGACCGTAGTGTGATAGGTATCGGAAACGTAAATGTACTTGACGTTAGGCACCTTATTTACAAGATGATAGTCAACGGCATATTGCCAGCCGGCACTCTGATTGCCCTGCGCAGTATAGCTGCGGAATGCCTCGGCAGTGTGCGGGAACCATACCACCGTGGGGTTGACACAATCATAGAACGGGATCTCACAGCCGATGTTGCCGTGGTGCGCCACCTGTACCATATCCGATTGCAGATAACTGCCATACAGCGCTGCCATATAGCGGCTCTGGTTGCGGTTGGCATCTCCCGTCCACATCTGGGTAACGGGCTTTGCACCGGGGGCATCCTGGTTGGAAAGGTGGAAGCGAAGCACCGTGCAGGTATCGTTAGAGTTGTTGATGCGCAAGGGATTGAGATCCTCAAAGGTGGTGATCACCTCGATCTCAAGGTTGGCAAGATGATATCTTTGGCCGGCATGTACCTTTACGTATTTAAAGCCGCCCGTCACCTTAGTCTGCAGGCCCTTGATGGCATTTGTGGAGCTTAAGTGCATCACACCGTCACGCACGGAATAGCAGGAGCTGAGCGACGGGAAGCTGCCAAGCAGATAATCCATTTTGACCTTTTTCGTTTGGCCGTAAGCACTCAAAAAGTCCTCAAACGCCTCGTAATGGTCGGAGTGAGAGTGCGTAACCACCCAAGCTGCAATGCGGATCGGATTTGTGGTGGAAACCTCGGCCTTGGTGATCTCTTTGTGCAGACTGGAAAGAATGCTCCAGATCTTGGTATGGGTGGGCGCACCGTCGTTGCTTGCAAAGCCACCGTCAAACAGGATGAAGCTGCCGTCCTCAAGCGTGACCACGTAGCCCATACCAACGGCAGCGGAAACAAGCGGGATCGCGGTGGTCTTAGAGTCGGTCTTTTTTACGTAAGACTGCTTGGTAAGCAGCTTTTCGTCAGGCAGATAGGCGGTAGCAAGCGGCGTGGAGGTAATGCGGAAGTTGGGATCCACAAAATAATATTCGCCCTTATCATAGGTGTAATCATCTGCAAAGGCAAACGCGTTATAGTTTACGTGCAGCACAACACCCTTTTCCTGATTGATAAAGGTGGAAAACAGGTTTTCGCCGGCGGTGGAGGAGGTCTGCAGCACATACCCCTCGGCCTTCAGCTTTTCACAATATGCGTTATAATTTTCGGCGTTGATGCCATCACCCTTATACAGATATTGCAAGGAGCTATCGTTGGCATCCATGGTGTTATACAGCTCAATGCCCTCGCCATCAGGCTTGGGGAAATCGGTGATCCAGTTCTCGTTGACGTACCCGCGCAGCGAAAAGCCGTTGGGAAACGCCACACAAGGCTGACCGGCATCGTCCGTAAAAACGGCAAGAGAGATCAGACCCTTGACAAGCTCCTGACAGGTCATCAACGCAGCATCGCTGTAGGAGGTGCAAACGATATCCTCACTTCCCACAAAAAAGCCGT
Source organism: Eubacteriales bacterium (assembly GCA_045580065.1). Lineage (GTDB taxonomy): Bacteria > Bacillota > Clostridia > Oscillospirales > CAG-272 > Firm-07. The sequence continues at coordinate 6,358 of JAZNNA010000011.1, forward strand.
ATTCGCACGCGCCAAGCTTTGCACGAAGCTCCTTGCAGGCCTCTCGATTGACGTAGCCCATCAAAAATTCCTTGGTGGACTTTTCACTTTTATCTGTGCGGATAGAAAATTTACCGGCCGAAAGACCAACCTCTCTTGCCGCAGTGGCAACCAGCTCATCAATAGCGATCACAGGGAAATCGCGGTGGTCGCCGCCTGCGGAGTGCACGTATTCGTGCACCACGGAGTCGTCAAGCTTGTCATCGTAGATATAGCGGAAAAAGCTTTCGGTAGAGTTGGCAAGCACCACCATCTCCATCTCGTTTGCACTTGCCTTTTGGTGTACGGAAAGCGTGCTGCCGACAGCGGCTCCGGCGGTGAGATAGGTATCGGAAAAATACTGCAGAGCCTGTACGGTAAGCAGCTGGCTGCTGCCCACGATCACGATCTTATTGCCGATCAGCTGAACGACAAAGCCGTCGCCCTTGATGGATTTATAAGCCTTTTGGCTTTCTTCCCTTTTTGTAAGGCCGATCAGGATCTCCGGGTCGGCAGCGGTGCTGCGCGTTTTATCATCGCTATTGGCGACAAGAGGAAGGCCGGTAGCACCCGAAAGCGTGTCTGCAAAATTTACAACGATCTTTTTGAGTGCTGCGATCTCACCGTAGCTTTGGGGGTATACCAACGCATACTCGGTAAGGTCGATATCCTGCCTTTTCTTGCTGCGCTTTACCTGATCCACCCTTTCGCTGCAAGCGGCGAAAATAAGGGTTAAGGAAAGCAGCATAGCCGCGGCCAGAAGAAGGCAAACAACTTTTTTCATCTTCATAGCTTTGCTCCTTTACAAAGATATAAATAGTTAGTTTAATTATATCATCAAATCCTGCTTTTGGCAAGCGGTACGGTGCGATGTTTGCTTTCTCTTCACTTTTTTCGCCGTTTTTCACAATTGCCAAATTCACTTTTCGGCATTTCGCGCAAAAAGGGCAACGGGAAAATTCCCGTTGCCCTTTTGATCTTATTTTTTGATGGCGAAAACGCCGTTGTGCGTAAGCTTGTTGAACTCGGTGGTAGAAGCATCGAAAATGTTATCGTGGTCCGGGCCGTTCTTGGTAAGAACAAGCGTGATATAATACGCGTAGGTAGAGGCCTTATCACCGGAAATATAAATATATTTCACGCTGGGCATCTCATACGCGATGTGCTGATCCACCTGGAACTGCCAGCCGTTATTCAGCTTTTCCCTGTTCATGTAGTTGTGAGCAGCCTTGGCACTATGCGGCCACCAAACGGTTTCGGGCTGCACCATATCGTAAAAGTCGATCTCAAGACCTACGTTGCCGTGGTGCGCGATCGACACCATATCCGACTTCAGATATTCGCCGTACATAGCGCACATCACGCGGCTCTGGCGGCGGTTGGCGTCGCCCGTCCACATCTGCGTAACGACCTCGCTCGGGTTATCCTTGTTGGTCATGGTAAAGCGCAGGACCGTGTTGGTATCGTTGCCGTCACACACACGCATGGGAGTGGTATCCGCCCAGGTGGTGATCACCTCGATCTCCAGGTTTGCAAGGTAATATTTTTGCCCCGTACGAGCCTTGATGAACTTAAAGCCACCCTTTACCGCATTTTGCATATTTGCAATCGTTTTGGCGGTTATGACCTTACCGATATCGGTCGTGCAGGAATACTCCTGGGGGAAATTGCCGATCATATAATCGATCTTCAGCGAGCCGGATCTGCCGTTCGCCTCAGCCATCTTCATAAAAGCATTGTAGTGGTCGCCGTGTGCGTGCGTCAGGACCCAAGCGGCAATATGAACGGGGTTAGCGGAAGAAACGGGTCTGCCGGTGATCTTGACCTTCAGGTTGGTCAGCCACTCCCACAGTCTGGTGTGCGTGTCGCCGTTGTCGCCCATAGCACCACCGTCAAATACGATAAATCTGCCGTCCTCAAGCACCACCACGTAGCCAAGACCTACGGCCCCCTCGTAAAGCGGGATCGTGCTGATCATCGAGTCGGTCACCTTATCGTAAACGGGATTTTTGTTCAGCAGATTGCTGTCCGCAAGGCCGGCATCCTCCAGGGGGGTGGATGCAATGCGGAAGCACTCCTCAAAATCATAGCAATTGGTATCCTTGGTTTTTACCTTGGAATGCACGTTGTCATACGCGGAAAATTCGTTTTTATGCTTATAAGCGTTGTACGCCACGTACAAAGAAACACCCTCTTTGTTGTTGACAAAGGTGGTAAAGATGCTGTCCTCTGCACTGCTTTGCATCAGCACGCTGTAGCCCTCGCTCTTCAGCTTTTCGCAGTATGCGTTGTAGTTGGCGGCATTGATCCCGCTGCCGGTATAGAGGAACTGCAGAGAGTTTTCGCCGTCCTCCACCGTGTTATACAGCTCGATCCCCTCCCCTTCAGGTCTGGGGAAATCGGTGATCCACTTATCATTTCCAACGCGCACAAGGCGGAAGCCCTGCGGAAGCGCGACCGTAACGGTACCGTCCTCATTTTTCACGGTTGCCTCGGCCAGAATATCCATATAGGCGCCTGCCGCATTGATCAGCAGCGTATCGTTCCAGGCTGTTACGTGGACCTTGTCGCCTTCTACCACCACGGCGTACTCGTTTTCGGCAAGGGTGGCAAGCAGTGCGCGGTTCTCCTCACGATCGGGATACCCAACCAAGATCTCTTTCTCAGCAGTTTCGCTATCCTTGATGATCGGGAACAGCTTTTCGCGAAGGCCGGTCAGGTCTACCATCTTTTGCACCATATTATCAATGACAAGCTGCGGATGATCCTTGTACGGCCCTCTATGGCCGGTAGAGCTTGTGCCCATATAGGCGCCGGTCAGCATACCAAGATGCGCCTGGTGCACAAAGGAGTAGTAGCCTTTTTCAGAATCTGCAAGCAGCGCCATCTCCAGGTTGTTTGCCGCAGCCTTTTTGTGCACGGAAAGCACGGTGCTTTCCTCGCCCTCGGCCACAAGATACTTTTCCTGGAAGTACTGCACTGCCATCAGCGTCAGCAGATTGGAGGAGCCGACGATGACGATCTTGTTTTCCGTTACCTGGATCAAAAAGCCGTCGCCCTTGATGGCGCTATGCGCCTTTTTGCTTTCCTCTCGACTGGTAAGGCCGATCAGGATCTCTTTATCACCCTTATCGGTCGTGGCGCGATCTTCGGTACGTGCCCAATAATTTTCACCGGTCTTTGCGCTAAGGGCGGTGGCAAAATCAGCCATGGCCTGCGTGAAGGTAACGGTGTATGCCTCGTCGCTCATAGAATCGCCGTACACAACACCATAGTCGGTAACGTCTACCTCGACGAGCTTTTTGTTAAGCGTGACGTAGCCGTCCTTTTCGCTGCAGGCAGTAAACAAAAGCGCACAGCCAAGCAGCATGGACAAAGCAAGCAAAAGGCTTAGGATCTTTTTCATAAACGTATCTTCCTTTCATAAGGGTTTTGTTTATTATATCAATTTTCTTCTGTAAAGTCAAGCGCACAAGCTGCACAACTCACAATTTTAAAAGATATATCACAAAATAAAAGCGGCAGCGAGGCTTACTCGCTGCCGCCGGGATTTTTACTTTCTGGCTGCTACGTAATTGACCTTATAGAAATCGGTCACCGCGCAGTAGTCAACGGTTTTACCTGTCATCAGGTCGAAAACGCCGTCGTAATCCGGGCCGTTTGCGGTAAGCACCATGGTAACGTAGTGTGCGCTATACTTGGTGTCGCCGGACTTGTTGCCCGAGGTGTACAGATACTTAACAGTGTTGATCTTGTACATCAGGTGCTGGTCTACCTCGTACTGCCAGCCCTTGCCCTCGTTTGCGGGGTTGAGGTAAGAGGCAACAGAACTTGCATTGTGAGGCCACCACACAACAGTGGGAGAGATCAGATCGTAGAACTCTACCTCACAGCCGGCGTTGCCGTGATGTGCCACGGAGGTCATATCCGACTTGAGGTAGCTACCGTACATGGCGCACATAAAGCGGCTCTGCCAACGGTTGGCGTCTCCCGTCCACATCTGGGTGATCTTCTGGCTTGGATTATCCTTGTTGGTCATGGTAAAGCGCAGAACGGTGTTGGTATCGTTAGAGTTGTTGGTGCGGATGGGGTTGAGGTCCTCCCAGGTGGTAATGACCTCGATCTCGCAGTTTGCAAGATACAGCTTATCACCTGTGTGTAGCTTGACGTACTTAAAGCCGCCGCGGATCGAAGCTTTCAAGCTGGCCACCAGCTCATCGCTCATAACATTCAGACCAGCGGCACCGGCATAAGAGCCCTCCTGGGTGGGAACGTTGGCAAACATATAATCCATCTTCAGCTGGCCGGAGCTGCCGTAGGTATCAGCCATACGCACAAATGCATAGTAGTGATCCCAGTGTGCATGAGTCAGCACCCAAGCAGCAATGTGAACGGGGTTAGAGGAAGATACGGCCTTGCCGGAAATGCGCTCCTGCAGCATGCTAAGTGTGCTCCAAAGCACCTTGTGCTCGGCAGTTGCGGCATCGTCGTTTACACCGCCGCCATCAAACACGATAAATCTGCCGTCCTCAAGAGTCACAACGTAGGAAAGGCCTACTGCCTTGCTGTAGATAGGCATGGTAGTGATCATAGAATCGGTCTTTTTATCGTATGCGGGGTTTTTGGTCAGCAGAGTGCTGTCTGCAAGGGTAACGGAATCAAGAGGTGCGGAAACGATACGGAAGCAGGGATCCTGCTCGTAATAGCCCTTATCACCGGTTTCGTCCTTGGAGTCGGTGTAGCTATAGGCAGAAAACTCATCTCTGTGCTTAAACGCATTGTAGGCCACGTACAGAGTAATGCCCTCCATACGGTTTACAAAGGTGGTGAACAGGCTGTCCTCAATGCTGTTTTCGCTGAGGATGCTGTAGCCGGCAGCCTTCAACGTATCGCAGTAGGCCTTGTAGGAGGTGGCATTTACGCCGTCGCCCATATACAGGTACTGCAGCGCATTGTCAGAAGCATCCATCGTGTTGTACAGCTCAATTCCCTCGCCCTCGGGCTTGGGGAAATCCGTCTTCCAGTCCTTATCGACGCGTCCGGAAAGGCTAAGGCCGATGGGAAGCGAAACGCTCTTGTCCTCGGCGGTGCCTTCTATGAGCAAATCAATGTACTCGGTAACGGCGCCCTTTACGGTAACGTCGTTCCAGCCGGTGACCTGGATCTGATTTTCCTGCACGGTGATCCTGTACTGGTCATCGGCAAGCGTAGCAAGCAACGCCTTGTTCTCGTCGCGCGCTACCACACCCACAAGAACCTCTTTTTCTGCGGTATCACTATCCTTTTCGATCTTAAACGCCTTATCGCGCAGGCCGGTCTGAGCCACCATCTTCTGCACGATCAAGTCGATCGCGACCTGTGGATAGTCCTTATACGTGCTGTTAGCAAGAGTAGAGCCGGAAACACCCTTGTAAACGGGGGGGAGGATACCAAGCGATGCATCGTGAACGTAAGAGAAGTAGGATTCTTCGGCATCGGCAATGGTCACACTCTGCATTTTAAAGGCCTGTGCCTTTTGGTTGATGGAAAGCTCGGGATTGACCTTTTCGCTGTCGGAGAGGTACTTATCGGCAAAATACTGCACAGCCTGCAGAGTAAACAGGTTGGAGCTACCAACGATAACGACCTTTTTGTCAGTTACCTCAATGGCAAAGCCATCGCCCTTGATAGAGTTGTAAACCTTTTTGCTTTCCTCGCGGTTGGTAAGGCCGATCAGGATCTCCTTGTCGCCCTTATTGGTCTTTGCGCGGTCTACGCTATAAGCAACAAAGCTTTCGCCGGTGGCCTTGTTCAGCATAGCGGCAAAATCAGACATACGCTCTTTAAAGGTAACGGTATAGTCATTGCCTGTCATAGAATCACCGTAAACCAGACCGTAATCGGTCAAATCCACTTTGACCTGCTTTTTGCTGAGCTTGACGTATCCATCTCTTTCGCTGCAGGCGGAAAGAATGAAGGTCGTGCTTACCAGCATCAAAAGCGCCAGCGCAAGACTGAGAATTTTTCTCATCTTCATAGCAATTCTCCTTAATAGATAAAATAAACCGATCCACTCGGTTTGTAGCCCCATTATACCACCTTTCGGTTTTGAATGCAAGTAAAATCAGGACTGTTCACTTTTTTGCAAAACTTTTTGGTTTATTTGACAAATTCCTCTTTCAAATTTTGTAAATTACAACAAACAAAGGGGAAGGCGCGCGGCCTTCCCCTTTGTAGGCGGTTACTTATTTTTTAACCGAAACCGTACCGTCATACGGGATCAGCTCGCCGGTCTTAAGGTCATATACCTCATCGAAGGCGGGGCCGGTCTTGCGCAGCTCAAGCACGGTATAGTATTTGTCGTTGGTTCCCTTTGCATCGCCGGATACAAAGATGTACTTTACGCTGGGAATGTTGTTTACAAAGTGCTGGTCGACCTCGTACTGCCAGCCTCTGCTGATGTTTGCAGGGGTGGTATACATCTTGTAAGCACTCATGTTGTGCGGCCACCAGATAGCGGTGGGAGAAACAAGATCATAGAACTCGCACTCAAGACCGAGGTTGCCGTGGTGAGCCACGGAAACCATATCGGCATCAAGGTAAGAGCCGTACATAGCGCAAAGATAGCGGCTCTGCCAACGGTTGGCGTCGCCCGTCCAGATCTGCACGTTCTTTTCGTTGGGGTTATCCTTGTTGGTCATGGTAAAGCGCAGAACGGTGTTGGTATCGTTAGAGGTATAGGTGACGCGGGGATTCAGATCCTCCCAAGTGGTCAGGACCTCGATCTCAAGATTGGCAAAGTAGAACTTCTGGCCGGTATGCACCTTGATGTACTTGAAGCCGCCCTTGACAAGAGATTGCCAGTTTTTGATGCTCTGCTCCGTGATGCCGCCCGAGCCGTGTGCCCAGTGGGTATATGCAGCAAACTCGTTGGGGTAGTTACCAAAGAGGTAATCCATCTTCAGGGTGCCGTTTTGGCCGTAGCGGGAAAGCACGCGATTGAATACGTAGAAGTGGTCGCCGTGGGGGTGCGTTACGATCCAGGCTGCGATATGTACAGGGTTGGAGGCGGAAACGGCCTTGCCGGTGTACTTTTCCTTCAGATCCTTCATTACGCCGTAAAGACGAACGTCCTCGTCGCCGGTGTTTTCGCCCATATTACCGCCGTCAAACACGATAAATCTGCCGTCCTCAAGCATGATCACGTAGATCAGACCAACGGCGTTGCCGTGCAGAGGCATGGTTGCGATCGCAGCATCGGCGATCTTATCGTAGGGCTGCTTTTTGAGGATCTTGTCATCGGGGAGCGTGACGGAGCTGATGGGAGTGGATACGATACGGAAGCACTTTTCAAAGTCGTACCAGCCGATATCGCCGGTCTTGACCTTGGAAGCCTTGCTTGAGTATGCGGCAAACTCGTCCTTATGCGCATAAGCATTGAAGGACGCATAGATCGTATGGTTCTTTTTCTGGTTGACAAGCGTTACAAAAACACTGCCCTCCACTTCGCTCTCGGTAAGAACGGTGTAGCCCTCACCCTTCAGGGTGTTGCAGTAGGCCTTGAGAGCATCGGCGGTCACGCCGTCGCCCATGTAGATATACTGCAGCGAGTCGTCGGTGGCGTTCATGGTGTTGTACAGCTCGATCCCCTCGCCCTCGGGCTTGGTGAAATCGGTGATCCAATCCTCGTTTACTGCGCCCGTGTAGGTAAAGCCAACAGGCAGAGCAATGACCTTATCTGCGGTCACAGCCTCGGCAAGCAGATCAATGTAGGTATCAACGCAAACGTCAAGCGCGTCGGTGCACCAGGCGTTCAGAACGACCTGGTTCTCCGTTACGTTAAGAATGTACTGGTCCTCGGCAACGGTGGCGCGCAGCGCAACGCTCTCCTCGCGGTCCACGACGCCTACCAACACCTCTTTTTCGGCATTCTCGGTATCGGTAATGGTGGAGAAGGCTCTTTCGCGAAGGCCGGAAAGCTTGGCCATCTGCTTTACGATATTTTCGGCAGCCACAACGCAGTAATCGCGGAAGTCACCGGAAACGCTTGCATAGTCTGGGCACTTGGGATCGGTTCGAAGTCCGTCCTGGAACACGTAAGAGAAATAGCTGCTTTCAGTATCGGCAAGCACGGTGGTGGCCATCTGGTTTGCCTTGGCGGACTGGTTGATCTGAAGCTTTGCTTCAGGCTTTTCCACCACGTTAAGGAAGGTGGTCTTAAAGTACTCTACCGCCATCAGCGTGAAGACGTTGGAAGAGCCCACGATCACGATCTTGTTTTCAGTCACCTGAATGGCAAAGCCATCGCCCTTGATGGAATTGTAAGCCTTTTTACTTTCTTCGCGGTTGGTAAGGCCAATAAGGATCTCCTTGTCGTTCTTACCGGTCTTTGCGCGGTCCTCGGTCTGGGCGATAAAGCCCTCACCGGTGGCAGCGGAAAGCGCAGTAGCAAAATCTGCCATTTTTTCTTTATAGGTTCTGGTAAATTCGTTTTCGCTCATCGAATCGCCGTATACCAGCGCGTACTCAGAGAAATCGACCTCTACCTTTTTGCCGCTCAGCTTTATCTCTCCTTTTTTCGCACAGGAAGAAAAAAGCACGGCGCCGCCTGCCAGCATCAGCACTGCAAGCAGAAGGCTTAAAACTCTCGTCTTTTTCATAACAAACTCCTTTCAAAAGTTTTCATAAGACAAATACATTATAACATTAATGTTATTCTTGTGCAAGTTTTTTACTTTTTTTGCTTTAAATTTCATTTTGTTGCACAATTTGTTCAACTGGATTTTGGCATTTCACACAATAAAAGCAGTCTTTTCTCGGCTTGCATATTTGTATTTTTGAAAACGCCATGCCCTCCCCTTTCTTTTTTACAAAAAATGCAGAAAGCTGCCGCTTTCGCTCTTGACAGTTGGGGCGTTAAATGCTATAATAAAGGTTGTATTATTTTAAGGAAAGGCTTATTGGCTATGAAATGGACTTCTCTTAACGAGCTGCGCGAAAAATATCTTGCATTTTTTGAAAGCAAGGGACATTTGCGCCTCCCCTCTTATCCGCTTGTTCCCATCAACGACAAATCTCTGCTTCTGATCAACTCCGGTATGGCACCCATGAAAAAGTTCTTTACCGGTGAGGAAGAGCCGCCCCGCAACCGCGTGACCACCTGCCAGAAGTGCATCCGTACCCCCGACCTTGAGCGCGTGGGTCACACCGCTCGCCACGGCACGTTTTTTGAGATGCTGGGCAACTTCTCCTTTGGAGATTACTTCAAAAACGAGGCCATTCCGTGGGCTTGGGAGTTTCTGACCAAAACGCTTGAGATCCCCGGCGAGCTGCTCTGGCCCTCTGTTTACGAGCAGGATGACGAGGCCTTTGAGCTTTGGAATAAAGTGATCGGCGTTCCCGCCGAGCGCATCACCAAGCTTGGCAAGGCCGATAACTTCTGGGAGCATGGCACCGGCCCCTGCGGCCCCTGCTCCGAGATCTATTTTGACCGCGGCATCAAATACGGCTGCGGCTCGCCTGACTGCCGCCCCGGCTGCGATTGCGACCGTTTTATGGAGATCTGGAACAACGTGTTCTCCCAGTTCAACAACGACGGCAACGGCAATTACACCGAGCTTGCACAAAAAAATATCGACACCGGCATGGGCCTGGAGCGTCTTGCGTGCGTGATGCAGGGCGTGGACAATATGTTTGAGGTGGACAGCATCCGCAAGATCCTGGATACCGTTTGCCAGATCGCGGGCAAGACCTACGGTGCTGACAAAAACAACGATATCTCTATCCGTGTTTGCACCGACCATATCAAGAGCTCGATGTTTATGATCGCCGACGGCGTTATTCCCTCTAACGAGGGCCGCGGCTACGTTCTGCGCCGCATCATCCGCCGCGCCTGCCGCCACGGTAAGCTGCTTGGCATCGATCACCCCTTCCTTTCCGAGCTTTGCGTGGTCGCCATCGGCGAGAATAAGGATGCTTACCCCGAGCTTGCCGAAAAGCAGGATTACATCCTGAAGGTGATCTCGATGGAGGAGGAGCGCTTCGCCGCCACCATCGACGCCGGCCTTTCTATCCTTTCCGGCATTATTGAAGAAACCAAGTCCGCAGGCAAGACCACCGTTGCAGGCGAGGACGTATTCAAGCTTTACGACACCTTTGGCTTCCCGCTTGATCTGACCAAGGAGATCGTTGCGGAAAACGGCCTTGAGATCGACGAGGATACCTTCAAGACCCTGATGACCGAGCAGCGTGAGCGTGCCCGCGCCGCACGCGGCAATATCAGCGGCTGGGACAACGCCACAAAGAACCTGCTTGGCGAGCTGCCTCAGACCTCCTTCCGCGGCTACGACAGCTTCCGCTCCGATGCAGCTACCGTGCTTGCCATCATCGTTGAAAACGAGGACGGCGCCCAAAGCGTTGACGAGATCAGCGAGGGCGACTGCACCGTGATCCTGGATAAGACCGTATTCTACGGCGAGGGTGGCGGTCAGGTCGGCGACCGCGGTACCATCTCGGCAGATGACGTTTTGCTGAACGTGCGCGACACCAAAAAGACTGACGGCATTTATCTGCACCTTTGCACCGTTGCCGGCGGCGTGCTGCACGTAGGCGACAAAATTTGCGCTCGCATCGACGAGGATTACCGCAACACCATCGCCCGCAACCACTCTGTTGCTCACCTTTTGCAGGCAGCGCTGCGCCGCGTGCTTGGCAATCACGTAGAGCAGGCAGGCTCTCTTGTTGACGGCGACAAATGCCGCTTTGACTTTACCCATTTTGCTGCCCTTACCAAGGAGGAGATCGAAAAGATCGAGGCCCTGGTCAACGAGCAGATCTTCGCGGGCCTTCCCATCACGATGACGGAAATGCCGCTTGACGAGGCTAAGAAGCTTGGCGCTATGGCTCTGTTTGGCGAAAAGTACGGCAAGACCGTACGCGTGGTGCGCATGGGCAACTTCTCCACCGAGCTTTGTGGTGGTACCCACATTGACAACACCGCGCGCATCGGTCTGTTTAAGATCACCTCCGAAACCTCGGTTGCTGCAGGCGTTCGCCGCATCGAGGCTTGCACCGGCACCGGCGTTCTGAAGCTGCTTGAGGCTAAGGATCGCCTGCTTGGCGATACCGCCACCGCCCTCAAGGCACAAAACGTGGCTGACCTCACCAAGCGCGCCGTGGCTCTGCAGGAGGAGCTGAAGGCCGCTCACCGCGAGCTGGATGCCCTGAATGCAAAGCTGGCCGGCTCCAAAAAGCAGGATCTGCTTGGCAATGCCAAGGCGGTTGGCGCCATCAAGCTGGCGGTTGCCCGCTTTGACGGCATGCAGCAGGACGTTGCAAGAAGCCTTGCTGACGAGGTAAAGGCAGAATGTGCCGATACCGTTGCCGTAATCGCCACGGTAAACGGTGCCGACGTTAAATTCCTTGCCGTTGCAGATAAGGATGCCGTTGCAGCCGGCGCTCATGCAGGCAAGCTGGTAGGCGCGGTTGCAGCCGTGACCGGCGGCAAGGGCGGCGGACGTCCCGACAACGCTATGGCCGGTGGCCGCGAGGCTGCCAAGGTTGACGAGGCTTTGGCAAGCGCTGCTGATGCACTGGCAGCTCAACTGAAATAAAAGCAAGGGGATCGCCGCGGGCGATCCCCTTTTCACTTTCATAAAAAAAGCACCCGCAATTAGCGTGTTCTCCTTAACGGAGAACACGCTAAAACTAAGTTTGCCCTTATGGGCAAGTGAAGTTTACTTCGTAAGTGAAGTTATCCTGCGGATAGTGAAGTTTTGCCTTTGGCAAAGTGGGCAAACTTAACTTCACTGCGAGCCCCTGTGAGCAACTTCACTGTGCGTAGCACAACTTCACTTTCGCAGTAGCGAAAACTTCACTAACAGAAAAAGAGCAGACACATAAGGTCTTTTCCCCCTTGCGTGTTTGCTCTTTCTGCTTGTATAAGGGTTTGGGCTTAGCCCATTTGCATTTGACCAGTCAAATGCGATGCTCGCACTTAACGGTGTTTTCCAAATTCTCCGCTAAGAGCATCACCCATTCTCTGCGGGTGCTTTTTTGATATCAATAATTATCGCGCTGAGCCTTGGAGCGGAACAGGTTCATGATGCGATCAAAATCATCGGTGTCGTCCTTTTCTTCTTCAGCGGTGTTAATGGAAGGTGTGTGTGACACGGGGGCAGGCTCCTGCACGGGAGCGACCGGTGCCGCGGGAGCCACGGGAGCCACGGGAGTTGCGGGAGCCACGGGAGCCACGGGAGTTGCAGGTGCCACGGGAGCCACGGGAGTTGCAGGTGCCACGGGAGTTGCGGGAGCGACAGGAGCCACGGGTGCTGCCGGTGCTACGGGAGCTACGGGTGCCATAGGAGCTGCAGGGGCAGTGTGTGCTACGGGCGCGATCTCCTGAATGGGAGCAGGCAGCTCGTCGCTTTGCTCAAAGCCGGTTGCAATAATGGTGACGCGCATTTCGTCGTCGAGGTTGTTATCAAAGGCAAGACCCCAGATCACGTTTGCATCGGGATGAGCTTCCTTGGAGATCATAGAGGATGCAAGATCCACATCCTCAAGTCCCACGTCGGGAGAAGCAGTGATGCTGATCAGAATACCGCGTGCGCCGTGGATAGAGGTTTCAAGCAAGGGGCTGGAGATAGCAGCGCGCGCTGCAAGCTCAGCCTTGTCGGTGCCGGTGGCACCGCCCACGCCCATGTGCGCATAGCCTGCGTTTTTCATAACAGAGGTCACGTCGGCAAAGTCAAGGTTAATAAAGCCGGGGACGTTGATCAGCTCAGAAATGCTTTGCACACCGCGACGAAGCACGTCGTCGGCGATCTCAAAGGCATTGCCAAGGGTAATGCGAGTATCGGACACCTGCTTTAACTTTTCATTGGGAATCACAACAAGAGAGTCTACGTACTGGCGGAGCTCCTTGATACCGCGCTCTGCCTGCTCCATACGGCGCTTGCCCTCAAAGCTGAAGGGCTTGGTAACGATACCAATGGTAAGAATGCCCATTTCGCGAGCCACTCGTGCCACAACGGGGGCTGCACCGGTGCCCGTGCCACCGCCCATGCCGGCGGTAACAAACACCATATCAGCACCTGCAAGTGCGGCCTTGATCTCATCGATCGATTCCTCTGCTGCGCGCTCGCCCACCTCGGGATTTGCGCCTGCACCAAAGCCGCGGGTGATCTTTTCGCCGATCACCATCTGAGTGGGAGCCTCGGATTTGCGAAGCGCCTGACGGTCGGTATTTACGGTAATGAATTCTACGCCGCGGATATTGGCGGCGATCATACGGTTAACGGCATTGTTTCCGCCGCCACCGACACCGATCACTCGGATCGCTACGCCACTTTCAAAACTATTATCTACTTCAAAGGTCATTGTATATCTTCCTCCCTTTTACTGTGTCGCGCAAAAAGCGCGCTATGCTACGTAAAGACTAATCTCTTATATTTTAATATAAAACTCCCTTTTTTGCAAGACGTTTTTGAAAAATAATTGAAAAAAAGCACAACAAGGGTAAAAAAAGCGCCGCAGAGCGACGCTTTTTTTACTTATCGCCCGTAAAGCGACAAAATATCCCTTAATATGCAGGCATTGGCATGCGGATTGTGAAAGCGCGTGATCGCACGCGCCATAAAAGCGCGCTCACTTCCCTCGCGCAAAAGGCGCTCTGTTGCCACCTCAAGCCCGCCCCCTGCAAGCTCGCACTCGGGCAGACAGATCGCAGCCCCTTTGGATGCCAGCATCATGGCGTTTTTGTGCTGGTGATCCCCCGTCACGTTCGGGGATGGGATTAGGATCGCCGCCTTCCCAAGCGCTGCCAGCTCGCTGATGCTCATTGCTCCCGCACGGCAGATCACAAGATCCGCCGCTGCCATTTCCTGCGGCATATCCGACAAAAACGGAACGACCCTCACGTTGGCTCTGTCCTGCAGACCGCGCCTGCAAAGCTCTCGGTAAAAGGACTCGTATTCACGCTTTCCCGTGGCGTGCAAATGATAAAGCGTGCTGTCGTTGCGGTGGCTCTCCATCAGCTGTAGCACCGCACGATTGATCTCGGTCGCCCCAAGGCTCCCCCCAAACGAAAGCAGCATGCGCTTGCATCCGGGCGGCAGAGCTGCCGGCGCGGGAGTGCGATAGCCACGCCGCAAGGGATTGCCGACCGCAAGAACCTTGGCAGAGGCCGGAAGATGCTCCCTTGCCTGCTCAAAATTCAGCCAAACACGATCCACGCGCCTTGCAAGCAAGCAAACGGTAAGGCCCGGAACGGCATTTGACTCGTGCACCGCGCTTGGAATATGCATCTGAACAGCAGCAGACAAAGCCGGATAACAGGCATACCCCCCTGTGCCGATCACGATATCCGGGCAAAAGCCCCCCAACACGCGCGTCGCTTCTTTTTTTGCCGCCCGTGCTTTTTGCAGCACCGCAAGGTTTTTCAGCCCCGCGCTGCGCGATAATCCCCTTACGTCAAGCGTCTGGATGCGGTAGCCGGCAGCGGGCACCAGCTCCTCCTCCATTCCCCCCGTTGCCCCGACAAACAAAATATCGGCGTTGGAAAAATTATCCTTGATAATGTCGGCGATCGCCAATGCAGGCGTAATATGCCCACCCGTACCACCGCAGCTTATGATCACCTTGATCTTCATCATCGCTTGTGTGTGCTGTAGCGAGAGATCGACAGCAGTATCCCCATTTCAAAAATCTGCATAGCAAGAAAGGTTCCTTTTGAGCTGAAAAACGGCAGCGACACCCCCGTGTTCGGCATAGAATTTGTCACGACAGCAAGGTTCAGTATTGCTTGCAAAGCAAGCTTGACAGAAAGGCCGTAGGCCACCAGCGCAGAGAAATGATCAGGCGCACCTGCGGCGATCCGAAAGCCTCGCAGCACCACGGCTGCAAACAAAAGCACCACGCACAAGGCACCAAAAAAGCCAAGCTCCTCACAAATAACAGTAAAAATAAAGTCGTTTTGCGGCTGCGACACGTATCCGTGCTTTTGCCTGCCGTTTCCAAGCCCTACGCCAAATATCCCCCCTGAGCCGATCGCATAAAGGCCCTGCAGGGTCTGCCATGCGGAGCCGAGGGGGTCTACCTCCTCGATATGTATCCACGTATCCACGCGAAGCTGTGCGTATGAGGAAACCAGCACCAAAAGACAGCCGGCAACGGCAACACCCCCTGCCATCAGGGCAAGATAGCGCAGGCGCGTACCGCCAAGAAACATCATAAACACCCCAAGCATCCCGATGATCAAGAGCCCGGAAATATGCTTTTCGGCTGCCACCAAAACACCGATCAGCGCGATCAGGCCGCCCGGCAGCAATATACCGTAGCGTATGCTTCCCCCTTTGTGCCTTTTGGAAAGCACCTCGCGCCGATGCTTGCTCATCACAAGCGCCAGCATCATCACAAGCGCAGGCTTTGCCACCTCGGAGGGCTGGATCGTAAGCGGCCCCAGCACCAGCCAGCGCTGCGCGCCGCCCCCTACTGTGCCGATCAAAAGCACCAGGATCAGCAGCAAGACAGAAATTGCGTAAAGCGCCACCGCAAAGGCACGCCAGAACGCCGGCCTTACCAATATGACAAAGGGGGTGGTCAGGGCAATTGAAGCGAGTGCAAAAAGCAGATACCGTTTGAAAAAGTACGCGCTGTCGCCATAAAATTCCTTGGCATATACCGCACTGGCGCTAAAGGACATCACAGCGCCAAACGAGAGCAATAAAAGCAAAAACAACAAAAGCAAAACGTCAATGCCATAGCGCCCTTTCGCCGCCCTTCGCGGGTGAGCCAGCAGCTGATCGACTATTTCTCGCATACTCACCTCCCGACAAGAGCGAAAGCTGCAAAGCACACCCCCGCTGCGCAAAACACGGCAACCACGCGCTCCTCGCTCCAGCCAAGCCTTTCAAAATGATGGTGCAGCGGTGCCATACGGAAAAGACGCTTTCCTTTACTCAGCTTAAAATAGATCACCTGCAAGGCAACAGAAGCCGCCTCCACCACAAAAACACCGCAGGCAAGCAGCACGAGAATCGGCGAGGGGGAAAGCAAGCCGTACCCTGCAACCACGCCGCCCAGAAAGAGCGAACCGGTGTCCCCCATAAACACCTTGGCGGGGTGGGCGTTAAAGCACAAAAATCCAACCGTGCCGCCAAGCAAGGCTGCCCCCAACAACAGTGCTTCGTTACCCCATGCAGCAACCCCAAGCAGCACAAAAAGTGCCGCGATCACGCCCACAAGCGAGGAAAGCAGCCCATCAACGCCGTCTGTCAGGTTTAGCGCGTTGACAAGCCCCGTGAGATAAAGCAACGCAAAGGGATAATAAAATATACCAAGCGAAACTCTCAGATCGCAAAATGGAAGCAAAAGCTCCTTTTCAAGCCCCCAAAGCAGCTCTGCGGCAAACAAAAAAGCCACGCTTACTGCCAACTGCAGCGCATACTTTTGTGCGGCGCTAAGACCCTTATTTTGCCGTTGGCGCAGCTTACAAAGATCATCGACCACGCCGACAAGACCGCAGCAAAGTGCAAAAAGCAAAATAAGCAGTGGCTTTTGCAGATCGCTGCTGCCGCGACGCCTTGCATAAAGATAAAGCAATAGCACCGTCAGCAGCATAGCTGCGATAAATCCAATGCCACCCATTGTGGGTGTGCCACTTTTTGAGAGATGCCAGGAAGGCCCGATCTCAAGTATCGGCTGCCCGGCGCGCTTTGCACGCAAAAACGGGACAAGCCGCCATTCGATAAGAATCGTTATCAAAAAGCTGAGCAAAAACCCCGCACACGCCGACATCAGATACTCTCCTTGCACAATCTCTCCCCTACCTCTCTTGCGATGTGCCACATCGCCATTTTGTGCGATGCCTTGAACAGCACCGCGCTCCAGTTTTCTTTTTGTCGGCAGATCTCGTTGATCAGATCCTGCTCCTCACCCACGGCATAGCTTTTAACCGCAGCCTGTGGCATACCGAGTGCAAGTGCCTCAGCGGCGATCAGACGGGCGCACTCGCCGTACGTGATCAGCCTGCAGATCCCGTTTTCCATAACTGCCCTGCCCACAGCACGGTGCAGCACCTCGCTATATTTACCAAGCTCCAAAATATCGCCAAGCACAGCAAGCGTTGCTCTTCCCTGTGCCAGGTGTCGCAGCACCTCAAGGGCAGCGACCGTTGCTTCCGGCGAGGCGTTATAGCTGTCATCCAGCAGCACCCTGCCGCACACTTCAAGCCTTTTCATTCGCGGCGCTTTTTTTGCCGCGCGCAAAAGCCCTTCCCTGATCTCTTTCTCCTCACGTCCGCAAAGCACGCCGACACCCGCCGAAAGCCCGATGACAGAAAGCCCCGTGTCGCCCGGCACCGGCCACGAAAGCCCCGATATCACGCGCCCGAGGCCCCTGAGGTCGCAGCTGCTGCCGTCGGCATCTATGCGGATGCCTTCAAGCCTGAGATCAGCGTTTTTGCCCACGCCAACAGAAAAAACGCGATCACTCGGCAGCGCAAAACGTGTTTTGGCAAAATGGGCGGGCGCAAGAAAGCGCCCACCCGGCGCAAGCTGCCTTGCAAGCTCCGCTTTCTCGCAGAATATCGTATCAAAGGAGCCAAGCTCCCCAATATGCGCGCTACCCACGTTCGTCAGCACGCCAAGCGTGGGGCGAAGCGCTGCCGCCATTCTTTCCATTTCCCCCACGTGACTGATGCCAAGCTCCAGCACCCAATAAGGGGCGCGCGGCAGCGACAGGACCGAAAGCGGCATACCGATCTCGCTATTAAAATTCCCCTTTGATTGCGGCACGTCGCCAAGCACCGCGCCAATTGCCTCTTTCACCGTTGTTTTTCCCGCACTCCCCGTAACGGCAATCACCTCGCCATCCTGAAGCAAGCGGCGATACGCAGCAGCGGCAAGCAAGGCCTTAACAACATCCGGCACGTAAAAAAAGTAAAAGCTGCCCCGCAGCCCATTCTGCGGCACCGTATGCAAAAGCGCCGTCGCGCCCCGATCCAACGCCTGCTGCAAATAGCACTCGCCGTGGCTGTACGCCCCCGGCAGTGCCACAAACAGATCTCCCGGGCAGACCTCACGCGAGTCGGTAGAGATGCCACGGATCTCACGGGGAGGCTCCCCCTGCACGATCTGCCTTGCGCCAAGTGCCGCAGAAAGCCGCGCGACGCCCCTCAACTCCTGGCACAATTCAATTCTCATAACCCTCGGCACTCAAACGCCGTTGCATACACTCTGCCACGATCTCGCGCTCAGAAAACGGCAAGCGCTCGCGCCCTCGTATCTCATATTCCTCATGCCCCTTACCTGCAAGCAGCAGCACGTCGCCGCGTCGCACCTCGCGCACAGCATAGGCAATGGCCTCTTTCCTATCCTTTATCACAACGTACGGCTTCTCCTTATCCACACCGCGCAAAATCGCTTCCAGGATCTGCTCGGTCTGCTCACCTCGGCTGTTATCTGCAGTCAATACCAAAAAGTCCGCCAAGCGTGAAGCAATGCTACCCATCTTTCGTCTTTTGCCACGGTCACGGTCACCGCCGCAGCCAAATAAAAGCATAATGCGTTGCTGCGACCCGATAAAACCGCGCACCGTTTTTAAAAGCTTTTCCAGGGCATCCGGCGTGTGGGCATAATCAATAAAAATTGAAACCTCCAAGGGATTCTCACAAATGCGCTCCATGCGCCCCGGCACTCCCGGAAATCCGGCAAGCGCCAATGCAACCACCTGAGCCTCGACCCCCAGTGAAAGTGCGGTCATAGCGGCAAGCGCAGCATTTTCTACTGAAAAATCCCCTGGGACGGGTAAAGTTATTTTAATTTTTTCTTTGCCCGCAGCACCTAATAAAAATGAAACACCCTCTGCACCGTGCAGCTCGATTTTTTCTACCGTTCTGGGGGATATTTCCATCTGCGGGCAATCCAGCTCTTCGGAAAGCCGTTTGCCGTAGGGGGTAAAATGCGAAAGGATCGCCATCTCACACCCAGCAAACAGCTTGCGCTTTTGCAGATAGTATTCTTCCATATCCCCGTGCAGATCCAGGTGATCTGCCGTGAGGTTTGTAAAAATTCCCCGCAGAAAAGAGATGGGGGCAGTCTTATCAAAGTTCAAAGCATGCGAGGTGACCTCCATCACTACGTATTCTACCCCATTGTCGCGCATTTTAGCAAGCATAGCATACAATTCCACCGGGTCCGGCGTTGTCATATTGGCAAGTGCGTCTGCATTTTTCATTGTTAATTTTTCGCCGTTGAAAAGGTTGGCAACGGTACCGATCAGCCCCACCTTATGCCCCGCCCTGCAAAGCACGTGATAAAGCATGCTGGCAACTGAGGTCTTACCGTTTGTGCCGGTCACGCCGATCATTCTCATATCTCTTGCAGGGTGACGGTGCCAGGCGCTGCAGAGCCACGCGAGAGCCAGTCTTGCATTATCAACGCGCAGACAATTCTCCCCTTCCAGCTCGCGCTCGCAAACAACAAATGCCGCCCCACGTGAAAGCGCTTCGGCAACGTAGCAGGCACCATCTCTGTGCAAGCCGCGCAGCGCCACAAAAAGCGATCCTGCGCGCACCAGACGCGAGTCGCACACCACACCTGTGATCTCGCACGCTCGCACCCTTTCTGAGAGCGAGGCCTCTATCCCTGCCGAATACAACAACTCTCCAAGCTGCATACCTATCCCCCTATTCCTTCATTTCGTCATATGGAAACCGTAGCTCGATCACGGTGCCGCGTGGCACCTGTGCACCCGCGGCCGGATGCTGCGACACAACGTTTTTATTGCTTTTCAAATAGTCACGTCCACCGCTTATCGCAACGTTAAAGCCCGCATCCAAAAGCGCACGGTTGGCGGCGGCAGCCGTCATTCCCACAAGATCCGGAACTGTCAAAAGCGCCGCCTGCGCCTCTCCCATCATCAGAAGGACGTGTGCGCCCTCGCGCTGTATATACGCCCCTGCCTGCGGGCTTTGCGAAATAACTTGATCCCCCGTTCCCACGATCTCAAAGGCAAAGCCTGCCTCTGTTAAGTAAAGCGCTGCCTCATCAACGCTCCAGCCCGTGCAATCCGGTACGTGCAGCTCCAAGCTTTTTTCCTCATCCTCGGTATAAATGGCTTCGATATCCAGATACGGCAGCGCTCCTTTTAAAAAATTGGCAACGTAAGGAGCGGCTACAACACTGCCGTATTTGCTCCCCTCTGTCGGCTCATCCACCACAATGATCACCGCAATTTCCGGATCGTCTGCGGGGGCAAAGGCCACACACGAGGAGATGCGTGCATCGCGATCGTCGCCGATCTTTTCCGAGGTCCCGGTCTTGGCTGCCACGCGATATCCTGCAACGTATGCATTTTTCGCACCTCCCTCACCGGCAACGCCACCTGCCAAGATCTCGCAGATCTTGCTTGCAGTTTCCTTGCTGATCACCTGACGGCGCACGTTTCTCTCATGCGTGTAAAGCGTGTTCCCCTCGGCATCAACAATGCTTTCTACAAGATACGGTGTCAGTAAATCACCACCGTTTGCAACCGCTCCAACGGCGCAAAGCAGCTGTAAAACAGAAATCTTAAAGTTCTGACCAAAGGATGCCGTGGCAAGATCCAGCTCGGTAAAATCAGAGGCAGCGTGAAAGATCGATCCCCCCTCGCCCGGAAGGTCGATCCCCGTTTTTTCAAGCAAGCCAAAGCTGCGCACGTAGCTGTAAAACGTGTCGCACCCCACACGCGATGCAACGCTCATCATCACGGGATTGCAGGAGTTTTGCAGCCCCTCGGTAAAGGTGAGGCTTCCGTGCCCCTTTACCTTATGGCAATGGATGCAGCGATCTGCCACCTGCAGCGAGCCACCGCAAAAAAATCCCTCCTCCGGGCTGACTACCCCCTCCTCCAACGCCATTGAGCAGGTCAATATCTTAAAGGTTGAGCCCGGGATATAGATCTCGGTTGCAGCCTTGTTAGACCAGCTCTCAAGCAAAAGCTGATTTTTGGCAGCGCGATATTCCTCGCTTCCCTCGGCAAATCCCATCGCCGCAAGCTCGCGTGCAGCACTTTCGTTTAAGGTAAAAGGATCGTTCAGGTCAAATGAGGGGCCCGTTGCCATTGCAAGGATCGCCCCGGTCTTAACGTTCATCACCACACCGCAGGCGCGGTTGGCCGCGCCGGATTCTATCATTGCATTTTCGATCTGCTCCTCAAGCGCAGATTGAATATAGGCATCTATCGTGGTATGCAGGGTGGCGCCATCCACGGCCGGAATATAGGCCTCGTAAGCGTTTGGGAGCTCGTTACCCATAGAATCCCGCGCCGTGGTGTAGGATCCGTTTTTCCCCTTCAAATAGCTATCATACTGTAACTCAAGGCCATACAAGCCCTGCCCGTCGCTCCCCGTAAAGCCAAGCACGTGCGAGGCAAGCGTTTCGAAGGGATAATACCTGCCGGAAACCGCCTCTACCGCTACGCAATCTGAAAGCTTTTTATCCTTGATAAAGCGCAAGACTGCCGTAGCAGTCTGCACGTCAACAGCTCTTGCCACGGTACGCTCCAGCTCCCCCGTATGCGAAAGGTGCTTTTGCACACTCTGAGCGCTGACCCCCTCGATCAGAACAGAAAGCCCGTTTGCGATCTGCTCAACAAGCTCGCTTGACTTTTCTTTATCCGAGATCACGTGCGGAAATACCGACACGCGATAAACGGTTTTGTTGCCTGCAAGCACCCTCCCATTTGCATCAAGAATAGCACCTCGTGCAGCTTGCACGGGAGATTCGGTGGTGAGTTGATCCAGCACCTTTTGCTGATAGCGCTCAAATCGAAAGATCTGGATCCCCAAAATACGCAATATAAGCAGCGAAAATAAAAGTAAAAGCGCACAAAGCATAATAGCTGAGCGTTTTAAAAGCCTACCAGAGGCAAAAAAACTTGGCATGAGATCCCCCAAAAAGCAAAAAATTGGCGGCCTTCGTCCGTTTTGGGACAAAGGCCGCCACAGGACACGGCATAACACCGCACCCTATCTTATTCTTTTTTGGCAGGATTTATGCTTAGTTTGCAAGTGCTACCAGCGCGTTCAAAAGCGCCGCAACGGGAGAAAGCTTTTCCTCCTCATCGGTATACACCTCTACAGAATCATCTGCCGCAAAGGAGGATCCGTCTACGTTCTCCTCGCCATTTGCAGAGTTATAGCCCTTGGTGGTATCAGCCATCTCAAGTGCAGAAACCTCATTTTCCAGGTCGATGACCTGGGTGCGAGTGGTTTCAAGCAAAAACGAGGTGGTAAGGATCATACCGATAGAAAGCACAAGCATCAAACCAAACACAACGCGAACAAAGGAGAAACGCGAGCGGGGCGAATGATGAGCGGCTGCTCTTTTTTGAGCAGAACGGCTCTTTTTATCGGCTGCATTTTCCTGCGGACGCGCGCGCTTCAGCTCGGTATTGCGCTGAGCCTGCACGATAGAACGGCGCATAGCACCGATACGGTCATGACCATACTTCTGGTTGAAAAAGGCGACAAAATCGCCGGTTGTAATCGTAACACCGCCATCAAAGGTGTCTTCCATCATAACGACAGTGGTTGCATTGGGCATAGGAGCTCTATCGGCTGCATGGGCAGATGCAGTATGCGATGCGCTCGAATCACGAAACGCGCCAAATTGGCTAGCGTAATTCTCTTGAAAATAAATTTTTTCGTAGGTTTCGCGGTTCATGCTCAGTCCTCCTTTCTTCTTCTCTCTTCTTCTTTTTAAATTTTTTCGGCTACGCGGAGCTTTGCGCTTCGCGCTCTGGGATTTTCGTTTAATTCAGCCTCACCGGGCAGGATAGGCTTTTTGCTGATGATCTTAACGCGCGGCTTTTTTCCGCATACGCAGATCGGCAGGCTTTTGGGGCAGGTGCAACCGCTTGCAAGGCTTGCAAAGGCTTGCTTCACAAGGCGATCCTCAAGCGAATGGAAGGTAATGATCGCAATTCTTCCACCCGGATTCATACGGTCAACGGCGGTGTGAATGGCCGGAAGGATCACATCCAACTCGCTGTTTACCTCAATGCGAATGGCTTGGAAGGAGCGCTTTGCAGGGTGGTGTCCTCCTTCGCGCGCTGCCGCGGGAATTGCAGATTTGATAATGTCAGAAAGCTGACCGGTCGTTTCGATGGGCGCTTTTTCGCGCTCGGCAACGATGCGGGCTGCAATTCTGGCAGAAAACTTTTCTTCACCGTAGGTGAATAAAATGCGCTTCAGCTCCTCGACAGAGTAGGTGTTGACCACGTCGCGGGCAGTTTTTGCTGCACGTTGATCCATGCGCATATCCAGCGGCGCATCGCTTTGATAAGCAAATCCGCGCTCTGCCTCATCTAATTGATGAGAGGAAACGCCAAGATCAAGCAAAAGGCCGTCGATGCGATCTATGCCGCAGCCGTCAAGAACCTCGCCAAGATTAGAAAAGTTGTTGCGGACGATCCTGGCTCGCTCCCCAAGCGGGGCAAGTCGAGCGCCGGCTGCCTTGATTGCCGCCTCATCCTGGTCAATAGCGATCAGTTGACCACCCTCCAGGCTTGAAGCGATCGCAAAGGAATGTCCTCCGCCACCGGCTGTTCCGTCTACGTAAATGCCGTCAGGGCGAATGGCAAGTGCCTCAATCGCCTCATCAAGCAGAACAGAGCGATGTGAAAAGTCGATAGCCATCAGAGGATACCACACTTTTCGATCTCGTCAGAAAGCTCGTCGGGATCAAAATCAGCATCAAATGCATCCAGCTCGGTCTTAGACCAGATCTCGCCAAATTCACCGCAGCCGATAACCATGATCTCTTTGCTTTCCCCTGCTTCAAAGGAAACACCAATGCTTTCCCAGATCTCTTTGGGAATGCGAACGCGGCCAAGAGAGTCGGGCACAGCTTGCACAGCCTTGCGGTAGTAGGCATATAAAACCTTTTCAAAGGAACCGCGGCTCAGCTGCCCTTTCAAGGACGCGATGTATTCATCCCATGCAGAGGAGGAGTAGATACGAAGGCAAGATTTTTTTAAGTGGCGAACGATAATGAACTGCTCCCCCAACTCAGTACGGAACTTGGCAGGAAAGGAAATACGATATTGAGAATCAATCGCCGGGCTATGTTCACCAAACAGCATATCGCGTTTCCTCCTTTCCTTTCCGTTTATCGGGCTTCAAAAGGCTCACCTAAATTTACCTTTTCTTACCTAAATCTCCCATTAACCCTATTATACTCCCTATTTTTCCCATTGTCAAGGGTTTTTTTGAAAAAATCCGAAATTTTTTAAAGATTTTTGCGGATTTTAAAAAAATAACACGAAAATAAAAAAAACACCCTCCCGGGCAAGTGCCCGGGAGGGTGTTTGGATTTACCTTACGGCAAATCTTTTATTATTTCATAAAGGTCTCAAGAAGAGCGCGCTCCTCAGCGGTGTAGGGGCTGAACTTGTTGTCAACCTTATTGACGTAGATACCGCCCTCCTTAGAGGTTACGTCCTTCAGAGCAGCCTTGGCTACGTCAAAGACGCTTCTCGTAGAGGTGGTGTAAGACCAGAAGGTGTGCTCAACACCATCAGCAGTGGTAACCTTAATGTAACCAACTGCAGTGTACTCGGTGTTGTAGTTCTTCTCGTTTACAACTACGGAAGTACCAAGCACGGCGTACTCGCCCTTGTAGTACATCAGCTTGCTTGCAACGTCGATGTACTTCACGCCTGCGGCGGTGAGGCCCTCGGCGGTCATCTTGGTATCATTCTTAAGGTCGTCGGACATGCAGATCAGCATACCAAC
Source organism: Eubacteriales bacterium (assembly GCA_045580065.1). Lineage (GTDB taxonomy): Bacteria > Bacillota > Clostridia > Oscillospirales > CAG-272 > Firm-07. The sequence goes on from JAZNNA010000011.1 coordinate 31,133, forward strand.
CTTAACGTTGTCGGCACCGTAGGAAGCGATCAGAGAGGAGTAAACCTCAGACTTCACTGCGTTGTCGAAGCGAAGAACGGGAGAAGTGCCCTCGGTAGCAAGTGCTGCACCCTCAAGAGTGCTGACTGCAACCTTCTTCTCGTTGTAGTAACGAGCGATGTTCTTGCCATCCTCCTTAGTGGCAAGGAAGAAGGTATCTCTTGCGCAGTATGCCTCAGCATTGGAAAGAGAGCCAAGACCGGGCTCCTGCAGAGCAAGGGTGGTGGTGTTCTCCATACGAAGCTTTACGTCAGGATCGTCGGAGTACAGAACGCCGGAGCGGTAGTAGTAAGAGGTAACCTTAAGGGACTGTACCATGCCGCTGATACGGTTACTGTAGGTCATATCAACCACGTAACGCATACCGGTGTTAACGGGAATGTTGGCACAGATCATGGTGTTTGCATAAACGGTAGAACCGTCAGCCTTCTTCTGAGCAGTCTTGGTAACTCTGTAGTAGATACTGTTCATAGAGAAGCATGCAATGGAGATCACGTCGCTGATGGCAACCTTGCCTGCTGCAACGTCGGCAGTAGCATTGGCTACACCGTAAACGGCAGAGGAGGTGTGAGAAACCGTGAATACGCGGCTTGCATTGGTCTGGTTGAGAGCTGCATCGTTACAGCCGTCAACTGCGATAACGGGCACGTTGTACTCGCCATCAACACCCTTTTCACCAAGGACTGCACAGCCCTGATTTACCCAGTACTGACGGAAGTAGGAGAAGCCAAAGTCGTCGTCGTTGTAGTAAGAGGTATAGGTATCCTGGTTTACAAACCATACAACCACAGATTCACCGGGCTGCAGTACGCAGGTCTCGGGGTTCTTGATGTGGTCGTCTGCAAAGTAGTAGTAAGCACCGTTACCGGTTACAAGATCGATGGGGTTACCTGCACGCATTACAGTAGAGCGAACAAAGTCCTTATCGGCACGGCCGCCGTTTACGTGATTCAGCTCACTCTGTGCAAGTGCATAGTTGTAAACGTTTACAGGAGCATCGGTCGGGTTGGTCAACTCGATCGCTGCAAAGGCGTTCATATCCTCGCCCGCAAGGTTTGTGGTGTGAGGCATGATCTCAGTGATCATCAGCGGAGGAGTCTCGGAAGCTCTTACAAAGAAGTTGCCAAGAATGATGCGCTGATAGCCTGCCAGCTTACCAACGTGAGAAATGTTAGCTTTGTTAACAGGGCAAGAAGCGTAGTACAGAGAAGCTACGCGGAAGTCACCGGAAGCGTCGATGCCGTATACGTAGGAGCCGGAGGTGTTGGTTACCATCCAGCCTGCCTTACCAAGGTTGGAGCTGGAGGGGTCGATGTTCTCGTCCATCAAGCCAAGAGCGATACCTGCCTGGTAGGGGGTGATGCACTCAAGATCGTTGTAGTCGGTGATGTAACGGGACTTGTAGTCGATCTCGTTATTGTTCTCGTCAACAGACTTACCGATGTAGTAGGTTCTACCTGCACCGTCGGCGATATCGTGGTTGGGAATGTGAATAACCTTAGTTTCCTTGGGCAGGCCGTACTTGCTGTACTGATGACGGAAGCCTGCAGAAGCAAAATCGGTGGTATCGTTCAGACCGGCATTGGTCAGCTGACCCTTGGTCCAGCAGTCGTAAGTACCGCTCAGGAAGATCAAGAAGCACTCGCCGGGGTTAAGCATGGTGTTGTGCTCGTAGTCAGAGGAGCCCTGCACATAGCGCTCGTTCCAGCTATCGCAGCGACGAACCTTGCGCAAACCGCCGTTGGGGTCTTCAACAATGGTACCGTTGTCGTTACGGTAGGTCTTGTCATCAAGCAGCTCGTAGTTGCCGGAAGGCATCTTGGCAAGGTCAGCAATACCCATGTAGATAGCGCTCTGGCCAGATCTGGGGTCGTAAACCTTTTTGCCAAGGTAATCAGAAAGCTTCATATAACCACTGTAGGTGGTGTTACGCTTCTGGTCGATATTGTCGGTAGCCAGACCGTTTACGCAGTAGCTGGACCAGATGATGGAGTAGTTCGCAAGGTCAACCGCAAAGTCGTTGGGGTTGGTGATCTCGATGAACTGAGCCCAGCCGGGGTTAGGCATACCGCAGATCTCGGTGATCAGCAGTGCGGGAACGTCGCCCTCACCGGTGTTGGCATTGATATTGGTGGTGGAAACGGTGATGTTATCAATGTCGGCAACGATACCGTGCGTTACAAGCAGCGCAAGGGTGGAAGCGCCGTTACGGTCGATAAAGTCCTTCCAAAGAGTATCGTTTCTGATCTGGGAGTTGTAGTTCTGAGTGGTGTTCATGTCAGAAACACGCTCGCCATTGATAGAAACGTATACGCCGTTGTCTACGTCATAAGAAACCTCGATGTTCAGAGGTCTGTTAGCCATAGACTGGGAGCCGGAAAGGATAGCAGAGGAGCTCTCATTGTTGTCGAACAGACGAGCATAGAGAGAAGGCTGTGCAGAATAGTTGGTGTAACGGTTTTCCATTACGTTGGGGGAGCCTGCCTGCTTTTCCAGAGAATGGAATGCGCAGTTGGGACCCTGTGCGGGATAGTAAACGGCGCTGAAGCCGGTACCGCACATACGAACGGCAGCAATACCGTAAACCTCGTTCCCTGCCTCGGCACCTGCAACGCTGCCGTGCTTCTCGTTATAATTATAAATAATGGAAGCGTAGCCGTTGTTGTTGGTGGTTTCGGGAGAGTAGGTCAGGCGGTAGGAAAGCGTAAACTCAGTGCGACTGAGAATAGACATAACCTCGCCACCGAAAATAGAAACAAAGCTGTCGGTGGTAGCTTCGCCAACCGTGTTTACGCGAAGCGCCTTGTTGGTGCCGTTTGCCTGAACGGTGTAAGTAGCAATGTTGGTATCCACCTTTGCATCGGGGATGTACCAGCCAAGCGACTCGAACAGGTCGTTACCGGTGGTGCCGGCAGGAATGTCTTCGAAATCTTGCTCGTAAACCAGATAAGTGGTCTTGTCATCAGCTGCAGCAGACGCAGGAAGTGCGAATGCGGGAACCGATACAGCCAGCATCAGTACGGCAAGGATCAAAGAGAGAATACGAGATTTTTTCATACTTGATCTCCTTTTCCATAATGGTTTTCGCCCTTGTAAATGATCTGTTAAGCAGAACACTCCCAAGATTAATAGTATTTTAACATATTTTCGAAATTTCGTCAAGACCTGTTTACAACAGTTTTGCAAAAAACTTTCCTTGCCAAGAATTTTTTTTGTAGAAACTTTTGTCTATTTCGTTCAAAACAATTCCCTTCTTCAGGCTCCAAAGAGGGGCCATAAGGGTGCTTTTTGCCCCATCCCCTGTCAAACGTCCGATCACAGTGGCTGGCGGCAGGTACTCCAGAGCCCTTATAACCAAGTCCACGTAGTGAGGCATTTCCATAGGAAAATACCCTCCGTTTGCATAAATTTCGCCCATTTTTGTGTCTTTCAGGACGTAAAGCAAGTGAATCTTCACCTCATCCGGAGCAAGCTCTGCCACCTTTTGCACAGTTTTGATTATCTTTTCGTCATTTTCACCAATTAAGCCAAAGATCAGATGAATACCAATGCGTACTCGCGGCGCACGTTGGCGCAAACGCCGGTAGGCATCCAAAAACACGTCAAAATTATAGCCGCGACCAATGGCAGCAGCCGTATCATCATGGGCGGTCTGCAGCCCCAGCTCTACCGTCAGCACGGTTTTTTGCGAAAGCTCGGCAAGATAGTCGATCACGTCATCCGGCAGGCAATCGGCTCGCGTACCGATATTCAGCCCCACCACGCCGGGCTGTGCCAGCGCCTGAGTGTAAAGCTCCCGCAGACGCGGAAGCGGCGCGTAGGTATTGGTAAAGGCCTGGAAATAAGCGATATACTTATTCAGCCTCCATTTGCCGGAAAGCGATTGCTTTTGCTTTTCAAACTGCTGTGAGATAGAAAGCCCTGCAGAGGTAAATTCCCCGCTTCCCTCACCCGAGCAGTAGATGCACCCCTCGGTACCGCAGGTGCCGTCGCGATTAGGGCAGGTAAATCCGCCGTCCAGCGTGATCTTTCCCACCTTTTCGCCAAAGGTCTGCCGCAAATAATAATCATAGGTATAATAACGCTTGTTGCTATCCGAGTAAAAAAAGGGATTGCTCTCGCGCTGTGTTTGGGCTTTCATAGTCACTCCTTAAAAAAGCAGGCGGACGGCACGCCGTCCGCCTGCAGCGGTTTTTATTTTTGCAAAAGCTTTTCCAGGGCCGCAAGCTTGGCGCACAGCACAAAGATGCGCATGGCGACCTCAAGATCCTGCGTGTTGGGGTAGGTGGGTGCAAGGCGGATGTTGCTGTCATCGGGATCCTTGCGGTAGGGATAGGTGGCGCCCACATTCGTCAGCGTAACGCCTGCCTCGCGGCAAAGGTTGAACGCGCGGGTGGCGCAGCCGGGCAGAATATAAAAGCTGATAAAATATCCGCCGCGCGGATGGCTCCAGGTCGCGATCCCCTTGTCACCAAGCTCACGCTCAAGCAGATCGAACACGATATCAAACTTTGGGCGGATGATCTCTGCATGCTTTTTCATATGTGCAAGCAGATTTTCTGCCGTTTTGAAATAACGCACGTGGCGCAGCTGGTTGAGCTTATCGTGTCCGATGGTCTGTGCGGAAACGATGGGCTTGATCTGCGCAAGGTTTTCGGGAGTGGCGGCCATGATGGCAACACCCGCACCCGGGAAGGACATTTTAGAGGTGGAAGCAAAGTAAAATACCATGTTCTCGCTTCCCTGCTCGCGGCAGGCCGTAAAAATATCCAGCAGGTGATCCTGCTCGTCGTACAGATCGTGCACGGCGTAGGCATTATCCCAGAAAATGCGGAAATCGGGCGCTGCGGGCTTGAGTGCGGCCAGGCGGCGCACCGTTTCGTCGGAATAGGTGATACCGTCGGGATTGGAATACTTGGGATTGCACCAAATGCCCTTTACCGCAGGGTCAGCGTTGACCAACGCTTCTACCGCATCCATATCGGGGCCTGCGGGGGTCATCTTGACGGGGATCATCTCAATGCCAAGCGACTCGCAAATACCAAAGTGACGATCATAGCCGGGCGCGGGGCAGACAAACTTGATCTTATCCTCGCGGCACCAAGGGCGCTTGCTGCCCACCACACCGTAAAGCATGGCGCGCGCAACGGCATCATACATTAAATTTAAGGAAGAGTTACCGCCCACAAAAATGTAGGAGGCCGGAATACCCAGCAGATCGGCAAAAAACTGCTTTGCCTCAGGCAGGCCGTCTACAATGCCATAGTTGCGGCAATCAAAGCCTGCATCGGAAAGGCACTCGGCAGCGGTAGCGGGCACGCAAAGCATATCCGCCGTCAGGTCAAGCTGGGCAGCACCGGGCTTGCCGCGGGAAAGATCAAGAGAGATCTTTTTTTCCTGCCACGCACTATACTCAGCCTGCAGCTTTTGCAGCTCCTCTTGCAGCTGTGCGGTACTCATCTGTTGATAATTCATACTGAAACTCCTTCGCTCGAACAAGCGTTTTCGCATTGTGAAAACGCAAAAATTGCAATTTTTACTGTAAACAAGGGGTATTATACCACATTTTCGCAAGAATTGCAAGCAAAAATTGCATTTTTAGCAAAGAAATTTGTTAATTTTCTTTGTTCCAGAAGGTTTTATGACGGTGTGCAAGCGAAGCGGCGTCACCCGCCACACAAAGCCCCTGCCAATGTGAGGGGTAGAGGTGCAGATACGGCTCCTCGGTATAGCGATCGTCGATCAGCACCACCACGCCGCGGTCCTCCTCGCGCCGGATCACGCGTCCCGCTGCCTGCAGCACGTGATTCATACCGGGATAGGTATAGGCATAGTCAAAGCCGCGCTCACGCGTGTTTTCATAATAATCGCGCAGCATATTCCGCTCGTTGGAAAGGCCGGGAATCCCCACGCCCACCACAACAACACCGATCAGACGGCTACCGGGCAGATCAACCCCCTCGGAAAAGCTCCCGCCAAGCACGCAAAAGCCCACGCGCATTTTCCCCTCATCCGCCTTAAAATAAGCAAGGAACTCCTCCTGCTCGCGGTGGGACATTCCACGCTTTTGCACCACGTGCGGCACCTTGGGGTACTTAAGCTCAAACTGCTCCAGCACGCGCTCCATATACGCGTATGAAGGAAAATAAACCATATAATTTCCAGCCTTGGCACTGATGGCCGCTGCGATCAGCGTAGCAATGCGGCGATAGGATTTTTCCCGAGCTTCCATTCTGGTGCTGACACCCGATGCCACGGTAACGCAAAGATGCTCCGGGTCGAAGGGTGAGGACAGCTCCAGCGTTTGCGCCCCCTTTCCGCCGCCCAGCAGATCCACGTAATAATCCAGGGGCTTGAGAGTAGCGGAAAACAGCACGGCAGCATGTGCGCGCCCCAGCGCGCTGTGCAGAACCCCTGCGGGGTCAAGGCAGATGATCTCCACACAAAGCGCGCCGGCACTCAGCTCAATAAAGGTCAAAAACCTTTCGTCATAATACTCAAACAGGCTACAAAAATGCCGCAGAAGCGTACAAAGCTCCAGGATCCCGTCTGCCAACGGATGCTCCGGTGCTTTTTTGACCAGTGCCTCCAGCTTCTGGCGGCACTCGGTGGCAAGCTTGCCAAGGTTTTCCAGCGGGGCGCGGTTGAGATAATACCCGCTTTCGGTACCGTCCTCGTTTTTCACGCGCCCCTCGGTGCAAAGCTCCGAGAGCCTGTGCAGGGCCATCAGAAAGCCGCCAAGCAGCCCTTCAAGCTCGCCATCCTCGTGCGGATCGATGCGAGCATATAACTCCTCAAAGGGTGCAAGCGCCAATCGCGCGGAAAACATATCACGGGCACGGTCGGGCAGGTTATGCGCCTCGTCCACCAAAAACACGTATTTCCCGCGCTCGCCCTCGGCATCAAAATAGCGGCGAAGATAGACCTCGGGTGAAAAAGCATAGTTATAATCGCATATAATGATCTCGCAGTACTCGGAAAGATCAAGCGAAAGCTCGTAGGGGCAAACGCGGTGGCGCTTAGCCACCTCGGTGATCAGGGCCTTGGGAAAGCCGTGATGCGTAGCAAGCAGCTCATGTACCGCATTGTCGATGCGGTCGTAATATCCCCTTGCAAAGGGGCAGGCATCGGGATTGCAGCGTGAGGCCGCCCCCATACGGCATCCCTCGGGGTGTGCGCACATCTGTTCCTTGGCATAAAGCATCACAGTACGCAGCCGGGCACCCTGCTCGTAAAGCTTTGCCGCAGCCGAATAGGCCTCGCGGCGCACGCTTGCCTTGGCAGTCAGGTAAAAAATGCGGTCGCAATACCCTGCCCCAAGCGCCTTGACAGAAGGATATAAGGTAGACATGGTCTTACCGATCCCGGTTGGCGCATCGGCAAACAAGCGCTCGCCCCGCCTTACCGTGCGGAACACGCGCTCGGCAAGCTCGCTTTGTCCCTCGCGGGGATTGGGATACGGAAAGCGCAGATGCTCCACGGTGGGCACGCGCTCCTCTGCGCGATACACCAGCTCTCTTGCCAGAGGCTCGATGCGGGAAAGCAGCGAGGCGTAAAAGATATACAGCTCGTCGGTCTTTGCCTCGGTGCAGATATCCTTGATCTCCTTGGTTTCGGTATTATAAATGCGCATGCGCAGCGTAACGCTGCGCAGATCCTTGGCTGCAGCGGAAAAATAGGCAAGGCAACGCAGGCGAGAGTAAAGATCCGAATGACCGGCGCCGCCCCCCTTTGTCAACTTGATCTCCTCGATCAGCGCGCCGTTTTTTGACACGGCATCGGCGATCCCCTCTACAGTATAGGTAATGCCGTTGTGCGTTACCGTGTTACGCAGAAGCACGCCGGCGCTTCTCCCCTCCTCGCGCGGCAGCTGCAGACGGGATTGATCCACCTGCTTGGTACCGCCCGCGTGGCGGTAAGGGTGCCGGGCATCTATACTGCCGCTTTTGTGTGCCAGGGCACACAGCTCTTCAACAGAAAGCTCTACGGCACAGCTGTCGCTGCAATAGCGCATGGCACACACCTCCTTAAGTAATATATGTTTTATTTTAACATATCTTTGATAGCAAGTCAACCGCGCAGCTGAAAATTGGTAATATTTTAGGGGTAGCCGAAAGCGCAGAAAGCGTTTATAATGATAATACGAGAAAGGCGGTGAAGCAATGGAATGGATCAGGATCAGCAACAATAAATTAAAGGTCATGCTGTCCGCAGAGGATACGCAACGCTACGACCTGGATTGTCAAAGCACCGACAGCTCGGATATCATGGCGCGTGCTGCATTTCGGGCGATCCTCTCCGACGTGCAGCGCGAGACCGGGTTCGATGCCGCCGAGGATAAGGTATACATACAAATGTACCCCTCAAAGGAAGGGGGCTGTGAGCTTTTTATCACCAAGATCGGCTTGCTTTTGAGCACGGAAGGAGAATCGAAGGCAAAAAACGCAAGGACACAGGAAAAAAAACGCCGCAGCTGCGCTACGGCGATCTGTCTGAGGGAGCTTTCGGCACTTTTACTGCTTTGTCGCAGGCTTGTACCGGAGCCGAGGATCCAGAAAAGTGAGGCCTGGCAGGACGAAAACAACAACTGGTGGCTGCTGCTCAGTCACGCGCCCTCGCTTTCCCCTGCCCTATTCAGAGAATACGGCACCGAGGTACCGCGTGACCGTGCGGAAACATTTTTAGCAGAACACGGCAGACGTATCTGCCGAGAGCGCGCCGTTCATATCCTTGGAAGGCTATAAAAAAAGCGGATGACGTGGTCATCCGCTTTTTGATTTACACTTATTTGCCGGGCCAGGCCTCATCCTCGCAGATCAAGGTAACGTTTTGATGCAGCTGAAGGATGGTAACGGGATACATCGTGTTTACCAGGCCGTCAAGCAAGGCGCTGATGGCGGCACGCTTACCCTCGCCACAGGCAAGCAGGATGATGCGACGGGCATTCATGATGGTGCCGACACCCATGGTGATAGCACGCTTCGGCACGTCGTCCATTGAGTCGAAGAAGCGAGAGTTTGCACGGATGGTATCCTTGGTCAGGGCGGTTACGTGCGTATCGGTAAACAGGCTTTCAGCAGGCTCGTTAAAGCCGATATGGCCGTTGTGACCAACGCCAAGCACCTGAAGATCGGCATAGCCAAGGCTTGCAACCAGCTTTTCGTAACGCTCTGCCTCTGCATCCAGATCCATTGCATCGCCCTCGGGCAGATGGGTGTTATTCATATCGATGTTGATATGATTGAAAAGCTTCTCATTCATGAAGTAACGGTAGCTTTGGGGGTGCTCGGGCTCAAGGCCGCAATACTCGTCAAGGTTAACGGTAACAACCTGAGAAAAATCCACCTTGCCATCCTTGCAGTCCTTTGCAAGCTGTGCATACAGCCCCTCGGGTGTAGAGCCGGTTGCAAAGCCGAGAACGGCATCTTTCTTCTTTGCCACCTCTTCTTCAACAATGCGGGCGGCAACAAGGGACATTTCCTCGTAATTCTTGCAGCGAATGATTTCCATAGAGCTACTCCTCGTGTAAGATAATTTTTATCAAATTTAATTATATCATACTTTTGAACTTTTGCAAGGGCTTTTTGCAAAAAGTGTAATTTTTTTCAAATGCTCACAGCACCCACCAGCGAGCAGACCAAAATCCCAAGCGCAGCGGAGGTAAGGATCAGCCACACGGCAGAAAGGCGCTTTCCACGCAAGCGCCTGAACAGAAGGTCGAAAAGCAAAAGCAATAAAAGGATGATCGGCTCGGCTGCTCGCAAGGAAAAAGAGAAAGGAGCCGAATAGCCTACAGTCTTAAAAAGCAGGATCACGCCGGTGGAAAGGATCAGTGCCACGACCACCGGATTGACTCCGCGCAAAAACGCCTTGAAAAAGCGATTTTCCGTCAGGCTTTTCAGCACGGTCGCCACCAATAGGATCACAAGAAAGGAAGGCAGCACCACCCCAAACGTGGCACAAAGGCTGCCCGGAAGCCCCCCTTGCGAAGCACCCACGTAGGTTGCCATATTGACTGCGATCGGCCCGGGAGTAGATTCGCAAACACCGACAAAGCTATAGAATTGCTCCTCTGTGAGCCAGGCGTATTTCAGCACCGCATCCTCGATCAAGGGCAGCATGGCAAGCCCACCGCCAAAGGTGAAAAGCCCAACCTTAAAAAATTCCCAAAACAGCAAGAGATAGGTCATTTCTTCCCCTCCCCCACACGGAATACGGAGTAGGCCAGTATTCCGATCGCACCGCCGACAAGGATCAGCAAAACGGTGCTGAAGCTTGTGCAAAGAAGCTCCAATGCGATCATAAGCAAAAACACAGCGACAAACAGCAGGCTCGGCAGCCATGCACGCTCCAGCTTGTGCAGCATCCCTATCCCTGTGCGCAGGATCAGAAGAGCCACCGCACACTTGATGCCCACAAAGGCATAGGCCACGTACTTATTGGCCATAAATGCATCCAGAAACAAGGAGATGACAAAAATAATGACAAGCGATGGCAGCACCACGCCAAGCGTGGCAAGCACGCTCCCCCAAAAACCACCCTTTTTATACCCAACGTAGGTAGCCAGGTTGATAGCGATCGGCCCCGGGGTGGATTCGGCAACGGTGATGACCTGTAAAAGCTCCTCCTCAGAGAGCCAGCCAAGCCGCTCGACCACGCTTTCGCGGATATTGGCTATCATCGCATAGCCACCGCCAAACGTAAACAGTCCCAGCTTAAAAAAATTCCAAAACAAAGAAAACAGCATCGTTCCCCCTCCTTACACAGAATTATAGCACACCTCGCCCCTTCGTGCAAGAAGCTCTTGACAGAAAAAATATTTATGTTATACTTAAAAGGAACCAAATCAAAGATTGATTTTTGAAGAAGGTGAAAATTTTGAATTCAGATACAAAGACGATCCTGTGGGAGCTTTGCCCGATCCGGCGCGTGGTGCAGATCGACGGGATCTATACCGCCTTCAGCCGCGACATCACGCCGGATTATCTTTTCCGCGGCGAGGCACACGATTTTTACGAGATCGAGATCGTCACAAAGGGGTGTGTCAGCATCACCGCAGGGGCAGATTCGCTGATCCTGCAGGCCCCCTCAGCGATTTTGCATCCACCAATGGAATTTCACAGTCTGCGCGCCATCGGTGACTCACCCGCGCAGCTGGTGGTATTCTCCTTTTCAGCCTCAAGGATGCCGGATTTTTCGCACCGCATCTTTTCCCTTACGCAGCCGGACACGCTGCGCGTAGAACGCGCATTGGAGCTTTTACAAAAGAGCGCCTCGTATCGTGTGCGCCAAAACGGCGTGGTGGCCCCGGAGCGGGAAAGAGAAGCCCAACAAGGGCTTTGCGAGCTGGAGGCCCTGCTGCTCAGCCTTTGTGAGCAGGGTGTGCAGGAGCGCGCGGATTGCACGGCAGGCGCGCGGAATTACCGCAAGATACTGCAAACGATCGAGCAGAATATTTCCCTACCCCTGGATATCGTCACGCTTGCAAGGCTGACGCAGATGAGCCCATCGCTGCTGAAAAAGACCTTTTCGCGATATGCGGGCATTGGTGTAATGCAATACTGCCGCACGCAAAAGTGCAACACCGCTATCCGTATGCTGCGCGAGGGTAAAAGCGTGAAGGAGACCGCGCTGGCACTTGGCTTTTGCGATGCCGCCTATTTCGCAACCGCCTTTCGCCGCACCACGGGACATTCCCCCACGTATTACCGAAACAACTGACAAAAGCATTGCGCGAGCGCGCAAATTGTGGTATAATAACACTATATAGCATATAGAACGGAGGTCTATTATGACTTGGGAGATCTTAGAGAGCACCTGTGCCGCCTGCCAGAAATGCGCACTGGGCGCCACAAGAACAAAATGCGTATTCGGAACCGGCAGCCGCACGGCAGACCTGCTTTTTGTGGGGGAAGCCCCCGGCGAGCAGGAGGATCTGACCGGCACCCCCTTTGTGGGGCGCGCAGGGCAGCTTCTGAATAAATTTTTGCAGGCGGTGGATATCCCGCGCGAAAAGGTGTATATCGCCAATATCTTAAAGTGCCGCCCGCCACAGAACAGAGATCCCCTGCCCGACGAGGAGGAGGCCTGCATCGGTTACCTGCGCGAGCAGGTGCGCCTTTTGAAGCCCCGTGTGATCGTATGCCTTGGGCGTATTTCAGCAATGAAGCTGATCAAGCCCGACTTCCGCATCACCAAGGAGCATGGCGAGTGGTTTGATAAAAACGGCTATCTGATGACCGCCGTTTACCACCCCGCGTATCTCTTGCGCGATCCCCGCAAGAAAGAGGATATGCTTGAGGATATGAAGCGCATTGCCGAAAAGCTGCACGAGCTTGGCTCGTTTGCGGAGGAAGCATAATGGAGCTTGGCACGTTTTTAAACCTCTTATCCATCATCGGGCTTTTGTTTTTGCTGATGGTCGCGGGCTACGTCTGCCGGCGCACCAGGATCATCAGCGAGGAGGGCTCAAAGCACCTTTCCAAGCTGATCATTTCTCTTGGGCAGCCCATGATGATCGTGGGCGCACTGATCAGCAAGGAGTTTTCGGTTGAGCTGTTCAAGGAAGGGCTGTTTTATCTTGCTCTCGGCCTTATCCTGCACCCGGTCATGGCGCTTGTCGCCTTTCTTGCCTCGCCCCTGTTCCCGGGTGGCACACGTAAAAACTTAAGCATTTTTGCCACTATCTTTAACAACTGCGGCTTTATCGGCTTTCCCATTCTTGCCGCCATCTTCCCCGGCAAGGGTGCATTTTACGGTGCGTTTTTCGTGATCGGCTTTCACCTGTATCTCTGGACGATCGGCATCTGGATCCTCTCTCGCGGTGAGGAGCACATCCGCCTCACCCCAAAGAAGGCGTTGCTCAATTACGGCACCATTCCCTGCGCCATCGGCTTTTTGCTTTATCTGCTCAAGGGCGTGCTGCCCTTCCCCTCCTTTGTGATCGATTTCACTAATCAGCTGGGCAACCTATGCCTGCCCGTTTCCGTGCTGGTCACGGGTGCGCTGCTTGCCTCGCAGAATATGCGCGCGCTGCTCACCGACCTCAAGCTGTATCTGTTCAATCTTGTCAAGCTGATCGGTGTGCCGATCGTCATTTGTCTGCTTGCCAAGCTGGTAACGCTTGGGATGCAGGATAGCTACAGCGTGGTGCTGTTTTGCACCGTGATCTCTGCGCTCCCCAGTGCGGCGACTGTTACGATGCTTGCCGAGCTTTACGATCTGGATGCCCCTTACGCTGCGCGCGTGGTCGGCTCCACCTCGATCCTCTCGCTTGCAACGCTGCCGTTGCTCTATTTCATCGGTGACCTGATCGCCAGACTGTAAGCAATAAAAAAAGACGGGAGATCCCCGTCTTTTTTTATTGCATTGCCCCCTTCAGGGTTGCCAGAAACGCCGCGTAGAGGTCGGCATCTGCCGCGAAATAATAGGTGACGTCCTCGCTGATATAATAAAAGCGCTCGCCTTGAAAATACAGCTGCACAACGCTGCCGTCGGCACACTTGGCAAACAGGCGCAGATCAAGCCCCGTCAGGCTTTTCCTGTCGCTACCCTTGTACTTCAGCGTTTTTGCCAGCTGCAAAAGCTGTGTGCGGACCGTTTGTAAGCGCTCGCCGGAAAGCGTGATCTCCTTGCCGTTATTTGCAAAAAGCTCGTCATTATTATAATGCGGATCTGTCAGTACAAGATACTGCACGTCCTCGCCCGCCACTGCAAAAAGCATTTTTTCCATATCCTCTCTGGCGGCTATCCGCGGCAAGAGAATGCCACACAAAATGCCACCGATCAGCAAAACGGCCAAAGAACAGCAAAGGATCAGGCTTCGCCTTGATCTGGTCATAGTTTGCACCTCGCTTTCTCACACAAGTATAACAGAATTCGGGGTGCTTGTCAAGGCGATCAGTTCCGCTTTTTGCGTCGAATGAAAAGCGAGAGCAGCGCCCTACCGGAAAATGGGATCAGGGGGTAAAGATAGCTGTGTGTACCGTTAACGGTACGGTTGCTGATGATCAAAAGCAGAATGATCAGCACACCCACAGCAAAGCCCCAGACGTTGAAAAACGCCGTGAGGGTCAAAAGCAAAATGCGCATAAACTTCAGCGCATAGCCAAGCTCAAAGCTTGTTTGCGTAAAGTTTGCAATGGCAACAAAGGCCATATACAGGATCACCTCGGGGATCAGCCATCCCGCATCCACCGCAAACTCACCAAGGATCAATCCCCCCACCACAGATAGCGAGTTTGCCAGCATATCCGGGGTGTTCATGGATGCCATGCGCAAGCCGTCGATCACAAATTCCGCCAGCAAAAGCTGCAAAAATACGGGGAGCATCCCCGTTTCCTGCGGCAAGGCAAACGCCAGCCATTGCGGCACGGCTTCGGGGTTCTGCACACCGAGATACCACAGGGGCGTTAAAAAAAGCGTAAGCCAGAACACCGCGTGGCGCACCATGCGCAAATAGGTGCCGGTAAGGGGCGGGAGATAAAAATCATTTGTTTCCTGCAAAAAGGTAAAGATAGAGGTCGGCAGGATCATTGCCGCAGGCGAGTTGTCAAGCAGGATCACCACGCTTCCCTCTAACAGGTGCGCTGCGGTGGTATCCGGGCGCTCGGTATAGCGGATCTTGGGAAAGGGATTGTACCAGCGCGTTTTGATCAGCGATTCCGCTAGCGATTCGTGCCCCATCGTCAGCGCGTCGGTGCTGATCGACTTGATCTTTTGTGTGATATACTCCACCAGCTTTGGGTCGGCGCGGTCCTTCATATATGCCACGACCACGTCGCTTTTTGATGCCTTTCCCGCCGTGAGATACTGCATTGTCAGCGTAACGTCACGGATGCGCCGACGGATCAGCGCCGTGTTGAAGATCAGCGTTTCCACAAAGCCGTCGCGCGCACCGCGCATCACGCGGTCGTTTTCCGGCTCGGCGGTTTCGCGTGCGGGATAAGTGCGCGCATCAATGATCATCGCGCTGCTTCCAAAGCTGCTACCAAGCATCAGTGTAGCACCCGAAAGCAGCATTTGCAGCATAGTTTCCTCATTTTCCGTCACGTCACACTCAACGTAAGGCATATTCTGCTCTAAAAATGCCGCGGCGCTTTCAGGCATTTTTTGCAGCGAGAGCAGATAGATAAACAGCTTTTGCATGGCGCCGTCCTTGATCAGCCCGTCGATATAAAACAGCGTGACCTCGCCGTCTGCAATTCGCAGCACCTTTTTGATGATATCAAAATTTTCGGCAACGCGCAGCTTTTTTTCAAAATACTGCACGTTTTCGCAGTAATTTTCACCGATCCTTAGCATAGATCCCTCCGTGAACTTGATAAGAACAGTTTGCGTCACCTCGCCCAAAATATACAAAAAAATCGCCCCAAAGGGGCGATTTTTTCTTAATCCAATTCAATATCCTTCACTTTTTTGATCCAGTCGCGCAGCCAAAGCTCGCTTTCCATTCCCATTCCCATCGTGGCGTTGCATTCAATAACAATACCCTCAATGCGCTTCTCTTTTAAAAGCTTTAATGCTACGTTGCACTGGTGCTCCATCAGATCAAGCGGGACCATGCGATAATTGGGGAAATCATACATATAGATGCCCAGCATCTTTCTCTTGTCGGGATAGGTCTTTTCCAGCTGCTCAAAGCGCTCCTCCAGCAAGGGGAGCTCATTGTTATCCCACGTCCAGAGAACAAAGCCATCCACCTGATCAAGCACCTCAGGCGCAGTACGGGACGTTTCGTACGTATACCATACCATCCAAAGATCCATCGGGCGGCAGGCCTTGCCAAGCCTTTCGCGCATATCGCGCAGGAACGCCGCTGCCTTTTCGTTGACATTTTCTTCACCGCGAAAGCTTACGAAAAAATCGTCCAAAAAGGCACCGCAAATGTTGGGGTACTTCTCTGCCAGATCGCAGATAAAGGCCTCCTCAACGCCGCCGTGCTGCATAACGGGCATGGAAATTCCCGACCACAGCACCTTATCCATAGTAATAAAGCTTTCGGCATAGCCGTAAGCATCC
>JAZNNA010000012.1:0-3669 GCA_045580065.1 Eubacteriales bacterium
AACGCCACGTTCAGCATCTCGGCAAGTGCCGCGAAGAACACGGGCGCCACGCGGCGGTGGGAGAGCGGCTCGGTCCAGATCTCACCCTGCTGCAGCCTGCCCGCACGGCGGATGCGCTCCAGGGAACGCAGCACCTCAAGATCGGGCGCGTTTTCCACACCGTAGATCGCCACCGAAAGGTATTTGCCCGCATAACGGGCAGACTTTTCAAGGGGCAGGTCCACGTCCTCGCCCACGGCGATAAGCGGCAGGGAAAGCGAGGCAGCGAGGCTTGCCTTTTCCTCTTTGGTATAGGCGTTCAGGTTGGTGACAAGCAGGGCCCTTGCCTTGTCAAAGCCGCCCACCTCGCAAAGCGAGAGCTGGGTGGCAAGGTTTAAGCCGTTTGCGATCATTGCGTTTTGCAAAGCAGAGCCAAAATACCCTTTTTTGGCGCAAAATTGCGCCACGTCACGCGATAATGCATCGGGGTTTTGAATATTTGCAAAGCCCTCAACGGCGCTTGGGGTGGGCACGCGGAAGCTCTCTTGCGCGGCAAGCCAGCGCCAATCCTCGGCGGGGATGCCGTCGGATAAGCAATAGTGAGGCGCATTGCAGCAGACCTCAAACGCACCGTTTCGCCACACGTAGGTGCTGAAGCGCCGGATGATCGAGCGTGCAAGCTCGGTGGGCGCGTGACGGATCACGTCCCATTGCTCCTGCGTGTCGCTGATCGGCAAAAGCGAGATCTGCGGCAGACCCTTTGTGATCAGCTTGATATCCTGCTGCATCAGCGTGTATTCATAGGCGATGTTCTGCCGCGAGGAAAGCGGGAGCGAAACGTCGCCCTCGTCCTCGGCGGACATGATGCCGCGCGTGGCGGAGTTTTCCTCCACCATCACGCCCATGGCGCGATCGATGCAGCAGCGGCGATAGTCGATGCCGTAGCGATACAGCGCCTCAAAGCTGTCGCGCGTCCACGCATTGTTAAAAAGGATGGGGGCTTTCACGGTGTCAAACAGCTTTTGGTAAAAGCGCGCCCACTCACGAGAGAGAAATTCGATCCAGGCAAAGCGGCGGTTTTTCAGGATCCAGGCGCGCCGCGCCTTGTAGCATTCTACGCCCTCGCCCATCAGGCGATTCGGAACGTCGATCTGCGATTGGCGGCAGAACGGTAGCGAAAAATCGCCGTTTTCGATGCTGGGGCGGTTAGAGGAAAGTCCGTCTGCCAGCTGCAGCCCGTCAAAGCCGTAATCACGCAGCACGGCATGCAGTCGCTCGATCACGATATCCCCCACGTATCTGCCGTCGTCCAGCCTTTTGAGAACGTAAACAAGGGGGGACGGTGTGCCGCGTTTGTTGTAGCAAAGCCAGGACTTATCGGTGATGCGCTCGGTCATATCAAAGCAGGCAAACAGCACTTTTATGCCGCGCGCGTGGAATGCATTCACCAGCCCGCGCAGCTGGGTCTTTGTCCATTGCTGGCGGCGGCGCTCGCGGTTATATTCATGCCCGCCATAGGAGCAGGCGGTGGGGGCAAGCAGCTCGTTTTGCTGCTCAAACAAAAAGTCGATATGCGCAAAAAGCAGCGACACGCCCGTGGTGTTCACGTTGCGCGAAAGAAAGGCGTCCACGCCAAAATCTGCGGCCTCGTTATCAAAGCCGATCAGCTCGATCCAATACCATCTGTCCATAATGCTCTCCTTTTTTGAAGGGTTGCTCCTATTGTAGCAAGAAACGCGGCGTTTGTCAATCCAAAGAAGAAATTTTGCTGCACCCCCGCCGGTCGGCTATCTTGTAGCCTCCCTCCCGGAGGGAGCCTTGAGTTTGTGCAAACAAAGCACGCAAGGTCGCGCTGCCCACATGATTGACACGCGGGGCGCGTTGTGCTATAATATAGAGGGAAATGCAACCAAGAGGAGAAATGCTTATGAAGAATAAAGCCTCTGTATCTATGGCCCTGATCGCCATTGTGATCAGCGCGCTTAGTATTCTGCTTGCGCTGGTTTCTATCGTTTTTGAGCTTGTGGGTGTCTGCTTTGACATAGACGTTATACACGAGTGGCTGAGCCCCTTTGCCCTGTGGGCATACAGCGTGTTTATTGCCTTGGGCAGCCTGATTTTTCACGTCCTGTACGCGCTACTTTCTGTGATAGATATTTATTTAAAAAACAACCCCGTTCTGGGCCTTATTACGATTTTGATGATATTTGGCGCCATTCCCATGGTTATTTTTGTGGGCGGTGGACCGGGCATTTACAGCTTTATTTGGAATTTATATTATGCGGCTATGATCGCGCTGGAGATCCTTTCGATCGAGAGGGGGTCAAAAAAGCGCGCAAGCACCGCAGAAAAGGAGATAGTATGAAGGTTTTGATGTTAAACGGCAGCCCACGTGAGGGGGGGAACACCTCGTTGGCGCTTGCCGAGATGCGCCGCGTGTTTGAGGAAAACGGCGTTGAGGTAGAGCTTTTGCAGGTGGGGGATATGGCGATCCGCGGCTGCCGCGGCTGCGCCGCCTGCTACAAGCTGGGCAGATGTGCGATCGACGATATCGTAAACGAGCTTGCCCCCAAGCTGCAGGAATGTGACGGTATGGTGGTGGGCAGCCCCGTGTATTATGCGGCGGCAAGCTCCACACTGACCGCCCTTTTAGACCGCCTGTTTTACAGCACGCGCTTTGATAAGCGCATGAAGGTGGGCGCATCGGTGGTGGTGGCGCGCCGCGGCGGCTGCGCCACGGCGTTTGATCAGCTGAACAAATATTTCACCATCAGCGGCATGCCCGTGGCAGCGGGACAGTACTGGAACAGCGTACACGGTGCGCGTTTTGGCGAGGCTGCCGAGGATCTTGAGGGCCTGCAGGGCATGCGCACCCTTGCCAACAATATGCTGTTTTTGATGCGCAGCATTGCCCTTGGCAAAGAAAAATTCGGCCTGCCCGAAACGGAAAAGACCGTGCGGACAAACTTTGTGCGGTGAATTTGACATCATTTATCAAAAATCATAACCACCACTGAAAGTGGCGGCGTAGATCGCGCAAGCGAGATGGACCGATGGGGAGGGGCGCTCTCACCCGCTATGCGGGAGCTCTCCCGAAGGGCGAGCCTTTGGTGAAAGCCCCTTATTTTCGTTTATGCGTGCTGAAAGGAGAAGGTTATGATCGACTTTATTTCTGATGCATTTTTTTCGCTGCTTTTGGCACCCTCGTTTCTTGTGGTGCCGGCGGCATTGGTGCTGATTGTGATTGACGTGATTTGCAAAAAATACAGGCATATTCCTTATGACGCTACCTCACTTTTTCTTTCTGTAGCGGTTTCGTTGGCATGGGTTTCCGGCATGGGGTGGTTTCGCCTTTTCTTTGGCGTGATTCCGTTGGCACATATGGCAGTTTTGCTTGTTGTCTTGCATTTTGTCGCTCCTGTGGCGCGGCGTAAAATCTTGCCAAATGTTTGCCTTGGCCTCTCCGCTTTTTCCTGTGCGATGATGTACGCGTTTTTGCCGGATTTTGGCGACGTAGGTCCGGCATATCTGCTTTTTGGCTTGGTGAAAACAAAGCATGCCTTTGCAATCGGATTGTCTTGCAGCATCCTTTTTGCCCTAATGCACGTTGTGTATGGTGTGATTTCTCTGATGCAGATATACAAGCTGCGCGGGCAACACAAGATAGAGCAATTTGGCTAATAAAACAAG
>JAZNNA010000013.1:0-19608 GCA_045580065.1 Eubacteriales bacterium
GGGGTGGCTTTTTGTTTTTATCGCAACCGAGAAAGGAGTCGCCATGGCCGAAAACATCTCTATTCCAAAAGCAACACCTACGGCAACCAAAAAGCGGCAAGCCGGCCCTGAGTTGCTTCGTATTTTTGCAATTTTTTTAATCACCTGCGTACATCTTTTGAATTACGGTGGCTTTTTGGAACATGCCGCAAGCGCGACAGAGCTGCTGCTTTTGCGCTTTCTGTATTCGCTTTTTACGGTAGCTGTCAACGTTTTTGTAATCATCAGCGGATATTTTTTGGTACACTCCTCCTTTCGTATCCAAAAAGCATTTAAACTGTGGGGAATGGTTGTTTTTTATGCTACCACGCTGTATTTTTTGGCGCTGATCCTTTTTGGCGATGCCTGGGATAGTGAGGAATTTATTCGATGCCTCCTTCCCGTGATCCACAAACGGTACTGGTTTTTTTCCGCTTACTTTGTGCTTTACCTGATTTCACCACTTCTCAATAAAATTTTAAACAATTCAGATAAAAAAACACTGTGGGGCACCCTGATCGGTATTTTTGTGCTTTCCTACCTTTGTCGTCGTTTCAAAATTGAGGAGGTGCTGGTGCTTTCCACAGGCTATAACCTGATTTGGTTTATTTGCCTTTACCTCACCGGCGGCATACTGAAGCTGCTTTCCCCCCGTATCAAAAAGCGTTATCTTCTTGCAGGATTTCTTTTTTGTATCCTTTGGGTATGGTCAAACTTTTATTACAAAGAGGAAATGCCCCTGTATAAATACCTGTACAATTCCCCAGACTATACAAGCTTTATTGTTTTCACAGCCTCGGTGCTTATATTCCTCTTTTTTGCAAGGCTTGAGATCCGCAGCAAGCTTTGCAACCGCCTGATCCTTTGCATTTCCTCTGCCAGCTTTGGCGTATACCTATTACAAGAAGCAAACATGATCAAGCCCCACATCTATTTTGAAGTGTTCCGTGTACAACAGCATTACGGAAAAGCAAGCAGTTTTCTTTTTGTTTTACTTTTTGCGCTTGGCTTTTATTTACTTGGATTTGTATATGAACAAATCCGCCGCGTGTTGCTTCAGCTTTGCTATTGGAGTGTAAAAAAACTAAAAGCAAAATCAAACAAAATATAAAAAGCGGCACCGCCTCGCGGTGCCACTTTTTTATTTCTTCTTATTTTTCAAACAATAATAGCTGATGCCGCAAACGGCAAACATCACAAGATAGGCAAGCAAAACGCTGCCGAGAAAAATAGAAATGCCATAATTCTGATTGCAAATATTGATCACAAACTGCGGCAGAATACAAAGCCAGAACAGCCACAAAAGCAGCGGCAGTCTGCCCTTATATACACGCGCTATCATCGCCGTACGCGAGTCGTCCTCGTTAAAGATCCTTTCCTCGCCGTTCATTTGCGAGGCGGGCTTGCGAAAATAGCTGTAGCCCACGTATTCCTGCAGATATTCCCACCCGCAATCAGCAAACATTTTTACGTATTCCTCTTTTTCACTTTGCTTTTGCGGATTATAGTCCAGCTGATAGACCACGTTCTCCGGCTCACATTTTTCAAAGTGATACATTCCAAATCCGCTGACACGTACAAACCGCCAGCCCTCGCTGTGGCGTTGCTGCAGATATTTTTCCTCTTTTTCATGATTGAATATTGTAAAATAGCGGAATTCCTTTTTTGTTTCCATTATGCTTCCCCCTCAATAGTTTGATATAAACGGCGAATGCGCTTTAATTCCAACTCCAGTACCTCTCGCCCCAGGGGCGTGATCTCATACAGCTTGCGCTTTTCCTCTTCTCTGACAAAGCGGATGACACCGTCCTTTTCCATTTTGGAAAGGCTGCCGTACATTGTGCCGGGGGCAAGGCGAAGCTCACCGCCGGTCAGCTCCTCTACCCTTTGTACCACGCCATAGCCGTGATTGGGGCTTTGCAGGCAAAACAAGATGTAGAATGCCGTTTCTGTCATAGGGATATAGACCTTTTTGGTATGCGCGTCCATAGCTCCTCCTTTTTACATCGCACTGCGATACATCGTGCCTCTATTATATCGCACTGCGATACACTTGTCAAGGGGTTTTGAAAAAAAAGCACCGAGGCGATAAAAATCACCTCGGTAAATCGCTCAAAGCCCTGCTGGTGCAAGTGCTTATTATACCCCGTCCACACGCGGTTGATAAAGTCATTGCGGATCTCGGCAGGCAAGCCTTGCAGCGCCTCAATGCCCTTCGGCGCCGTCGTCACATCCTTCTTGGCAAACACCTTCTCGCCATGATAGTTCGCCTGCAATGCGGCAAGCTGCCCCTTGGACAGCGTCACCACCTCGCCGGTGGCTTTGCGGGATTGCCTTACTCCTCCTCGATTTGCATCGCGGACAAAAATTCCTCCTTGGTTATCTGAGGATTTTTCTTGATCAGCTGATGGCTCCGTTCCAGATTCTCGTCGCAGATTGCTTTGCCTATGGTTATCATGTTGATCCCCAAACCTTGAAGATAATCCATCACTGATATACCCATTTGATACTGCTTCGACATTTGTCCTCCTTATGTATTCCGCCCTCAAGTTACTGTCAGAAATTTTAAATTTCCCTCTCACCCCAAAACGGATCTCACCATTCTCTTTGCCGGAATCAACAATAAAAACCGTGCTCCCGTTTTCAATGGCAATGCCATTTACAACGCTATCACCTACACCACCGTACAAACGAGATAATTGACGTCGAATTGCATCGACATTACCTTGTCCAACCTTGGAATACGGAATGTATTTAACAATCTTTGCGGAGCGTTGCACCTCACCATTATTATACCGTAATTCTCTGTTTTCGTCAACGCTTTCAGCCGCATTTTCGGCTCTCTCCTGCGCATTTTCCGCAGCTGTGCGTTTCATCTCGTCCACGGCATAGCTCACACCCGCATTTTGCAGCGCCTTGCGGAACAATTCCTCGGTGCGGCGCAGCTTTTCGACCTCGGCGTTCTCCTTGCCCTCAGATTTACCAAACGTCTGCAAAAATGTCTTGATGCGGCTCGAATATTATGCTCAAAATTGCTAAAAAACAGGGGCAAGAGATTCTCTTGCCCCTGTTTTGAGTGATTTTTAATATTCCGCGCGCACGGCACTGCCGTTTTGCGTGTGGGTGACCAAAAGCTTTTTGGGGATGCGCTCGCGCAGCTCCGCCACGTGAGAGATCACGCCGATGGTGCGCTTTCCGTCGGAAAGGCGCGCCAGAAGCCCGATCGCGCGTTGCAGACTGTTTTCGTCAAGCGAGCCAAAGCCCTCGTCGATAAACAGCATTTCAAGCCGGACGTTTCCGCTCTGATTCTGCACCACGTCGGAAAGCCCCACCGCCAATGCAAGCGAAGCCATAAAGGATTCGCCGCCCGAGAGCGTGCTGACGTCGCGCCACAGACCGGTGGAACGGTCCAGCACCTCAAGATCCAGGCCGGATTTGCGCACGTAATCGCGCGGCAAGGCGCGGCAACGCAGCAAAAAGTTGCCGTCGGTCAGCACCTGAAGACGGCGATTTGCCGCCACTACTACTTCTTTGAAGTAGTAACGCTGCACATAGCTTTCCAGTGAGAGCTTAGCCTTGCCGCCCTTGGCGGTACCGCTGACGATGCGATTCAGCTCGTCAAGCACCGCCCAGGTGGCATTCAGCTCCTTTACCTGCTTGGCAATTTTTTCAAGCTCCTTCAAAACGCCCTGATCCACCTTTAATACCAGCTCGTATTCACGGCCGCGCTCCTTCAGACGATCCAGCTCACCCTTCGCCTGCTCCTCGGTCAGCCTCAAGGCCTCCAGATCCACGCGTTGCTTGCCGGAAAGATCTGCCTGCAGCTGCAAAAGCTTTCCGCGCACGCGCTCCAGCTCCTCGTTCTGTCTGCGTAGCTCGGCCTCGCGCAGCTCCAGCTCGCGCTCCTCGCAAAGGGCTGCGCGGTATGCGGCAAGATCGGCAAATTCAGCTGCCTGCAAGCGCTTCTGCAGCTCGTCCTGCGCCTCGGCGCAAACCTTTTCTGCATCGGCGTGTCGCTGCTGCGCCGCCTGCAAGGCAGCCTGCAGCGCACTTTGCTTTTGCAGCTCCTCTTGCTGCTCCTTTTCTGCCTTTTCCAAGGCCCTTTTATCAACCGCCAGCCGTTCTTCCTCCTCGGCTGCACGACCTACAAGCACGTCGATCTCCGCCTGCTTTTCAGAAAATCCGCAATCGCTCAGCTCCTGCAGCGCCGTGGCGTGACGCACCTTGATGCCCTCCAGCTTCAACGCTGCGGCATTGTGACGGCTCTCCTGCAGCCTTTTTTCATTCTCTGCCCGATCAAGCGTTTCCTTATCCGGCATATCCGGCAGCACGGCAGCAGGCTGCGGATGCTGCAGCGAGCCGCACACGGGGCAAGGCTCTCCCTCCTTCAGCTCTCCCGAAAGCACGCCTGCCTGGCCGCGCCAGAAGCGATCGCGCACACCGGCATAATATTTTTCCGCCTTTTCCAGCATTTCCAGCCTTTGCAGCATATCGGCTTGCGCTAATGCAAGCTCAGCCCCTGCTTTTTTCAGCGCCATCGCCGCCTCTCCGGCGCGGCGCAGGCGACGGATCAGCTCCTCGCGCTCCTGCGCGTTTTCCAACGCTTTTTTTGCTTGCTGCAGGATATCTTCAAGCTCATTGGATCGTCGCATGCAGGCAGCAAGCTGCTCCTCTGCCCTTTTCAGCTGCTGTGCAGCATGTTCGGCCTCTTTTTCTCTGGTAACGACAGCCTTTTCCACGTCGCGCAAGCGCAAGGCGCGCCGTGCGACCTTTAGGGATTGCTCCTCGGCCGCACGATACTCCTCTTGCTCCTTTTTCAGGATCTCACTGCCGGAAAGCTGCTCACACTCCGAAAACTTGGCGTTGGTCGCCTTTGCCTCGTTTAATGTAAGCAGGAGCTGTGTGTGCCTTTGCTCGCTTGTCGCGATGGCTGAGAGCAAGTCGCCTTTCTTTTCCTCAAGCTCGGAAATATAGGCAGAAAGCTCGGCTATAAACAGCTCAGGGGCCTCTGCAGCCACAAGCGCGTGGCGCTGAAAGGTATCCTTGCGGTCAAATTCCTTGTGCGTTATCGCGCGCATGGCGGCAGAGCCGGCATCACGGGCAAGCAGCTCACGCGTTTCTCTTGCATCGCGCGCTTTTTCCTTGAGAGATGCCTCTGCCTGCGCGTACAGCTTGGTGTGAAACAGCGTTTGAAACATCGCGGTGCGCTCCTCGCTTGCCGCGTTCAGAATGCGCAAAAAATCGCCTTGCGCGATCATCACGGTCTGCGAGAACTGGCGGCGATCCAGCCCCACGATCTCGCGGACACGCTCGTCCACCTCGGAAATGCGCGTGTATATCTTTTCCTCTCCCGTGCAGGAAAGCGTGGCGCTTGCCAGCTCCTTGGTCACACCGTCGCCGCGCTTTTTGGGGCGCTCGTATTCCGGCGTTCTGGTCACGGTATAGGTTTTTTCACCTTCTTTGAAGGTGAAGCTTACATAGGTATCTGTCTGCGGCGCTGCATAATCCGAGCGAAAGGACTTTCCGCTGCGGCGCTCTCTGCCCCCACTTGCCTCGCCGTAAAGAGCAAAGGAAATGGCGTCAAACATAGTGGTCTTTCCCGCACCGGTATCCCCTGTCAACAAAAAGATATCGCCGTGAAAGGGGGTAAAGTCGATCACCGTTTTTTCAGCATAGGGGCCAAAAGCAGAAAGCTCAAGCAAAATAGGCTTCATTGCTCCACCTCCTTTTTTGAAAGCAGCTCCTTCATAATACAAAGGCGTGCCTCGTCCGGCTCAACGCCGCATTGATCCTGATAAAATTCAGCAAAAAGTGAAAGTGGATCACGGTTTGCCACGTTCTCGGCCTCCCCCGTTTCCTCCTCGTATGAGGTACGGCTGTTCTCTACCGCAAAGCGCATCAGATTGGGAAAAACAGCGCGCAGCGTTACTCTTGCATCGGGGCTGACCTCCTCGTCGGTCACCACGGCGCGGATATAATCCTCGCTGTACGGCATTGCCATCAGCTCCGCCATGCCACCCCGCACCTCGCGCATCTCGTGCAAGGGAAAAAGAGGTAGCGTACGCACGCTGAGTTTGTCATTGATCTCGATCAAGGTCACGCTTTTTTGCTGCCCCGCCTCGGAGAAGGAATAGCAAAGCGGCGAGCCTGCATAGCGCAGATTTTTGCCGATCCCCTGCGGACGGTGCAGATGCCCCAGCGCCACGTAGTCAAATTTTTCAAAAAGCGAGGCGGGAACGCTGTCCACCGTTCCCACACTCACCTGCTCAGAGTCGCAGGTGGCAGCCCCCGTCACAAACGTGTGACACAGCAAAATGTTGTGCGGCGCGGCCGAAAGCTCCATTCCTGCGATCAAGGCAGCAAACGCCTGCTCGGTGGTGGTGATCTCCTCACCGAGATAGGGGCGTTGTGTCACGGGGCGGAAGTGCGACAGCATATGCACGGCAGTTCTCTCCTCGTCCTCACCAAGCAGAATGCACACAGCACGCCCCTCGCACTCGCCGACAACGTGGATCCCCTCCTCGGCCAAAAGCTCGCCGCAAAACGAAAGACGCTCGGCACTGTCGTGGTTCCCCGCGATCATAAGAACCTTAATATCTGCCCTTGCCATTTCACACAAAAAGTCGGAAAGCAGGGCGGTTGCCTCCTGCGGAGGCACGGGGCGGTCGTAAACGTCGCCCGCGATAAGCACGCCGCTCACGTCCTCCTGCACGGCAAGCATTGCGATCTGATGCAAAATCTCACGTTGATCCTCCAGCATCGGGTACTCGCACACGCGCTTTCCCAGATGGAGATCAGCGATATGTAACAGCTTCATAACGATCCTTTCTAAAAAAGTAGCCGCGAGGGCGGCGACTTTTCGGTTTATTCTTCGGGTATCTCCTCGGGCACAGGAGGGATCTCCTCCTCAAGCCCAAGCACGGTCAGCACGTTTGCAAGCAACGAGTGCGGAGTGATCTCAAGCGGTTGCCAAGCCCCTTCAAGGCTTTCCTTGGTGGACTTGATGCGCTCATCCATCGGCGCATAGCGCGTGGTATCGATCTTGATCAGGTTAACAAAATCCGGCGCGGCCGGCTGTGCAGCCTCGGGCGTTGCGACAAGCGAGAGCGACAGGCGCTTTGCCTCGCCGTTCACGGCAGCATGCGTGAGCGAGAGTGAAAATGCCTTTGAGCTGAGTGCGTAATTGCCGCCAAAGCTGCGCGCTGTCCCGTCGCGCGTTACGGTAAAGGTAAAGCTATCGTTTTTGCGATCGGCCTGCAGGCTTGCGGTGGCGGAAAGCAACACGTCGCTGGCATTGGACTTGGTATAGGTCATATCCGCGCCAAATCTGCGCAGGCTATCCTCTTTTACCTGATAGGTAAGGCAGCGCGTGATCCCCTGATAGGCAAGGCTGAAGCTGTTCAGCCCATCCCCCGTTGCCATATTCGCCGCAAAGGAAAGATAGGTGGCGCCGTCAACGGTATGCGTAAAGGTCAGCTCCTCAATGCGCCTGCCAAAATTGCGCACCGTGGCGTTCAGCGCAAAGGAAAAGGGGGCGGCGGTGTCGATCTTAAGGCAGATCTCCTCGATATCCGCCTCGCTGCTGATAAAATACTCTACCTTGGTGATATGCTCTGTGGTAACAACGCCGTTTTTCGCGGTCTCGATGGCATCCAGCGTGTTGGCAAGATTGCGCAGCTCCTTGCAAAAGGCGCGGTCGCCAACAAGGGTAAGACGAGCCTCGCGCAAGGCGCGGGAGAGCGCGTTGTTGTCTACCGTCAACGCCACATAGGTCCTACCACTTTCACGATAGCGGTTGTTGTAGGCATTGGTCGTGAGGTGTACAAGAAAGGCGTTGATCGCCTCCCCCAAAAGCTCCTGCGCCTCGTCAGAGGAATTGAGCAGATCAAAAATACCGTCCTTCAGGCCTATGGCAAGATCTGCCGAAGCCTCAGAAACCTCGGGGCGGGCATACGCCGTGCCGCTATTATTGGAGAAAATTGAGGTTTTCAGGTCAGAGGAGAGCGTGGAAAACTCAACGCCCACGGTGGTAGAGCCGAGAAAGGCAGGCGAATTCAGCACCAGCTTCTGATTGCTCAGCCAAAAGGCAGCATCGTAGCGCGCACCGTCAAGCACAAGCGCTCCGTCCCCTGCAAGCAGGCGCTCCTCAGCGTTTAACCACAAGGAAAGCTTTGCAGAATCGGGCAGCTCCTCTACAAGATCCGTTCCGCCGAACTCAATGGCGATCGAGCCGTTTTGTGCGGTCTGCAAAAGGAAGGAAAGCAGCTCGCCGGCAAGGCTTTCGTCGATATTTTTTTTGATGCAATCCTTTAAATATTTTAACGGGCTGCCTGCCGATGCGCACCCTGCAAGCGAAAGCAGCAGGAATACAAGCGAGAGCAACAGCGCCGTGATACGGCAAAATTTATGCATTGCGCACCTCCTGTGTGCGTGGGATATGAAAATATTATACTATATTTTTTCTTGTTTGTCAATGCAGATAGAAAAAAACAGCCCCGGACGGGGCTGTTTTTTATCACTTTTCAAATTGCGCCTTGTGTGAGAGAAGTATCATCTTGCAGGCCATATTCCCGGCAAGGTGGGACAACATCACGCCGGCAAGCGCCCAAATAGAAAACAGCGTGTTTGTGCCACAAAGCATTTTGATATTCCCCGCAAGCAGATACACAAGTGAAAGCGTTTCAGGAATATTGGAAATATTAAGGTGAAGCACAAGCTTAGAGCCAAACAAAAGCAGCAGGATCAGCAGCATCTGGGCAAATGCATAGCACCAAAAGGCCATCAGCACGGCGCGCCGTGTGCGCGCCCCAATGCGTTCGATAGAACGGCAGGCCCATTTTTTACGCGCCAGCTTTTTTCGCTTGGCAAAAAGCACGCGTATAAGCGGAAGAATGAGCGAAAGGATCACGATCGCCAGCAGGGGCACCTGCAAAAACAGCACGAGCTTGAGCAGCATAGCGGTCAGGGCCTGAAAATCCACTGCAGCGCTTTGCGCGGTAATGATGTGCCAGATCGCAGACACAAACTCGGCAGAATCGGCATAAAAGGCGTGCCACGCCCCCACAACGTCCAGTGCCTCGCCGGTGACAAGCACGGGGAATGCATGCTGTACCACAGCAAGTGCAAGCGAAGCCACGGTAAAGGCAAGCGCCAGTACGCGTGTAAGGAAAAAGGATCGGCCTGTAAGCAGCGTATAGGGCAGCGCCACGTGAATGCGCTCATCTCTGGCACGTGCCCCCATCGTGCGCAGTGCATGCACGTTGGGCAGCAGCACGCAGATCATCACGCCGACAAGCAGCACCGACTCGACAGAAAGCGAAAGCGGTTGCATCGCGGCATCGGCATAGCGAAGGCCGACTTCCCCTGCCCCGGCCCAGAAAAAGGCAATGGCACGGTGTACGGCAAGTGCAAGCAAGGGGGAAAATGCAGCAGCATATCCCACAAGCGCGGTAAGATCCAAAAAGATACGCTTGGTAAGCAGCTTGCCGCCGGTAATCAGCGTCAGCAATCCGCATACCGCGCAGGCAAGCGAAATGGCAAGCACAATGATCAGCGGCAGCTGCAGATCACCCGCCACCCATATCTGTTTCAGTGAAACGGTCTGATAAAGTGCTTCTTCGGTGCCAAAGGTGAGAAGCTTGATCTCCTGCATACTGTTTAGAGCATATTCGGCAGAGGAAAGCCGCTCTAAGAAGACGGAAAGCAAGGTTTTTCCCGTTGCATCCACCGCAAAAAGAAGGTCGGAGAGGCGCACGAACACATCTACAAAGAAATATGCAAGCGGCAGCAGCAGCATCAAGGCAGGCCAAAAGACCTTGAAAAAGCCAAGCTCCTGCCTGCAGCGCTCCTCTCTGGAAATACGCGGCATAGGCTGCTCAGGCTCCGGCTCCGACTGCTCAATGCGCTCGATGCGCTCGGGGCAAAAGATCTGTTCGGGCTGCTCGGTTACCTCAAGCTGCTCGGGCAGGTCGTTATTCATATCCGCACCTTCAAAAAGC
This sequence comes from Eubacteriales bacterium, assembly GCA_045580065.1. GTDB lineage: Bacteria > Bacillota > Clostridia > Oscillospirales > CAG-272 > Firm-07. The sequence continues at coordinate 10,017 of JAZNNA010000013.1, forward strand.
CAGGCCCCGCAATGCGAGCAATAGCGGCCTCTTGACTCGGTTCCGCAATTTTTGCAGATCATCAGATCCCCTCCTTTCGCCATTTTTTCCACAATAAAGCAAATATATTATAAAGCAAAAAAAGGCGTTTGTCAAGAAAAGCAAAAAAATTTACTTTCTGACACGGACCGGGCCCCACATTTCCCGAAAAAGCAGATTTTTTTCTTCTTTCCCCGCCCTTCTTTGATCTTTTTACAAAAAAAGCAAAACTTTTTTTAAAAAAGCCCTTGACAAGCTGCTTTTATTTTGTTATAATATCAGCGTTGTCAAAAAGCAATGCTGCTATAGCTCAGTCGGTAGAGCACGTCATTGGTAATGACGAGGTCATCGGTCCGAATCCGATTAGCAGCTCCATAAACAAAGCCGCCGCCCAGTAGGGTGGCGGTTTTTGTTTGTGGCTGTTATTCGGTGCGAGGAGCGATATGAAAGGTGCAATGCCACACTTCCCTTTTCTCTGCCTTTGGCGCACCTTTCCGCGTCGCCTTTGGCGACGTTGACGGTCACGAATCCGATTTGAATCAAAAGGCGGACACGCTCGTGTCCGCCTTTTGATTCATATTAAGCCATTGATAAAAGGGCACCGGGTACAGGCACCGTTTCTTCAAGGTTGTAGTCAAATGCGTATTTCATTTGCATAAAGCCTCCTTCTACCATTTCCTCCACCAAAAGGACATCGTCCGGCAAAACATACGGCTTAAATTCGGAAAAATCATAGGTCAAGCTGATGGGGCGATGCGTTTCTTTATCCACCACGATATTGCATACAATATCCACGTCCTGCGGTGAGGTGTACTCCAGTCTTGAAAAGCTTATTGCAATGCTAAGAAACGTATTCAAAGCAATCCCCTCATCCTCAAGCACATCCTTCACGGGGATCTCGAAGTAATAGGTGCAGGTATTTTCCTCGCTCTCTCCCTCTACAAGTGCAAAATTTTTGATGTATGCCGGAAATATTCCGGTTGAACCAACTACTCCAAGCTTAGAAGCGTTCATTTCTAAAATCTGATTTTTTGTCATCACCATTCTTTGAGGTGACTCCTCGCCAATTTGCGAATAGCACACAAAGCCCGCATCCTCATACTGATAGTAAAACCTGGAAACCTCCGTTACATCATAGTTTTCGAAATGATGCCACTCACGCCGTGTGTTGATCATACAAAAGCTGCCGTCTTCAGCGGTTTTTTGCACAGTTTCCTGTGCGATACCGTTATACGCCAAATTAGTAAATTCATACTGAAAGGAAAAGGAAAACTCCTTTTCCAGCCACGCCTCAATTCTTTCTTGCGGCTCCTTGAGCTTGAGGCGCAAGCATCCGCAACTGAAAAGCAGCACGCATAATGTGAGCAATAACAGAAGAATCCGTTTCATACAAGCACCCCCGTTTTTTATTCAAACAAAGCATTGTTTGTTGCACTTTTATTATATCATTTCAAATTCACGCTGTCAAGAAATTCTTTTTCTCCCACAAATCAAGCCGGAGCGGTTGACATTCCGTCGCGCGCGTGTTATAATATTATTTATATTATACGGTTATGACCGCATTGGGAGGTTACAACAATGAACCAACAGCATGAGTTGCCAAAGACCTACGCCCCGGGCGAGTTTGAGGAACGCATTTATAAAAACTGGTGTGAAAAGGGATATTTCACCCCCGTGATCGACAAGAAAAAGCCCTCTTATACCATCGTGATCCCGCCCCCAAACATCACGGGTCAGCTGCATATGGGCCACGCGCTTGACAATACCCTGCAGGATATTCTTATCCGCTACAAGCGCATGAGCGGCTTTTGCACGCTCTGGCTGCCCGGTACAGACCACGCATCCATCGCCACCGAGGCCTAGATCGTGGAGGCTATGCGCAAGGAAGGCATCACCAAGGAGGATATCGGCCGCGACGGCTTTCTGGAGCGCGCCTGGGCCTGGAAGGAGCAGTACGGCGGGCGCATCGTTTCTCAGCTGAAGCGCATGGGCTCCTCCTGTGACTGGAGCCGCGAGCGCTTTACTATGGACGAGGGCTGCTCCCGCGCTGTAAAAGAGGTGTTTGTTCGCCTTTACGAAAAGGATCTGATCTACCGCGGCAACCGCATGGTCAACTGGTGCCCCACGTGCGTGACCTCGATCTCGGATGCTGAGGTGGAATATGAGGATAAGCCCGGTAATTTCTATCACCTGCTCTACCCCGTAAAGGAAACGGGCGAATATCTGGAGCTGGCCACCACGCGCCCCGAAACGATGCTGGGCGATACTGCCGTTGCCATCAACGCCGAGGACGAGCGCTATAAGCATCTGCACGGCTGCCACGTGGTGCTGCCCCTTATCAATAAGGAAATCCCGATCGTTTGCGACGAGCACGCCGATATGACCAAGGGCACGGGTGTTGTTAAGATCACCCCCGCGCACGACCCCAACGACTATGAGGTCGGCAAGCGCCACGATCTGCCTATGGTGCGCGTGTTTACCTACGACGGTAAGATGACGGGTGCTGAAGACAAGGCCGTTGCCGACAAGCTGTTTGCAAACGGCACCGCCGCCGTTGACGAGCCCGAGGTGCTGGATTGCGGCAAATACGCCGGCATGACCACGCTTGAGGCACGCAAGGCGATCCTTGCCGATCTTGAGGCCGCAGGCCTGCTCAAGGGCATCGAGCCCCTGGCACACAACGTGGGCACCTGCTATCGCTGCCACCAGGTGATCGAGCCGATGGTTTCCAAGCAATGGTTTGTCAGCATGAAGCCGCTTGCCAAGCCCGCGATCGAATCTGTGCGTGAGGGCCGCACCAAGTTTGTGCCCGAGCGCTTTGAAAAGAACTATTTCCACTGGATGGAAAACATCCGCGACTGGTGCATTTCCCGTCAGCTGTGGTGGGGTCACCGCATCCCCGCCTTCTACTGCGACGATTGCGACGAGGTGGTCGTGACCAAGGAAGCCGGCGCAAAGTGCCCCAAGTGCGGCAAAGAGATGCGCCAGGATCCCGACACGCTGGACACCTGGTTCTCCTCTGCTCTCTGGCCCTTCTCTACCCTCGGCTGGCCGGATAAGACCGAGGATCTGGATTATTTCTACCCCACAAGCACCCTGGTAACCGGCTACGATATCATCACCTTCTGGGTATCGCGCATGATCTTCTCTGCGCTGGAATACACCGGCAAAGAGCCCTTTGATACCGTGCTGATCCACGGTCTTGTACGCGATGCACAGGGCCGCAAGATGTCCAAGTCCCTTGGCAACGGCATCGATCCGCTGCAGATCATTGACCAGTACGGCGCAGACGCGCTGCGCTTTGCGCTTGCCACGGGTAACTCCCCCGGAAACGATATGCGCTTCTCCGATGAGAAGATCGAGGCTGCGCGCAACTTTGCTAACAAGCTTTGGAACGCCTCTCGCTTTGTACGCATGAACCTGACGGTGGATAGCTTCAAGCTGCCCGCTGCAGAAAAGCTTGCCGCCGAGGACAAGTGGATCCTGACCGAGTACAATCGCGTGATCCGCACCGTACGCCAGTCGCTTGACCGCTACGAGATCGGCATTGCGCTTTCCGCCCTTTACGACTTCCTTTGGGACGTGTTCTGCGACTGGTATATCGAGCTTGCAAAGGCTCGCCTTTCCGAAAAGGATACCGAAGGCAATCTGATCGCGCAAAACGTGATCGGCTACGTGCTCTGCGGCACGCTCAAGCTGTTGCACCCCTTTATGCCCTTTATTACCGAGGAGATCTATGCTTCCCTGCCCCACAGCGAGGAAAGCATTATGATCGCCGAGTATCCCGCATACGACGCTGCACTTGTATTTGAGGACGCTGCCGCTGATATGGAGCGCGTGATCGCTGCGATCCGCGCCATCCGTGCACGCCGCAACGAAATGAACGTTGTTCCCTCGCGCAAGGCAAAGATCTATATTGCCACCCGCTATAAAGAAAGCTTTGCCCCCGCGACCGAGGCCTTCTTCAAGCGTCTTGCCTCTGCCTCTGAGCTTGTGGTGGCAGATGCTGTTGATCGCTTTGACATCAATGCCGAGGATGCCGTGCAGATCGTAACCGATGCCGCCACCATCCTTTTGCCGATGTCTGACCTTGTAGACACCGAAAAGGAGCGCGCAAGACTTTCTGCCGAGGTTGCTCGCCTTGAAAACGAGATCAAGCGTGCCGAATCCAAGCTTGCCAACGAAAGCTTTGTTGCCAAGGCTCCCACTGCCGTGGTAGCCGCCGAGAAGGCCAAGCTGGAAAAATACAAGGAAAATCTTGCCGGCGTACAAAGCGCGCTGGCTAAGCTGCACTGACCAAAAAAGACCGCCTTTGGCGGTCTTAAGCGAAAATTTACTCCTTTGGGAGGACTTATGAAAAAACGACTGATAGGCGGACTTTGCCTTGTGTTCTGCCTTTCTCTGCTGCTCTCATCCTGTGCGGCGGGCCTACCCGGCTCGGAGCTGGTGAGCGCTGTGAGCGAGGGCGTTGGCGGCTTTGCCACAAAGCTTGGCAATCTCTTTTTTAAGCAAGCACCCCTGATCATAGACGGCACCTGCAGCTTTGAGCTGAAGACGGATGCCACCGCATCCATCGACGTCAAGCTGGCGACCGATTCCCTTTGCAATGCCGTTTTGAGCAAAACGGGGCTTGACCTGCGCACACGCCGCACCACTACGAAAAAGCTTTATATCAGCACGGACAAGGAGCAATTCTCCTCTCTTTCCAACAAGCTGAGTGCCGCTGAGTTTTATATCGGCTTTCAGGGCGAGGATCTGGTGATCTTTGCCACCAACGACGTGATGCTGGTATCTGCGCTTTCCTATTTCCAAAAGACCTACGTAGAAGCGGCCAACGCCAATGCAGGCGAGGGATATCTCTACGTGCAGCAGGGTATGGACTACCGCTCCCCCACGCTCCCCTTGCGCACCGAGGAATACACATTAGTGTACTCCTTTAACGCAGGCGAGCAGCACACGCAGATCATCGCCTCCTTCCATGCAACAATGCTCTCCACCACCGGCGTTCGCCTTTTGATGAAGGATGACTTTGTGGCCGCCAACTCCGAGCGCGAGCTACTGATCGGTCACCCGAACCGTCCCGAATGTAAGGATATCTTGGAAAATCTTGCCGTGGATGATTACTATATCGGTGTAGTGGGCCAGAAGATTCTTGTGCTTGCCAAAACCAACCATATGCTGCAAAAGGCTCTGCAGGAATTTATAGCCACCTTTATTTCCTCCTCAAATGCCTCGTTCTCGCTGGAGGAGGAGGCCATGTCCGCCCCCGCTTATCTCGACCGTCTTTACGCAGACCGCCATCTGCTTTTGGCAGATATGGAGGAAGCCAAAGCGGTAGTGATCTACCCCGCAAATGCAGGAAAAGTGATCAAAAATGCGATAACCGATCTTTGCGACCGCTATAAGCAGCTTACCAACCGCGAGCTGCACTTTTACACGGATGCTCAAATGAAAAAGCCCGGTAAGGACACGATCGAGATCCTGATCGGCGATACGAATCGCACGATCTCCAAATCCACCAAGGCCTTGCTGCCACAGGGCGGATGGTCGATCTCGGTACAGGAAGGCAGCCTTGTGGTGGTCGGAAGCGGCGAAAACACGCTACGCGTGGCCATCAACCAGCTGATCAATCAGATCACCACCATCACCCTTAGATTTTCGGATAACGGCATTTATGATATGTACGGCATCATAACCGGTGTAAATCGCGTGCTGCCAATCCCTCTGGATTACAACGTATCCGGCCGCACCGTGCCCGACGTGATCACGCTTTCCGGCTATACCTATATCAATAGCAGGACCTATGCCTTTTATCAGGATAATTGCAGCCAAACCGACTTTAATCACTACCTTTCCCGCCTGCAAAAGGCAGCATATGCAAGGATCTCTGAGGATGAGCTGCTCTTTTTGAACACCGAGCTGAAGGAGCAGGCGCTTGTGACCTACGTGGACGGTCGCCTGCGCATTGAGGTCACCCAAGTGCGTATCTGAAACACAAACGGATAAGAAAAAGCAGACCGCGACACGGTCTGCTTTTTTGTTCAGATATCACCTTGCATCAAAAGGTCTGCAAAGTTTTCGCACAGCGTGTTCAGCACGCGGTAGAAGGCGACAAGATCCTCATCGTCGATCCCGCTGGACACCACGTCCTGCAGGCGTGCAAGCGTCTGACGGATATCCTCGGCAGCCTCTCTGCCGCTCTCGGTCAAGCGGTATCTTTGCTTGTAGCGGCGCCCCTCCTCATCGTCACGGTAAATAAAGCCATGCTCGGTAAGCTCGTTGACACAGCGCGACACCTGGGCCTTGTCGATCTCGCCAAGAGTGGCAAGCTCGCCTGCAGTCAACCCCTCCTCACTGCTCAAAATCTGGCAAAGACAAAGGCAGGTGGTTCCCTTCAGACCGTATTCGGCCATTTTTCTGCTTTTAATAAATTGGATGGATTTGATCAGCTGGCTAATAGAGCCGGAAAGTGTTTCAAAGCGTTGCAGCTTCATTGGTTGTTCCCCCTTTTTATATTGCTGCAGCTATTATACCACAATTTGGTTGAGTTGTCAACATTTTTGAGGATATTTAAAAAGCACCCGCAAAGGCGGGTGCTTTGCATCAAATGATGATCAGCTGCCAATAGCTGCACAGGATCAGGAACACCAGATACAGGACCGAGGTGCGCACCACGCGCGAGGTCCTGCCCCGCTCGGTAAACGCGGTGAAAAATGCCCACAAAAGCGAAAGCACGGCACCGATGGCGGCAAGCAGAGAAAGCACGGAAAATGCGGTAAAGAAAGAGGCAAAGGCTGCACTGCCAAGGCCGTAAGCTACGGCGATCTGCGACAGCACCAGCAACCCCAAAAGCCCCAGAAAGATCCACGGCAGCACAAAGCGAAAGGCGTGGGGGCGCTCGTTAAAGAAATTGCTGACGGGGCCGAGAATACCGCCCAGAAGAAAGTAAAACGCCACGCAAAGCAGCACCACGAGAAGCGCCGTGGCAAGCACGCCGTGCTGATCGTTGGAAAGCGGTACAAGCGTTTTGCCATCGGCACAAAGCACCGCGGTTACATTCCCTTCCGCATCGGTCACAAACTGCAAAACGGCGTTGTCGCTCCCGGATGCAACATCCGCAAAAACACCGGGCGCCAGCTGGCGCAGCACCATATCACCAAAGCAGAGGGCGCCATCCGCGTTTACGTAAGCCTCGACGGCACTGTTTTTTAATGAGATACGTCCGACAAAGCTGTCGCGATCTGCCAAAGCATTGCCGTAAAAGCCCACAAAGCCCGCAGGATCGGGCAAATAGCCGGGGGCAACGGCAACACCTGTCAAAACGCCAAAAATCGCCTCGGGAAGCGCGAGGAGTGCGCTATCTGCGGTGTTTGTCATCACCAGTGCTGCGCTTTTGGCATCACCGCTAAAGGCAAGAGAGGCGCCAAAGTAAGAGGTCTGCGCGGATTTGGAAAACACCGTGCCTTCGGCACTTGCGCTTACAGAAAGCCCCAACGGCGCCACGTCAAACACGCCGTTTTTTTGCGTGATCGCCCGTGCTGACTCGCGGTAGGCGGCGGAAAACACCTTTTCCACACCGTTTCCGCAAAGGAAGGAAAGCAGCCTTTCCATATCGGCGGGCGTGGAGATCGCTCCGTCATAGGGCCAGATGGCGCCATAGCTGCGGCCGTTGTCGGCAGCAAGCGAAAAGCTGCCGTCCCCGACGGAGATATGCCCCAGAGCGGGGGCCTTGATCTCGCTTTCGGCGCGAGGATCCAGCAGCGTATTTTTCATGCCGAGCGGCTCCAGAACGGCGCGCCCCGCATATTCGGCATAGCGCACGCCGGAAACGCACTCCACCACGTAGGCGGCAAGCCCTATCGAAAAGGCATCAACGCCAAAATAGGTGCCGGGGGCAGCGATCTGCTCGGGCACGTCGGCAAGCAGCGCCTCGTCAAGGGTGGCAAAGCAATATCTTTCGTTATCGTAGTGCAGATCAAAGGTGCGGCTTGCAAAGCCTGCCCTGCCCCACAAAAGATCGTTTGTGGTAACGGCGTGCTGCAGATCTAATTTTTTTACAAACCCGGCCGGGAGATAGTGGGCGATATCGCGGTCAAGCTCCAAAAGCCCTCGATCGGCAAGCGTGTGCGCGGCAAGCGCCACAAAAAGCGAGGAAAGCTCGCCAAGCTCGAAGGAGGTGAGGGCGGTGGTCAACGTGCGGCCTTGTATATCGGCGTAGCCATAGGCCTCACGCATGCTGCACACGCCGTTTTCAAACAGGATCACGGCAGCGCCGGGGGTATCCTTGCCAAGGCTTGCGCCAACGGCACCGACCGCTGCTTGCACGTATGCACTTTTGGGCGTTGCAGCCGATACCGGCAGCAGCAAGGCCGAGCATAGTAAAAGCACCGCAAGCAAAAGCGCAGCTTTTTTCATACCTTATCCCCCCTCTTAGCTTACTTTCTTTTTAGTATACCATATTTTTCAAATTTTCACAAGTAGTTTTGACACAAAAGAAAAGCGGTATGCAAGCACGCAAAAAAAGATCCCCCAACGCGGCGGCGTTGAGGGATCCTTTTTATTTTACTCAGCCGAAAAATCAAAGTATGCGTAAGGGGATTGGTTTTCCTCTTCCCCTTCAAAGCTACCCCATACGGCAACGCGATAGCGCCCGCCTTTCACGGATACGACCGGCAGATTTCCTCCTCCGTATACGTCACGCGCACAGATCGTATATGTGCAGGTTGCACTCTCGCCGGGGGCAACCGTTATCTCCTCCAGCGGCTCATACTGGTAATGACTTACATCCTCAAAGAAGTTGCTTTTTTCCCCCTTGGTATAAAGCTCAAGCTCCGGCTTTCGCGTTTGGAAGGTATAAGGCTTGTCACCCTTGTTTTTCAAGGTGATCTGCAGCTTGAAGTTGCTATCCTTATCGCCGGATATAGAGGCCGCCAGCTCCAAACGGGACGGGATGGGAGTGGCGGTATACTCCCCCTCCTCGGGAATGGTAACGTAAAACACCGTATACGTGCGCTCCGGGTCGTAAACGTAATAAAGAGTGCCGTTTTCGTCCTGGGTTCTGTCTTTATACCCAAAGGAAAGGCGATATTTGCCGGCAGCGCCCTTTGGGCTGCGATCCACGGAAAAAGAAAGTGTTGTTTTGGAATACGCCTTCACTTTCCAATACATGCCGTCCTCTTTATTTGTCAGATAGGAGATCACCCATTTCTCGCCGTCCCATTTTTCCACGTCGGGCGGCACATCGGAAACGGTGGTTTTTTCATTTTTGTTATTTACCAAAGTATAGTATATTTTGCCGTCTTTAAAATAAGGGTTTTCTACGTATCGCAGCTCGCTGCGTTTAATTCCATCCTCAATCAAGTTGGCTTCCTTAGGCGAGGGCCCTTCCTTCTTGCAGGCAAAGAGGGAGCCTGCCATGCAAAAAAGCAATAAGAGCGAGAGCAGTTGTAACATGCGTTTTTTCATAATAGACTCCTTTCAGATCATTGAGTAAGCGTTACGTAATCAACAACACAAAATTCTTCGGTGTGTAACACGATGCAATACGTGCCGGGAAGGAATATCGCATCGCAAC
>JAZNNA010000014.1:0-5478 GCA_045580065.1 Eubacteriales bacterium
CCAAGGAGTTGACTCTCTACCTTGTCTTTCCTAAGACCGCTTGGCCTCCGACTTCTTTATCACCCACGAATATCTGACGCCATATCTTACGTTTGTAAAAGAAAACTGCCGTATTTTCCAGCTCGCCATAAAACAGTTCCATATAATGAATATGGACGCGGTCTACAACAAAATGTTCGAGCTTATCTTCGAGCCGATTCTGGAACGCTTTTGCATCCCCGAAAAAGAACGCGCCTACGTGATAAAATTCTATTTAACAGGCGTTTTTGCCGTTGTAATGGAATGGCTTGGCAGAAATTGCGAGGAAGGAATTGACTTTGTGAGCAAAATCATATTGGATTGCGTTTTGGGGGCAAGAGATATAAACAAGTAATATCCGTAATTGCAGCGTGGAGGCTTGATTCAACAACCCTATAAACAAACACGGCAGTGGAAGCAATTCCACTGCCGTGTTTGTTGCGGTTTCTGCTTTTTACAAAAAGCTGCGGATCTGCACCGCAAGGCGCTCCTCCTCGTTGATCAATCTCTTGGTGATGTCCTTGGTGACCTCGCTTGCTGCCTCGTACTGATTGAGATAGCGGTTGAGGGATTTTACGCCCATATTGCACCCGTCTGTGATCAGATCGGCCACCGTGTGGTCATTTTGGTGCATACTGAGCTTCATATTTGTTTTCATATGCGACATGCCCTTGGCCATAGCGCTGGGCTTTTTGCCCTCGTCGCCAAATTTTTCAAGCTCGCGCTCGATCTCCTTTTGCAGCTCCATATGCTGCGCGCGGCACTCCGACAAATGCTTTTTCAGCGTAAGCGAGCGGGTGTACGGCATCACGCTTTCAATCGAATCCACACCCATCTTCACCCCTGCGTCGCATTCGCGCAGTAGCTTTACGGTATCCTGTTCTATCATCGCAAACCCTCCTTTGCCTGATAGAAAAAGTATGCCCCGGTTTGGAAAAATTATTGCTCGAAGTGATTGAAAGAATTTTCAATCGGCATCGTATTTCGCTTTTTGCGGCGTTGCTCCCGCCTTTTTTTATTTTGTTTGAGCCTTCGCATCTCTTTGAGCTTCGGAAGCTCAAGAAAAATCGCAAAAGAAATTAAAAGGGCACTGATCAAAAGCCACGCAATAAAAATGACTGCGTTCGTGGTTTTCGCGTAATGGTTCATTTCTTGGATCGTAAGGTACGCTTTACCGTTACCCGATAGCTGTACAACACAGTGCGCCTCATACCAATCCGTTGCATCACTGTATCGCAGCTCTACTTCTTTTCCAAGGCACTCTTTTTCAAATTCTTTGAAGTCTACTTTATCTGGAACAACATATCGATTTCCGTTATCTAACGTAATCACAAGATCGCGCTCAGAGTACCTCTTTCCATGCCGCCAACTCTTATATTCAATGTCAATGCAAATGCCCGTATCATAATACGTATTTTGGTCGGTCAAGGAGCGATTGCAGAAAAACAAAAGCAAAACGCCCAAAAGAGTAATGACGGAAAAGGCAATGCATGCGATAATACTTTTTGAAATATAGCATTTGATTCTTTTTGCCATGCTTTCCCCCTAGGTTTAAAATTCAGTTACCCTTTCAACAATTTTATCATAACATAAAAGCAATGAATTGTCAACAAAAGATGCGGCAGCAACTGTGTGAATACGTACTGATGCGAAGCTTTTGCGAGTTAAGATATTATGGGAATAACCTTTTACATCTCGATTGATAAAAGTTTGGCACTCAGCTCCCCTACCAAGATCAATCGTGTGCAGCTCTCCTATGAAAACAGGCTCCCAGCAACGGGGAGCCTGTTTTTTAGTTTTGCAAGCCGTAGCGCACGCCGTCCATGGCGTCCTTGGCGTAAAAGTCTGCGCCAATCCGCGCGGCGTAATCGCGGGTCAGCACGGCGCCACCCACCACAATACGGCACCACGGTGCAGCGCTTTTCAACTGCTTTATGGTTTCCTCCATTGCGGGAACGGTGGTGGTCATCAGCGCGGAAAGCCCCACCAGAGGTGCGTGTGTGCTGCAAACCGCCTCCACCACGCGCGCCGGCGGCACGTCCTTGCCAAGGTCGATCACGTCAAACCCATAATTTTCAAGCAAAAGCTTTAGGATATTCTTGCCAATATCGTGAATATCCCCCTTAACGGTAGCGATTACAAAGGTTTTCCCTTGCTTTTCGGCAGCTTTGGGGGCGGCAGCCTTGATGCGCTCAAACGCCGCCTTTGCCGCCTCAGCGCTCATCAGCAGCTGCGGCAGATATACCGTCTTTTTCTCAAACCCGGCCCCCACGGTATCCAGCGCGGGGATCACCTCGCCGTTCACGATCTCCAAAGGGTCAGTGCCGCCTGCAAGCAATTCGCCCGCAAGCTCGCCCGCACGCGCGGCTCTGCCCTGCACAATGGCGCTTTGCAAAGCAGACCTTGTCTGCTCACCGCTTGCTGCCACGGCAGGTGCTGTGGATGCAGGGGCGGCAGGGATCAGCCCCGGCACCTGCGCAATATAGGTCGCACAGCTCTCGTCCAGGCCCGCCAGCGCACGATAGGCATAGTAGGTGCGCATCATATCGGCAGAATAAGGGTTCATGATAGCGGCGGAAAGCCCTGCGCCAAGCGCCATGGCAAAAAAGCTGCTGTTCACCGCATCGCGGCAGGGCAGCCCGAACGACACGTTGGAAACGCCGAGGGACGTATGGCACCCAAGCACGTTTTTGATGTGCGAAAGTGCCGCGATCGTTGCCTTTGCCGCACCCGTGTCGGCACTAATTGTCATGGCAAGGGTATCAAAAACAATATCCTTTTTGGCAATGCCGTATGCGGCGGCGGTCTTTAAGATCTTTTCTGCGATGGCAACGCGCCCTGCGGCATCTGCGGGGATGCCGTTCTCGTCCAGCGTGAGCGCCACCACCACACCGCCGTATTTTTTCACCAGCGGGAACACGGCGCGCATGCTTTCTTCCTTGCCGCTGACGGAATTCACCATCGCCTTGCCGTTATAGCGGCGCAGCGCCGCTTCCATCGCGGCGGGGTCTGCGGTGTCGATCTGCAGGGGCAGATCCAGGATCGCCTGCAGCTCGCACACGGTGCGCACCAGCATCTCGCGCTCGTCGATCTCGGGCAGCCCAACGTTCACGTCCAGCACCTGCACGCCCTTTTCCTGCTGATTTACCCCTTCGGTGAGGATGTAGTCGATATCCCCCTCTAAGAGTGCCGCCTTAAAGCGCTTTTTGCCCGTGGGGTTGATGCGCTCGCCGATCAGGATCGGCTCGCGGTCAAATTCCACCGCGTGCGTATAAGAGGAGATCACGGTGCGCCCCTTATCGCAAAGCGGCACGGGGGTATGCCCTGTCAGCGCCGCCGTCAGCGCTGCGATATAGGCGGGCGTGGTGCCGCAGCAGCCGCCCAGCACGCGCACACCCTTTCTTGCAAGCGCGGCAAGCTCTGCGGCAAAGCCGTTTTCGTCAATATCATATACCGTGTGGCCGTTTTCCACCTTCGGCAGCCCCGCATTCGGCTTTAATACCACGGGGACCGAGGCAAGTGACAGCAGCTCCTCGGCAACACCGCGCAGCTGCACGGGGCCAAGCGAGCAGTTGGCACCGATGGCATCGGCGCCCATCCCCTCCAGCATCGCGACCATCGCGGCAGGGGTGGCACCCGTCATCAGCTTGCCGTCCGCACCGTAGGCGTTGGTCAGTATCACGGGCAGATCGCTGTTTTCCTTGGCGGCAAGCAGCGCCGCCTTGCTCTCGTAGCTGTCGTTCATCGTTTCAATGAGGATCAGCTCCGCACCGTGCTTTACGCCAAGGCGTACGGTTTTGGCAAACAGCGCAACGGCGTCCTCAAAATCAAGGTCGCCAAGCGGCTTTAGCAGTCTGCCCGTGGGGCCGATATCCAGCGCCACAAACTTTTCCTGCGGCGCGGTGCTTTCCGCCCTTGCCGCGCGGGCATTCTCCAGTGCCGCGGCAATGATCCTTTCCAGCTCATCCTCGCTGAATTTAAGTGCATTGGCGCCAAAGGTATTGGATGCCACCACGTTGCTGCCCGCATCAAAATACGCGCGCTGGATGGCAACGATCTCTGCGGCGTGCGACAAGTTCCATCGCTCGGGCATCTCGCCCGGCTGCAGGCCGCGCGCCTGCAGCAGCGTGCCCATGCCGCCGTCCAGGATCACGGTATTGTGCTTTAAAAATTCTTTAAAATCCATTCTTACTCCTCGATCCCCACAAACGCCGTCACCGACTTTGAGGGGGACATCAAAAGGCTTTCGTTTAAGGTAAGCCCGATATTTTTCTCGCACCCAAGCAACGCAAACAGCGTGCGCTGCTCATCAAGCGAAAGGTCACCGTATCCGGGGCTGAAGCGCGGGCGCAGCTTCACCCCACGCTCGCTTGCATACGCCTTGCAAAAGGCATTGCAAAGCGACTCGGCACGCTCGGCACCCGCGGCGTGCGCCAGAAAGGCACCGGCGGGAGAAAGGCGCTGATAGCGCTGCAAGAGCCTGTCTACCCCAACGCCGACGGTGGCGGCAAAAAGTAATACCGTTTTGCACCCTTTCAGATTTTTGGCAAGCTGTGCGCTTTCTATCGCAAAGCCCCCGATCCTGCACGTTTCCCCCGCCACGTCCAGGGGGAAGGTGGCAAAGCAGACGCGATATTGCGCCACCTCCTCTATCGCGCGCAGCACCCGATGCAGCTCCTCAGCACAGATCGTGGGGGGCATATTTGCAAAGCGGAACACCTCTTGCACACAGACAGGGGGCGGCGGGAGCGTGCGCACCTCTACCGCACTCATCTGCCCAGAATATCCGAGAGGTTGCCAAGGATCTTTTCGGCAACGTCGGGCTTGTTCATCGAGTACACGTGCACGTGCGTGATGCCGTTGGCAAACAGGTCGATGATCTGGTCGGTGGCATAGGCAATGCCCGCCTGCTTCATTGCCTCGGGCGCGTAGCCAAACTTATCCACAATGCTTTTAAAGCGCTGCGGCATAAACGAGCCGGAAAGCTTGACGGCGCGCTCCACCTGGTTGGCGTTTGTGATCGGCATGATGCCGGGGATCACAGGCACGGTAATGCCCGCCTCGCGGATCTTATACAAAAAGCTGTAAAGCAGATTGTTATCAAAAAACATCTGGGTGGTCAGAAAATCGCATCCGGCATCTACCTTTTCCTTTAAGCAGCGGATATCCTCGCGGCTGTTTTCGCTTTCGGGGTGGATCTCGGGGTAGCAAGCGCCGCCAATGCAGAAGTCCGCCTTGGCACGCTTTAATTCGCGCACCAGCTCCACCGCGTGGGTATAGTCCCAGCGCGAGCGATCCTCGTTTTCCATTTCCTTGGGGATATCGCCGCGCAGCGCCATCACGTTTTCGATCCCTGCCGCCTTGATATCCTCAATGCGCTGCGCCACCGTTTCCTTGGTGGAGGACACGCACGTGAGGTGCGCAATGCTTGGCACGCCGTAGCGCTCCTTGATATTTTTG
>JAZNNA010000015.1:0-8619 GCA_045580065.1 Eubacteriales bacterium
AGGGAAAATATGACAACCGCCGCCGGACAGGGGGGCGGCGTTCCGGTTTAAAAAGCACTTAATAAAGGAAGGCGACTTAACGGTGGATGCGCACAAGGGTTTCCACGCCCTTTTGCAGGGCGACAAGCAGTGCCTTTATCTCATCGGCAGTATTCTGTGCCGAAAGGCTGATGCGCAGGGTGCAATCGGCGGCAGCGCTCTCAAGACCAAAGGCAAGCAGCGTGCGGCTGGGAGCCTTGGCGTGCGACGAGCAGGCAGAGCCTGCGGAAACGGCGATCCCCTGCTCCCACAAATAATGCAGCATGGTTTCGCTTTTGATATCCGGCAGGGTGATGCTGAGGATATGTGGCGCGCGCTTTTCGGGCAAATTTACCTTGATCTGTGTACCCGTCAGGCCGTCGATCAACATTTGCGAGAGCGCGGCAGTCTGCGCACAGAAGGCTGCGCGCCCCTGCGCCGCCACCCTGGCGGCAGCGGCAAAGCCGGCAATGCCGATCAGGTTTTCGGTGCCCGAGCGCAGCCCGAACTCCTGCCCGCCCCCACCGTAAACGGGGGCAAGCGAGCGCGTGGTCAGGATATGCGGCGCAACGAAAAGCGCCCCCACGCCCTTAGGGCCGTGGATCTTATGTGCGCTGACAGTGATGAGATCCGCCCCGAGCGACCTTGCGCTGAAGGGCAGCTTCAAAAAGCCCTGCACCGCATCGCAATGACAAATGCAGGCGGGGTTTGCCGCTTTAGCGGCAGCAAATACGCTTTGCACCGGATACGTGGCGCCGGTTTCGTTGTTGACCAGCATCATCGACACCATAAACAGATCCTTGTTGCAATGCTCGCGCACGGTCTGCATATCCAAAGTGCCCCCACGCGTGGGGACGCGCACCACGCGAAAGCCCTCGTGCTCCAGCTGTGCCAGATTTTGCTCGACCGAAGGATGCTCGCTATCCGTTGTGAGGATGGTGCTTGCCGCGCGGCGCTGCTTGGCGTGCGCGGTGCCGAGGATCGCCAGTGCGCTTGCCTCGGTGCCGGATGCGGTGAAGATCAACTGGCCGTCCTTTAAAAAGCGTTCGCCAAGAGCATCACCGATGGCAGCGCGGCTCTCGCGCAAAAGCGCGGCGGCGCTGTTCCCCGCCCCGTGCAGCGACGAGGGGTTGCCAAAGCAATCCATTGCGGCGCACATCGCCTCCCTTGCCTCGCGGCAAAGGGGCGTTGTGGCACTGTTGTCAAAATAGATCGCCATCTTATTTAAAGAGGAATTCGGCGCGGATGCTTTCCACGTCGGCAACGTAGGTTTCGTAATGCTCGGGCAGCGCGGTGTAGGTCAGAGTATAGACGTAGCTGCTGTCGGCGGTGATGATCTGCATAAACTTATAGCTGTTGCCGCCAAGCGTGGCGGTATATACGTACCTTTTGGCGTTGCGACCGCCAAGCGTGGTGTCCTCTCCGTCGGTCAGGATCACAAGATCCGTAAAGGTCGCCTGATACTCGGGCAGGCATTTGTTTGCCCAGTAGATGGCAGCAGAGGGGTAGCCTGCGGGATCAAGGCAGGAGGTATCGGCAAGATAGTTGACAACGGTCACGTTGCTGCGCTTGCCGTCGGGAGAGGTGGCTCCGCAGATCCCCCCCTCGGACTGAGATACCCAGGCTTCGGGAACGAAAAGGTGAAATCTGGCGTTTTCGGTGGCGACGTCCATCATACCCTGCGGAACACCATCCTCGGAGCAAGCGACAAGCGAGAGAGCCATAACAAGCAACAACAGTACTGCTAAAATACGTTTCATATTACTTCCTTTCTGTGCGCAGAACCTCTGCGGCGGCGGAGAGCACGCCGATGCGGCCACTCTCAAAGGTGAGACCGCCCTGGAAAAAGGCGGTGTACGGGGGCTTCAGGGGGCCGTCGGCAGAAAGCTCGATCGAGGCACCCTGTACGAAGGCCCCCGCGGCCATAATGACCTCGTCCTGATAGCCGGGCATTGCCCAGGGCTCGGGGGTAACGTAGGCATCCACGGGCGAGCCGGCCTGAATGCCGCGGCAGAAGGCGCAAAGCCCCTCGCCACTTCCCATAATAACGGTCTGGATGATATCCGAGCGAAGCTCCTCGGGGGCAGGCTCGACCTTGTAGCCAAGCTCGCGGAAAATATAGGCGGCAAGGTGGGCGGTCTTAAGCGCCTGTGCCACCGTGTGGGGAGCATAGAAAATGCCGCGGAACATATTTTTGTTTTCGCCAAGCGTTGCACCGACCTCAAGACCGATGCCCGGACAGGTGAGGCGATAGGCGCAAAGCTCCACCGCTTTGGCGGTGCCCGCAAGATAACCACCTGTTTCTGCCATACCACCGCCGGGGTTTTTGATCAGCGAGCCGATTGCAAGATCCGCACCGACAGCGGGAGGCTCCAGCGTTTCGGTAAACTCGCCGTAGCAGTTATCCACCACCACAAACGCCTCGGGTGCGACGGTCTTGACGGCACGCACAGCCTCGCCGATCTCGGCGACCGTGAGGGTACGCCTGTTGAGGTAACCCTTGGAGCGTTGAATAAAGCAGACCTTTACGCGCTTTCCTTCCTCGCTTTGCAAAAAGCCTTGCACGGCGGCAAGATCGATGTGCTTGCCTTCCACAAGGTCGATCTGGCGGTATTCCACGCCAAAATCCGCAAGCGAGCCGTTACCCGGCTCACCCGCGATGCCGATGACCTCCTCCAAGGTATCGTAGGGCTTGCCCGCAATGGAAAGCAGGATATCGCCCGGGCGCAAAAGCCCGAAAAGCCCAATAGTCAGCGCCTGCGTGCCGTTGACGATGCTGTGGCGGACAAACGCTGCCTCGGCCCCCATCACGTCGGCAAAGATCTTATCCAGCGTGTCTCTGCCGCGATCATCATAGCCGTAACCGCTGGAGCCTGCAAAGCAGGCAGCATCCACGCGATGCTCGGCAAACGCCGCCATCACCTTGGCCGTATTCTCACGTGCAACGTTGGTGATATGCGCAAACTGCGGCGCAAGCGCCGCTTCTGCCTTGTCGGCCAACGCCAAAAGCTCTTTGGAAAAGGTCATTTCGTATCTCCCTTCAGGTATGCCAGCGTCAGATCTACCGCTGCCTGCGCATCACGCAGGTCAAGCATTTCAACTCCGGAATGAATATAACGGCTGGGTAAGGAAAGTGCGCCTGCACGGCAGCCACAACCCGTCATCTGCATAGCAGAGGTATCTGTGCCGCCATAGGTGAGGATCTCGCATTGCGCAGTGATATTGCAGCGCTTTGCGATATCCAGCAGCTCGTCCACAAGCCCTGCGTGGCAGATCACGGAGCTATCCTTGATCTTTATGGCAACGCCGCCGCCAAGCTTGACGGCCATCGGCTTTGCACCCTGCGCGTCGCCCGTGCCGGTAACGTCATAGATCAACGCCACGTCGGGGGCGATGCCAAAGGCTGCGGGACGCGCGCCGCGGCAGCCGACCTCCTCCTGCACGGAAAAGACGTAGTAGATGTCGTCGTGGGGGGCAGAAAGTGCCTCGGCGATCTTCAACATTACAGCACAGCCGATGCGGTCGTCAAGAGGTCTGCCGCACACGCGGTTGGTATTTAATTTAGTGAGATGCGGCACAAGCGCGCAGCAATCCCCGATCTTCACGCGGCGCTCCGCCTCCTTTTGCGAGGCGGCACCGATGTCGATCACGTATTTTTCCGCCTTGGCGGCATCCGCGCCGGAAACGCCGGCCTCGGGCACCAGCACGCCCCTCACGCCGCTTTCAAACACCACCTCGGCAAAGGCGGCAGCGGCAAAGGAGATGCCGCCGACGGGGGCGATACGCAGCATACCGTTTTCCTCCACAAAGGTCACGATAAAGCCGATCTCGTCCATATGGGCACACAAAAGGATCTTTTTCTTATCGGCACCGTTGCCGTTTTTCTTGCAGATGAGGTTGCCCATCGCGTCGGTGCGCACCTCGTCGACAAGGGGACGCATCAGCGCCTCGATCACGCCGCGGATATGCGCCTCGCGCCCCGACACAGAGGGGACGGTAGGCAGCAGCTTTTTGAGTGTGTTATACATGATTTATCCTTTCCAGTCGCAAAGCATGGCAACGACCAGGCTCTGCATTGACATATAATCCTTGATGCTGCCCACGCTGACGGGCGCGTGCAGATACCGCGTGGGCGCGGAAAGCGCAAGGCAGCGCACGCCGATGCCGCTTTTCTGGATATGCGCGGCATCGTTACCGCCGGAAACGTAGCGCTTGATCTGCACGGGGATGGCATTACTCTTTGCCGTTTCCAGCGCAAAATCGCACAGCGCGCGGTCGTAGATGGTGGAGCGGTCGAGCAAAGAGATCACGCCGCCCTCCCCCATTTTGGCAACGCGCTTGGATGCCGCGACCTCGGGCAGATCCGCCATAGCGGTGCATTCCAGCACGATGGCGGCATCCGGCTTGATGCGCTCGGCGGTCACCCTGGCGCCGGATCTACCCAGCTCCTCGCGCACGGTGAAGCAAAACCACAGGTCAAGCGGCAGGTGCTTGTCCGCAACAAGGCGCAGCACCTCAATCAGCAAAGCGCAGCCGAGTCGATCGTCCAGCGCCTTGCCGTGCATAAAGGCATTCTCCGCGCCGAACACGGCAAAGGCGGTGTCGAATACACCGAAATCGCCAAGCGCAAGCACGGCTTCTGCCTCGGCGCGATCCTTAGCGCCGATATCAATATAGAAATTTTCATTTGTGGGGGCTTTTTTGCGCTCGTCGGCGCTTTGCAGATGGATCCCCTTTGCGGCGATCACACCGGGCACACGCTTTTTCTCGTCGCCAAGCAGCACGCCTCTGCCACAGATCACGCGGCTGTCGTAGCCACCAAGGTTATCAAAGCGCAGATAGCCGTCGTCGTCGATCTCGGTGATCATAAAGCCCACCTCGTCCATATGCGCCGAAAGCATGATGCGGGGGACGCCCGCAGGGCCCGGCAGATGTGCGGTAAGGTTGCCCATACGGTCGGTGTGCAGGGCAACCGGCAGGCCGGCAAGCTCCTCGCGGATAGCGGCCTCTACCTCTCCCTCGCAGGACGAGGGACCAAAGCACTCGGAAAGCTTTTTCAAAAGTTCAATTCCCGCTTTCATAAAACACCTCCGCGATCTCTTTGTCGCACACGAAGGCGCGCACTAAGGCAGAAAGCTGCTCGGCATCGGCAAGATCCAGCATTTCCACGTAGGTGTGCATGGCGCGCAGCGGCACGCCAACGTCCACCACGGGGATCCCCCTCCCCACCAGATGCAGTGCATTGGTGTTGGTGCCGGGGTTGGTGGCTGCCACGCTGATCTGCCACGGGATACCCGCACGATCTGCGGCCTGCTCGGTCATTCTGGTAAGCGTGCGGTCGCAAAGCGCCGAGCGCGTGACGGAAGGGCCCTTGCCCATTACCACGGTTTCCCGCTTTTTGGTATCCGGAGTGCGGCCGAGGTTAACGTCGATGACCATGGCATAATCGGGATCCACGGCATAGCCGCCGGGGGCGGTACCGCCGATATTGTCGGTTTCCTCGTGCACGGAAAGCACCAGGTATACGTCTCCTGCCAGCTCCTCGGCAGGGGTGTTCAGCAGCGCATACACGGCGCACGCGGCGCAGGCCTTGTTGTCCATGCCCTTGCCCACGATACGATCGTTCATCAGCGTCTGATAGCGCGGCACAAAGCCAACGGGCGTGCCGATGCGCAAAATCTCGCGCAGCTCCTGCTCGGTATAGCAGGTATCGATCAAAAGCTCGTTTACCGCAACAAGGCTTTTCGCCTCGTCAGCGCTTTGCAGATGCGGGGGCGTGGAGCTGATCACACCGTCGATCACACGCTTGCCGTAGATTCTGACCTCTGCCGAAGGCAGGGTGCGCAGATCAAGGCCGCCCACGGCGCAAACGCGCAAAAAGCCGCCCTCTAAAATATCGGTGACCAGCATACCGATCTCGTCAAAATGCACGTCGATCAGAATACGGGGGGCATTTTCCCTTTTGCAGCGGCGCAACAAAATACGGTTGCCGACGGCATCCGTCACGTCGCTGTCAAAGCCCTGCAGAAGCGCGGTAAGGCGCTTGCTCTCCAGGTTTTCATACCCCGTGATGCTGGCAAGCTCCGCCATCTGCGGGATCAGTTCTCGAAGTTCCAAGTTTTTGTATATCCTTTCCGGCAAATGCCCTTGCCATCCGGCAAAAGGCCCTGCCACGTTCTTCAAAATCGCCAAATTCCCCAAAGGCTGTACAGCCCGGGGAAAGCAGCACCGTGTCGCCGCATTTCGCGCAGGCGCACGCGCCATCAAATGCGCGCGCAAAGCGCGCGTATACAAAGGTGGGCACGCGCCCACACAGTTCCTTTTTAATTTCCTCTGCAGCCTCGCCGTACAAAAAGACCGCCTTGGCGTGCGTTGCCAGGCTATCGGCCAGTGGGGCAAGCGGAATTCCCTTCCCCCTGCCGCCCGCAATAACGATGGGGTGGCCGCCAAGGGCAGAAAGCGCTGCTGCGGTACGCGAGGGCGAGGTGTCGATAGAGCTATTGATAAATCTTATCCCGTTATGCGTCAAAACCGTCTGCAAGCGATGCTCCACGCCGGAAAAGGAAGCGGCAACCGCCAGAAGATCCGATAAAGAGGCAAACTCTGCCGTGGCGGCAGCGGCTGCGGCAAAATTTTGCCGATTGTGCCTGCCGGGCAAGCGGAATTTTGAAAAAAGTGATACCGTTTGCCGTCCTTTTGCTGTTTGCAGCACAAGCTCCTCGCCCTTTGCCCACACGGCGCACTCGTTTTTTGAAAAATCACTTTTTTGCGCCGAAAACCAGGTGACGGGGGTGGGAGAGCGCTGGCCGATACGGAAAGCGTTCGGGCAATCGGCGCTGACCACGGCACGCCCGGCGCCCTGCAGCGCACGGCATTTTGCCGCGGCGTATTCCTCGTAATCCGCGTGCCAGTTCAAGTGATTGGGCGTGAGGTTGGTCAACACGGCGATATCCGGTGCGGGGGCGCTCATCAGCTGAAAGCTGGAAAGCTCGACCACGGCGATATCCCCTGCCGAAAGCTTATCGGCAAGCGGCAAAAGCGGGATGCCGTTGTTGCCGCCAAGCACAACACGGCGGCCCGCGGCCTTCAGTATTTCAAAAATCAGGTTGGCGGTGGTGGTCTTGCCATCGCTGCCCGTTACACCGATCACGGTGGCGGCGGTGCTTTGCATAAACAGATCACACTCGCCCGTGAGGTAGGCGCCGTTTGCCAGTGCGCGGCGGATGGGTGGGATATCCGGACGTATCGCGGGAGAGCGCACCAGCACGCTTTCACGAAATTCCTGCGGAAAGCCCTCCACAAAATCAACACCGTTTTGGCGGTAAATCGCCTTTACCTCATCCGAAACGGGGGTTTGTGTGTAAACGGTGGGGGTGGCACCAAGTGCCAGAAGCGTATCGGCCACGGCACGCCCCGAGCGGCCAAAGCCGAGAATGGCAACCGAGTGCCCTGCAAGTTGCTGCGGTGTTATTGCGGATGTTTTCATCTGAAATCTCCTTTAGATCAAAGCCATCCGTAATATATTATACTCTTTCTTGTGATGCGGTGCAAGAGGAAATACAATTTTTTTGTAAAAATGTTTCCTCTACTTTACAAAACACACAAGATGTGGTATAATGTAATAATAAGAAGCACTAAATACGCGAAAGAGAGGCAAAAGAATGGCCGCCCAAGCAAAAAAAGCATACGATAACGATACAATCACCGCCTTAAAGGGTGCAGACCGCGTCAGAAAGCGTCCCGAGGTTATTTTCGGCTCGAAGAATCTTGACGGTTGCGTGCACTCCTTTTTCGAGATCCTTTCCAACTCGGTGGACGAGGCACGTGAGGGGCATGGTGACGTTATTACGGTAACTGCCTTCCGCGATCTTTCGATCGAGGTGGACGACCGTGGCCGCGGCATCCCCCTTGGCTTTAACAAAAAAGAAAACCGCTGGAACTGGGAGCTGATCTTTTGCGAGCTTTACGCCGGCGGCAAATACGAAAACAACAAAAAGGGCGCGGCTTATCAATACTCGCTGGGTCTGAACGGCCTTGGCGCTTGCGCAACGCAGTATTCCTCCGAGTTCATGCACGTTTATTCCTACGACGGAACCAACGAGTATTCCATCCACTTTGCCAAAGGCGAGGTACAAGGCTCGCTGACCACCCGCAAGCTCAAGGCAAGCGAAAAGCGCACGGGTACGGTCCAGCATTGGCTGCCCGACCTGGAGGTCTTCAACGACGTGGCCATTCCGCATGAATTCTTCATTGAGACCATGCGCCGCCAATCGGTCGTAAACGCAGGAATTTCCTTTGTTCTGAGACTTCAACAGGAAGATAAGAGCTTTACCGAGCATAAATTTCTATACGAAAACGGAATTTCCGACTACATTTCCGAGCTTGCCGGTATGCTTCAGCGTACCTTTGACCGCGGCGGCAACGTGGTCATTCCGTCCATTGCCGTGGGACGCACTCAGGAAATCCTTTACTTCATCCGCGAGATAAAGGAAAAAGGCATGGTAAAGGGCCATGACGGCTTCCCTGTATATATGGACAGTCCCCTTGCCAACGAGGCTACTGCCGTTTTCCTCCAGTGTGACGAATCCTTCCTTGACGATC
>JAZNNA010000016.1:0-7564 GCA_045580065.1 Eubacteriales bacterium
GCTTGGAATTGCTCTTGCCGTCGGGCTGTTTGTATGGTTGCCTTCCTTTTTGTACGGTCTGCTTGCCAGGTTTACCCCTGCCGACTGGGGGCTTGAGGGCAACCGCTATTTGCGGTCGGTGTTTGAGGGGCTTTTGAAGATCGTGGTGCTGGTGATCTATATGGCGCTTGTATCCCTGATGAAGGATATCCGCCGCACCTTTATGTATCACGGTGCCGAGCATAAAACCATTTTCTGCTATGAAAAGGGGCACGCCCTGACTGTGGAAAACGTGCGCGTGCAGCGCCGCTTCCACCCCCGATGCGGCACCTCGTTTTTGATTTTGATGCTGCTTGTCAGCATCGTGATCGGTATCTTTATTCCTGCCGAAATGGCGGGGATCAAGCCCATCGTTTATACCTTTATCCGCGCTGCGATCAAGCTTTTGCTGATCCCGCTTACCATGGGTATCGGCTACGAGCTTTTGCGCTTTGCGGGCCGCCATGAAAATATCGTGACCCGTATCATTTCAGCACCCGGTATGTGGCTGCAGCGCATCACGGTGCGCGAGCCCACCGATGATATGATCGAGTGCGCGATCAAGGCGTTTATCGCGGTGCTTCCCGACGAGGAAAAGGAAAAAGAAGCGCTTGCCGCCCAAAAGGCGCAGGAGCAATAATAAAAAAGGCAAATGCCGTTTGGCATTTGCCTTTTTTGTTACGCAGGGATCAGTACCAGCAATAGCACACCCGCAAGCGAGAGTGCAATGGAAAGGATCTCCTTTTTCGTGGGGCGTTGTCCGCACAAAAACCCGATCAGGGCAGAGGCGATCATCGTACCGCCCGTAACAAAGGGGTATTGCACCGAGGCGGGGAGTGCCGCAAGAGCGATCAGCAGCAAAAAGTTTGCCACCTTGCTCAGCGCACCGTTGCCCGCGCTGTAGCCGATCGCCTTCAGCGAGGGCCGCTTGACGCTTTTGTGCAGGAAAAGCAGCACAATGCCGGAAAGCAGAATGGTGACGATCGCCATCCAGATGCTGTAAACAGCCGCATTTGTTTTTTCGTAAGGGGCAGAGGTGAACAGCTTGGAGATCACGCCGGACATACCGTTCAGCACAAATACACCGGCATAATAGATGAAGCCGTTTTTGCGCTCGCCTTTTTCAAAGGTCAGCAGCAGCGCTGCGCACAAAAGCACAAGGCAAACGGCCTTTGCCACGGTCATAGGCTCGTCGTAGAAAAGAATGCCCTGCAAGAAAGGGAGCAGCATACCGCCGAGCATGGCAAAGATCGAATAAAGCGACAGGTTGATATGCTCAAACGCCTTGAGTGAGCAGAAGGTGTATAAAATGCTGTTGAGCGCGGCAAGCGATGCCATCAGCAGCGTGAATGGAGTAAAGCCAAAATCAAAGCGGTTGATGATCAGTAAAAGCACAAGCCCCGCAATGCTGCCCCAAAGTGAAAACATAAAGGTGGGGGCAACGCCGCTGCCGCTTTCCTTTTGATAGCGCTGATTAAAAAAGAACTGCACGCCAAACATCGTGACGGAAAGGGTGAGAAGTCCGTAATAAAGCAAGAGATCGCCTCCTTTTTCTCAAGTATTATAGCATAACGCTCCCCCTTAATTCAATGGAAAAATTCCATAAAAGTATGGATTTTTTCTTGACTGTGTGCTGCTTAGCGTGTATAATATAAAAAGAACCCGCAAAGGAGAGAAAAAATGGAGAGTAATATCTGCAAATTGAATTTGAACCGCTCCAGCGACCTGATCTGCCGCAATTTCGTGCTGGAAACGGGAGCGGCGCACGCTGTCCCCGTTCAATACGAGTACTATTTGCTGGGGATCGTCATCAATGGCGAGGGGGTACTGCAACAAGGGGAGTATACGCACACCTTGGAGGTGGGAAGGCTGTTTTTGGTGATGCGGGATCAGCCGTTCAGCATTTGCTCTGACGGATCACTGCAATATTGCTATATCACCTTTTTGGGCAGACGTGCCGACGAGCTGGTCGAGCGTGTTGATATCAATATGAACGCTTGTGTGTTGCAATCTGAGGAAGCGCTTGACGCCTTTTGGCTGAACGCCCTGCACCGCGCGAACGAGGGGAATATCGACCTGCTTGCCGAGGCGGTGCTGCTTTACTCAATGGCGCAGCTGAAGCCGGATCAGCGCCCGCAAAACGATCTGGTCACAAAAATGCTGATTCTGACAAACGATCGCTTTACCGAGCCGGGCTTTTCACTTGTTGTGCTTGGTGAAGAGCTGGGATACGGCGCCAAGTATCTCTCCTCACTTTTTAAAAAGAAAAAGGGGATCGCTTTTACGCAATATCTGCGTGACCTGCGCGTGCGACATGCCGTTTTTCTGATCGAGCAAGGGGTGGTCAGTGTAAAAAACATTGCCATTCTTTCGGGATTTGACGATGCATTGTACTTTTCTAAAATATTCAAGCAATACGTGGGCAGCTCGCCAAAAAACTACATTGAAAGCCTGCAAAGCAGCAAAACACCTTGACTTTATATAATAAAAATGTTAAAATAAATTATATCGTTTATCAAAAAGGGGGGGAGCATATGGTCGTAATTATTGCAGAAAAGCCAAGCCTTGCGCGCAATATTGCTGCGGGCATTGGGCAGATGCAGCGGCGCGACGGGTATCTTGAGGGCTGCGGTTATCTGATCACCTGGGCTTTTGGCCATTTGTTTTCCCTGATGGATATCGAGGCATATTCTCCCGCCCCCGCCTCGGCAAACGGACATTGGTGCATGGATAATCTCCCGTGCATCCCAAGCGAGTTTCGCTTTGAGCTGCGGCGCGGTAATGATAAAAAAACAGTGGATGCCGGGGTGAAAAAGCAGTTCGAGATCATCCGCTCGCTTTGCAACCGCCCCGACGTGGATACCATCGTCAATGCAGGCGACGCTGACCGCGAGGGGGAGATCATCGTGCGGCTGTGTATACAGCACGCGCTGACCTCGCCAAAAGCCTTAAAGCGCTTGTGGCTGCCCGACCAGACGCCGGAAACGGTGGCGGCGGCGCTTGCCGATATGAAGGATGAGAGCGAATACGAAAGTCTTGCGGGCGAGGGGCTTGCGCGCACCTATATGGACTGGCTCTACGGCGTCAATTTAACGCGCTACGCTACCCTGAAATGCGGGTCGCTGCTGCGGGTGGGGCGCGTGATCGTTCCCATCGTACGCGCGATCTATGACCGCGATATGGCGATTCGCAACTTTGTGCCCGGTAAGTACTGGGCGCTGCTCAGTAACGCAGAAACAAACGGTGAGCGCGTAGAGCTTACCTCAAAGCAAAAGATCGACCATAAGGAAAGGGAAAAGGCAGAAGCGCTTTGTGCCGCTTACAATGCGGCGGGCGCTACCGTTACGGCAGTCAAGCGCAAAAAGGATAATTTGGCACCGGGCAAGCTGTTCTCGCTTTCAAAATTGCAAAGCCTGCTCGGCAAAAAGCATAAAATGTCGATGAGCGACAGTCTGGAGATCATTCAGAGCCTGTACGAGCGCGGGTATCTCACCTACCCGCGTACCAACTCGGAATATCTTGCCACCGCTGAAAAGGATAAGATCCGCAAGATCGTGGCGCAATGCGCCAAGATCGGTTATCCCGTTAAATTCAAGGATAGCCCCAAGATCTTTGACGATAGCAAGATCGAGTCACACTCGGCGCTGACGCCTACCTATAAGATCCCTGCAAAGGGCGAGCTTTCTGAGCGCGAAAACCTGGTGTATGCCACGGTGTTCCGCCGCTTTGTGGCAGTGTTTTGTGCCGAGCCCTGTGTGGCGGAGCGCACCGAGATCACCATCAAGGTGGGAGAATACGAGGAATTTACCCTCAAGGGCCTTGTGATACTGGAGCGCGGCTGGATGAAATACGACGATGCCACGCAAAAGGATAAGGTCCTGCCCAAATTAAACAAGGGGGATAGCGTGGTGATCGAGTTTGCCCCCGTGGAGAAGGAGACCACACCCCCCAAGCACTATACCATCGAAACGCTGAATAATTACCTCAAAAATCCCTTCCGTGAGGAGAAGGCGGCCGCCGCCGAGCAAGCGGAGCACGCCGAGGACGAGGAGATAGCGGACGATACCGAGGAGTATCGCGCCGTGCTGGAGGGCCTGGAGCTTGGTACCGAGGCGACGCGCACGGGGATCATCGACAACGCCCGTAAGAGCCAGTATATCGCGCTCAACAAGGATGTTTATACCATCCTGCCGGGCGGTGAATATCTGATCGAGTCGCTGGATCGTCTGGATATCCGCATGGATAAGCACCGCACCAGTGAAATGGGACGCGCCCTCAAGCGCGTGTTCCGCGGACAGATGAGCGTAGAGGATAGCGTAGCGCTTGCCGCCGCCGAGGTGCGCGCGGTGTTTGAAACGCAGCCTACCACCATTGAGGAGGACAGGGATACCGGCCTTTACGGGGATATCGTGGGTAAGTGCCCGCTTTGCGGCAATGAGGTCGTGCGCGGCAAATTCAGCTACGGCTGTAAGGGATATCGCGAGGGGTGCGGCTTCCGCCTGAACCTGTTCATCTGTAACCGTGCCATTTCCGTGTCCAATGCCAAGCAGCTTCTGGAAACGGGACGTACCGCCAAGATCAAGAATTTTATTTCCAAGAAGTCCGGCAAGGCCTTTGACGCTTACCTGCGCCTGGAGCAGGACGGGAACGCCGTATTTGATTTTTCACCCTAAAAGGCAGGGAGGAGAGCTGTGATGAAGTCCAAATGGGAAGAGCAGCTGGAGGAGCAGCTGATAGCCAAATTCAAGCATAAGCTTGGTTTTTTGGTAATGTTTTTCAGCGTGCTTTTGGTGGTAGCCATTGGTTTGGTCGTTTTCTTGGGTAGTGATACTTACGTATTTGTTATCTTTATTCTTGGCATGATGACAGTCGTGTTTTTATTGGGCTTATATCCTATGCTAAGGGATATCAAGGCGGTGAAAAAACGCATATTTGAAAAAAGCATCGCCAAGGTATCCAGATATGAAGAGCGATGGAGGCGTGGAGGCAGTAAATATTTTTTGCCTGTCCTTCAAGACGAGCTTACCGGCGAAGAAATCATACTGGATACGCAGATTGAGGCGCAGGATGCCCAAAATATGCACGTTGCGCCGAGCGCAGCGATCGGTGAGCGGTATTTGCTGTTGTACTTGAAGCATTCCAAAACGTCAGTGCATATCAAATACGCTTATGATGACGACGAATAACTATATAGCGGCATCAACGATTGGAGCGGCGAAGCCGTGACCATATCCACCATCTGATTTTGTATGAAATTTTAAATCTATTAGGAGGCCTATATGAAACGCAGAGTGATCTGTTTGCTTCTTGCCATTTGTATGCTTGCTGCAGGAAGCGTCCTTTTTTCTTCCTGCACCAAGGAGGATGGCGAGGTCGTTTTAACCCAAAAGACCGTTGAGGTGGATCTTTCCGAGTATGCGCTTGTCTACCCCAACCAGGGGAAGGACGGAACTTATTCTTCGACCTTTCAGGGAAGCATGGAGGAATTTGCCTTGGCGGTCAATGCGGCTACCGGCCTTAAGCTTCGTGCCTTGACGGAAAAAAAAGCAAAAAGCGGACCGGATTCCCCTGAGATCCTGGTGGGTCTGACTACGCGTGAGCAAAGCCAAAAGGCGTATGATTCCATCAAGGATCACGGGTATACGATCCAAGTCATTGATAATAAGATCGTGATCGTTGGCACGACCCCTCTGCTCACGCTGAAGGCTGTCAGCTATTTCAAGGAAAATTATCTGACGGGGAACGGCAAATCCGCAGTGATCAACGTAAACAAGAAGGCGATTGCAGAAAAGCTGGAAATGATCACCCTGGCAGATCGTGAAAAGGGCTACTATTCCTTTGTTTACGGCTCGGATTACGATAAGGATCTGCCCGTGGATACCTCTTACGATACCACCCCCGACGGTACCACGACGATGACCCGCTACTCCTATGATGTGATCCGTCAAAGCGTGGATCGTATTGCGCAAGCGGTATCGTTGAAAAGCACTAAGACGCTTTCGCTCAAAACCGATGCAGGGGAGGTTGAGGGGCACGAGGTCGCCGTTGGTATGACCAACCGCCCCGTTACGCAAAGCCTGCTGGAGCGCCTTGACGTGGATGAATGCGGCATCTATATCGAAAACGGCAATATTGCGGTCGGCGCGTGGAATATGACAACGATCAGCGCCGCTAAAGAGATGTTTTTCGATTGCCTCAGCGAATCCGTGGTAACCGAGGGTGACGTTTCCTCTATTATGATCCCCAAGGATCTTTTCCTCAGCCTGAAGGTAAGCCACAGCTGGCAGACCGATTTCCCCAAGCCTGAGGGCTTACAGCTCTATAACACCGCAGGCCTTGCCGATGACGGATTCGAGTATCTGTATATGGGTGAGGGCGTTAACGCGGCGGCATACAGGGGCTACTGCAACGCACTCAAGGCGGAAGGGTACCGTATGACCGATGAAAACGAGATCGAGGATAGCTATTTCGCCTTTTTCGTCAACGATGAGAAGGAGCTCTCGCTTTACGTGGCGTACAATGCATTCAAATACGCCGATGAAAACGATTATGCATACGCACAGCCCTCGTTGCGCATCGTTGCACACACGCTTGCGGGCGCGATGCTGCCTCCTGTGGAGATGCTTTCTCCGCAAAGCTATGCAAAGAAGACTGACGCAGCGATCACCGCTACCGGCTTGCCCGGCGAAAGCAGTGGTGAAGGATATATCATCACACTGGAGGACGGTCGCTTTTTGGTGATCGACAGCGGTGACACCCGAAAGGGTACCGAGGTGGAAAACTTCAGAAAGGTGCTGTGGGATCTGCACGAGCGCAATAGCGGTGAGCCCGTTTCCAAGCAGAACCCTGTTCGCATTGCGGCGTGGATCCTGACGCACAGCCATGGCGACCACTATAACGTGTTTGTAGAGCTGTTACGCCAGAAGGGAATGAGCGGCGAGCTGTTTGTAGAGTATATGATCGGCAACTTCCCGATCGAATCGCAGCTTTTGCTTGTCAGTGCAGATTATTCTGCCATCGATAAAATGCATACCTATCAGAGAATGCTGACCGAGCCCTTCACCTTTGTAAGGGCGCATACGGGACAAAAGCTGTATATCGGTAACGTAGAGATCGAAACGCTGTACACGCACGAGGATATGAACCCCCACAATATCGTGACCTTTAACGAGTCCTCTACTGTGATGCGTCTTACCATCAACGTAACCGGCGGTGATCCCGTCCAGCTGCTTTCCACGGGCGATGCCTTCCGCTATGCGGGGCGTTGGTGCTGCGCGATGTACGGCCCCGCTTTGCAAACCGAAATGGTGACGATGGCACATCACGGCGGCCCTGCTGTGG
Source organism: Eubacteriales bacterium (assembly GCA_045580065.1). Classification (GTDB taxonomy): domain Bacteria; phylum Bacillota; class Clostridia; order Oscillospirales; family CAG-272; genus Firm-07. The sequence goes on from JAZNNA010000016.1 coordinate 7,360, forward strand.
AAAAGGATTTCTACACCTATGTGGCGCCCAGTGTGATCTGGTGGCCGCATAACACCAAATCGGTACACAACTTCTATCTGAAGAGCAAGGATTGGTACGCTTTGGTAGACCAGCATGCGTACAGCCTGCCGAGCGTTAAGTACGTGTACTGCTCCGGCGACGATCATAATATCACGCTGTATCTGCGCGCCGACGGCCCCGCATA
>JAZNNA010000017.1:0-2331 GCA_045580065.1 Eubacteriales bacterium
AGTCACCTCCTTGGCCCACAGAACGACATGGCTACGATCCGACTTACAGCATTCCCGAGCTGTTGGATATGGTACTGCTGAACGCCGAGGGTGAGCCTGTCATTGCCGCCTGGCTGTATTCGCTGATTCAGGACGGCATCGTCGGCGGTGTCGGTGCCGTGCTTGGCTTCGTCCCCCAGATGCTCATTCTGTTTTTACTGCTCTCCTTGCTGGAGGACTGCGGCTATATGGCTCGCGTGGCTTTCATCATGGATAAGCTGTTCCGCAAGTTCGGCCTTTCGGGTAAGTCGTTTATCCCTATGCTGGTTGCTACGGGCTGTGGCGTTCCCGGTATCATGGCGTCGAGAACCATCGAGCAGGAGCGTGACCGCCGCATGACGGTCATGACCACCGGCTTTATCCCCTGCGGCGCGAAAATGCCCATCGTCGGCTTTATTGCCGCGGCTTTGTTTGGCAACAGCCCCCTGATCGCAACGGCAACCTACTTTATCGGCGTCGGTGCCGTGGTCGTCTCGGGTCTGATCCTGAAAAAGACCAAGCCCTTTGCAGGCGAGCCCTCTCCCTTCGTGATGGAGCTGCCCGCCTACCATCTTCCTACCGTCAAAAATATTTTCCGCTCCGTCTGGGAGCGCGGCTGGTCCTTCATCAAGCGCGCAGGCACCGTGATCCTGCTTTCCTCGATCGCCATCTGGTTCTTCTCCAGCATTGGCACCAACGGGGCAGGGGAGCTTGTGTTCTGCAGCGACGAGCTTGTGAGAAGCTGGCTGGATTATATCGGCAGCGCCATCTCCTGGATCTTTGCGCCCCTTGGCTTTAACAACTCCACGGCAGCCGTTGCCACCGTGATGGGCCTTCTGGCAAAGGAGGAGATCGCAGCGGTGCTGGGCGTGCTGGATTTTGCGGGTATGAGCAAGCTTGCCGCCTTCTCCTTCCTGATCTTCAATCTGCTTTGCGCTCCCTGCTTTGCAGCCATCGGTGCCATCAAGCGTGAAATGAACAGCGCCAAGTGGACGGCATTCGCCATCGGCTATCAGTGCGGCTTTGCTTACGTCATCTCGCTGATCGTTTATAATCTCGGGTGTCTCTTTAGCGGCAACGTCAGCGGCGCACTGGGCGTGATCGGCGTGATCCTTGCCTTCCTTTGCATTGCGGTGCTCGGCTATATGCTGCTTCGCCCCTACAAGGAGGCCACCACACTGCAAAAGGACGTCAGAAGCAAAAAATAATTCCTGTTTGAAAGGGGTGATTTTATGATCGCCTGGTTACAGCAAAACTGGGGGAATATCGTTGTGGTCGCAGTGGTTGCCCTGATGGTTGGTGCGATCATCTTCAGCCTTATCCGTGCCAAAAAGCAAGGTAAGAGCGGCTGCTCCTGCGGCTGCGAGCATTGCACGATGAGCTGCCACCAAAACCCCAAAAGCAAAACCGAAAAATAAAAAAGGGGCGCGTCCTGTGGGGCGCGCCCTGCTTTTATAGCCGCAAAACGGGTATTGCTTTTTGTCAAAACGCCGAGAAAGGTGCGCGTCGCGCGCCTTTGTTTTGTCTGATGTGTAAAAAATGCTTTTTTTGCTAAGTTTTTTTGCTTTAGCTCTTGACGAAGGTTTGCACTTTGTTATATAATATAATATATTATTTATAGGCTGTGACAGGAAACAAGATTCGTGGCGTATTACAGAGAGCCGTTGCTTGGTGCAAAACGGTATACCAAACGAAAGATAACTCATCCTCGAGCTTCCAATCGAAAGGCAACGAGTAGACTTGGACGGAACTCCCGTTATCGAGTGACCGTGTATAGGCACGGCGTAAGGTGGGCGCAGAGCGCCAAGCAGAGTGGTACCGCGGAGTTTATCTTCGTCTCTTTTGTGCAATGGTTTTTCTGTTGCGTGAAAGGGGCGTTTTTTGTTTTCCCGCACGTTCACCGAAAAGCCTCCCCCAAAAAAGAAAGGAAAAGGGAAGACTTATGTTACATCAAAGCAAGTATCAAAAGCAGTATTTCAATCCCGTCGGCGTTACGATGGATTGGACGAAAAAGGATGCGATTGAAAAGCCCCCCGTGTGGTGCTCGGTCGACCTGCGCGACGGCAACCAGGCGCTTGTCATTCCGATGAGCCTTGAGGAAAAGCTGGACTTTTTCAAGCTGCTTTGCCGCGTGGGATTTAAGGAGATCGAGATCGGCTTTCCCGCCGCCTCCGAGACCGAATATACCTTCTGCCGTACGCTGATCGAGCAGAATCTGATCCCCGACGACGTCACCATCCAGGTGCTGACGCAGTCGCGCGAGCATATCATCGCCAAGACCTTCGAGGCGATCGACGGCGCGAAGCACGCCAT
>JAZNNA010000018.1:0-5626 GCA_045580065.1 Eubacteriales bacterium
GAGGTGGTTACGTAGGAAAAGTTACTTTTGCAACAAACACCTCATCCACCGTTAAAGCGGTCCCCCTCCCTCTCGGAGGGAGGCTTACATATGCCACACGAGCGGGGCGTCGGGGACGTCGCCCCCTACGGGATAGCGATATGCCCTCGTGCCGCCCACTTTGTTTGCACTCATCCAAGGCTCCCTCTGATTGAGGGAGCTGTCGCCATAAGGCGACTGAGGGAGAGAAAATAGAAGGTATCATCGCACGTCAGTCACGGACGGCGGGAGCACCAAGGCTCCCTCTGGTTGATGTCTGCCCTCGCCTGCGGTGAGCGCCATCTTACCCCTGCGCGTCATCCTTGAGCAGTGCTCGCGTAGCGAGGTGCTTAGGGCTGATGATAAGTGCAATTTGGATAATTGGAGCAATAATAAAAAGTTCCGGTAGGTGTGTCCTGCTGTATCATCAACGCGCGACAGTGGGGACAGTATTTTCGACTTGCTTGCATTTTTGCTTGCTGCGCGTTTAAAATGTGTTGGCTGCGAAGATGCGCGTTTTGACTTTTTAATGTCATTAACTTTTGGTAAACGTTCGTTCTTTCTCCTGCCGGAAACTCAATGTCGGATTTTGCCGAAACAAGCCATTGAAGGCCCTGCATGTTGTAAACGTAGGGGGCATTGATGTGTTCTATATTCCCTTGCACAAAAACAATGGCAGAACCTATCGGAACATTGTCCCCTATTGCTTCGGTAATCCTTTTGATATGTGTTTGATTCTGCATAACAGGGTTGTATAATTTATGCTTCACCTCGCCGTAGGCCAGCACCTGTGTCCACTCCTTTTGCGTAGCATTTCCGTAGATACGCCCAGAGTAATTTTTGGTTTCAACAACCAATACGCCCTTGCTGTCAATCAGAACATGGTCTATCTGCGAAGTTGTTCCGTTGGCGGCGACAAGGATAAGGTCGTTGATAACATATCGTTCTCCGGGAACGGTGGGGCCAAGGCAATGGCTTACGGTGAGTTCGCCTTGTATTCCTTTTTGCTGGGAAACAACATAAGGGGAAGGATAAAAGACGGGGGATGGATGATTTCGCTTCTGCTTTTTTTCGCTACGCAGAATCACCAATACTATGATAATCGGGACGGCGAATATCACCGCAGCGGCGAGAATTAGTATAACGAGAAAGATTAAAGCGGTGGTCATAAAAACTCCTTTCAAAGTGAATTGCTTTTCTGGAATAAGTATAGCATATCCTTTGAAAAAAAGCAACAGTGTGTAAACCAGACAAATTCCTTTCAAAACTACAAAAAGCGCCACACGTGTGGCTCTTTTTGCGGTTTATTTGTAATTACAGCATGTTATCGATCACGCCAAGGAACCAGGGCAGCAGCGCCAGTACAAGGGCGGAAACTGCCACGGCAAGGACACAGGTAAACAAAAGCCCCATCGTGCCGTTCCCCTTTTTGTCAAAACGCACCTCTGCACGGTATTTCAGCTCCTCGGGGATATAGTAGCGCGTGCTTGGTGTCTGCAGGCAAACGCCCTGCTCGTTTTGCTCGTCGCTTACAAAGCGGATCAGCTTTGCCAGCGAGTTGCCGCGCGTCAGCTCCCACAGGGCGATCGGCTTGTCCAGCAGCCCCAGCTCGGCGGGGGTCTTGGCGCTTTCCGGCGAGAATGCGCCCGCTGCAAGCAGCGCACGGATCACCGCGCCGGGCACGCGATGGATATAGTAGTTATACAGTGCAGCCACGATGATGCCAAGACCCAGCGCGATCACAAACGAGCCGATCGTGTTGGCGGTGGCGGCATCCAGCGTAAAGTTTTCGTACACCCGGGGCTCAAGGCTGAACACAAGGGGTGCAGCGGTCAGCGCGGCACGCATCATACGCTTGCGGGGCGGATCACGTCACAGCCCATATAGCGGCGCAGCGCCTCGGGCACGGTAACGGAGCCATCCTCGTTCTGATAGTTTTCCAGAATGGCGGCAACGGTGCGGCCAACTGCCACGCCGGAGCCGTTCAGGGTGTGTACAAGGCGGGGCTTTGCGCCGGCCTCTGCACGGTAGCGGATGTTGGCGCGGCGTGCCTGATAATCCTCAAAGTCAGAGCAGGAGGAGATCTCTACGTAGCGGTTGTAGGAGGGCATCCACACCTCAATGTCATAGGTCATTGCGCTGGAGAAGCCAAGGTCGCCGGTGGAAAGGCGAACCACACGGTAGGGCAGACCAAGGCCCTGCAGCACGCGCTCGGCATCGTTGGTAAGCTTTTCCAGCTCGTCATAAGAGGTCTCGGGGCTGGTAAATTTTACCAATTCTACCTTGTTGAACTGGTGCTGACGGATCAGACCGCGGGTATCTCTGCCGGCAGAGCCCGCCTCGGCACGGAAGCAAGCGGAGTAAGCGCAGTAGGAGATGGGCAGCTTTGCGCCGTCCAGGATCTCGTCGCGGTGCATATTGGTCACAGGCACCTCTGCGGTGGGGATCAGGAAGCAATCGTTGTTGGCAACGCGGAAGGCGTCCTCCTCAAATTTGGGGAGCTGGCCGGTGCCGCGCATCGAGTCGCGGTTGACCATAAAGGGCGGGAACACCTCGGTGTAGCCGTGCTCGGTGTGCGTGTCAAGATAGTAGGAGATCACGGCGCGCTCCAGGCGTGCGCCAAGGCCGCGGTAGAAGTGGAAGCGGGTGCCGGTCACCTTTGCGGCGGTGTCGGGGTCAAGAATGCCAAGCTCCTTGCCCAGATCCCAGTGGGGCTTAGCCTCAAAGCCGAATTCACGGGGCGTGCTCCAGCGGCGAAGCTCCTGATTTTCGCTGTCGTCCTTGCCAACCGGCACTTTTTCGTTGGGAACGTTGGGGATGGAAAGCAAAATTCCCTCAATTTCGGCGTCAATACCGGCAATTTTTTCGGTTTCTGCCTTCACGGTCTCAGAAAGGACCTTCATCTGGGCAAAAATGGGGGCAACGTCCTTGCCTTCCTTCTTCATCTGAGGGATGCTCTTGGAGATCTTGTTCTGCTCGGCCTTCTTTGCCTCGGTGTCTGCGATCAGCGTGCGGCGCTCTACGTCAAGCGCCAGCAGGCGGTCGATATCGGCGCTGTAATCCTTTTGACGGGTTGCCAGGCGCTCTTTTGCGTATTCTGCGTTCTCTTTCAGCCATTTAATGTCTAACATTGTGCTATACCTCTTTTAAAAATCTGTTATTCCTTGAAAAAATCTGCGCCGCAAAGCGAGATCAGCAGCGCTTCCATGTCCTGATCGTCCTCGTAGAACAGCTCGATCGACTTTTTCTTTTCGTTTTGCGTAATTTTCACCTTGCGACCAAGCGTTTCGCGGGTGCGGCGCTCCAAGTCCTGCATCCACGCGCGGTTTTGCGGTGCGCCGGTGATGTCAGGCAGCTCCTCCGGCACGGGCATGTTTTCGCGGCGGACCAGCACCTCGGTCTCGCGTACCGAAAGGTTTTTGGCGATCACGCGGTTGGCGAGGGGGGCGATCTTTTCCGGATCGTTCAGGCCAAGCAGGGCTCTTGCGTGTCCTGCGGTGATGTCGCCGGCCTTCAGCTGCTCCAAAACCTCCTCGGGAAGGTCAAGAAGGCGCAAAAGATTGGCTACTGCGGGGCGGGATTTGCCCACCTGCTTTGCAACCTGCTCCTGAGTGAGGTCAAAGCGCTGGATCAGCGCCTGATAGGCGAATGCTTCTTCCACAACGTTCAGATCCTCGCGCTGTACGTTTTCGATCACGGCAATCTGCGCGGTTTTCAGGTCGTCGCCGTCCAGAATGATGGCAGGGATCTCGGTAAGTCCCGCCATTTTGGCGGCTCTCCAGCGGCGTTCGCCCGCAATGATCTCAAATGCGCCGTCAAAATTGGGGTTGGGGCGCACCAGGATCGGCTGCAGCACGCCGTAAGAGGCGATGGAATCTGCCAGAGCCTCCAGGGCTTCCTTATCAAATTGCTTGCGGGGCTGATCTCCACGCGGCTCTACCTCTGAAATACGGAGCGTTGTGGCAGCGCCCTCCTTCATATCCATGATATTGTCGTCCAAAATGGCGTAAAAATCTCTTCCAAGACCGCCGGGCTTTTTTGCCATGGGGAAATTTCCTCCTTTTTTATGTTTTTGTGACACTTTTTATTTTACGTGCGGTGCAGCAATTCCTCTGCCACCTGCAAATATTCCTTTGCTCCCTTTGAGGTCTTATCGTGGTAATAAACGGGTTTTCCAAAGCCCGGAGCCTCAGAAAGCTTGACGTTACGCGATACCTTTGCCTCAAAAACCTGCTCGCCGTAGTGCTTTTTCAGCTCGGCAAGCACCTGACCGGAAAGCGTGAGCCTTCCGTTATACATGGTAACCAGGATGCCGGTGATCGCAAGCGTGGGACGATAGCGCTTTTTCATGCGCGAAACCGTCAGCATCAGCTGCGAAAGCCCTTCCAGCGCGAAATATTCGCACTGCATGGGGATCACCACACCGTCGGCGGCTACCATGGCGTTGACCGTGAGCATACCAAGCGAGGGGGGACAGTCTAAAATAATGAAATCGTAATACTCCTTCAGGGGCAAAAGCACCTCGCGCAGATGATTTTCTGCGCCCTCGCCCTCCAAAAGATCGTATTCGGTGGCCGCAAGGTGGATGTTTGCGGGCAAAAGATCGAGATTATCAAATCTTGTTTCAAGGATCGCATCCTTTGCGCGGCACCCTCCGATCAAAAGATCCGCCACGGTAAAGCGCAGGCTTTTCTTTGCAACCCCAAGGCTGCTGGTTGCGCTTCCTTGCGGATCGAGGTCGGTAAGAAGGGTTTTATAGCCCAAAACGCCAAGACTTGCAGCGATATTAACGGCGGACGTGGTCTTTCCCACACCGCCCTTTTGGTTGGCAAGTGCAATGATCTTGCTCATTTCGGCCCTCCTTCCTCCCTTCCATCGGTCGTTTGCGTGGTATTATTATAGCATCTCCCGCGATCTTTTGCAATATCTTTTGCCAAAAAACTTTATATTTTCTCGCGAGGCGCGCCTCTGCACACGCGCAAATGCGCGCTTGGCTCAAACGTATTTGCGCTTGCGGGTATGAGGGTTGTGCTTGTGGGGGAGCGCGAGGGGGGTACTTGCGGGCGAAAAGAAAGAAAAACGCCGCCGCGCGGGGCAGAGAAAAGGATGCCTTTGTGTTTTGGGGTGGCGTCGGGCCGTCGTTGGGGCTTTTTGCGAGAAGCAAGGAAATAGAAGGAGCGCGATGCTTGCGCGGAGAATAGAGGGCTTTGGTAAAGCATGATACGATGCCGCAGCCCTTTTGGAAGAATAGACGGGGAAATTCCGGCAAGGCGGTGGTAATTTGCGGCAAATTCCGCGAGTGAGAGCCGTGAGCCCCTGCTGTTTCACGTGGAACAAAAGAAAATCCGCAGTTTTCGCCCGCGGAATTCCCAATAGAGTGCCGCAGATCACTCACCCGCTCCGCGCACGGGCGTCGGGTACAAGCTGCCGGGATTGTCTGCTTGAGGTGGCCGCGCGGGCCGCCCACCCACCTCCCGTAAGTATCTGTACGCCCGTTTGAAGCTCTGCGTGGCTGCTGCTCCCTTCCGCAGGCATCTGTACACCCGTTTCGATGGGTGACCGTGAGCATCTGCGCGCCTTTTGGGGTTGTTGAGCAAACACCGAGAGC
>JAZNNA010000019.1:0-4345 GCA_045580065.1 Eubacteriales bacterium
CTCTGAGGCTTAGTGCACCTTTAAGCAGCCGCGCAACGCGCGCCTGTAGGGTTCAGACTCCCCTCGGATCCACCATTAAAGGGCGATAAAAAAGATATCGCCCAGAAAAGCCTTGTTTTTTCAAGGCTTTTCTGAATTTTAAATATAAAGCAAGTTATCACAAAAGGAGAAAAATATGAAACTTGTTATTGGGAAAACGAAGGAAGAAATTGGAAAGGCTTCCTCTAAACAAGCGGCGGCGTTGATCAATGCGGCAATCGCGATGCAGGCTATGCTCGCATTTTGCTTTCGACTGGGGCATCGCAATTCCCGTTCTTTGATGAGATCGTCAAAGAAAACGTGGATTGGAGCAAAGTGGAAATGTTCCACTTGGACGAATACGTAGGCATTAGCGAAGAACATCCCGCAAGCTTTAAGCGCTATCTGCTTGATCGCTTCGTTAACAAGGTAAACCTAAAAAAAGCGTATTTGATCGATGGGAAAGGCGAGCCCGAAGACACGATTGTTAAGTTGACGGCGTTGCTGAATGAAAAGCCCGTGGACGTAGGCTTGATCGGTATTGGTGAAAACGCACATATTGCGTTCAACGATCCCCCTGCAGATTTTTACGATACGAGAACGTATAAGGTTGTTACTCTTGACGCGCGTTGCTTGCAACAACAAATCGGCGAAGGTTGGTTTAAGAATATAGACGAAACGTATAAGCAGGCGATTTCTATGACTTGCTCGCAAATTATGAAATGCAAATCAATTATTTCCGTTGTACCTTACAAAGTAAAAGCGGAGGCGGTTTATAATACGTTGACGCGTGATTTAACACCCGAAGTGCCTGCTACACTTTTGAAAAAACACTTGGATTGCACCATTTATTGCGACGCGGATTCGGCGAGCTTATTGACGGAAGAAATAGTAAAACAATACATTTAAATCAAAATTACATACGGCTTCGCAGCTGAAAGTGCAAATATCGGACGTGCAGAAAAAATCGCTAATATCATTCAAGTGATGGAGTGGGGATCATCTTGGGTTCTACTCGTGATACTTATGAACGCAATTTATTTCTATGGTAATAAAATAATCTTTATTTTTTGTTATAGAGGCGGAACAAAAACGTTACGTGTGTCAGTGTGTGAAAGTTCGTTCGTCGTTTTAAATTCGTGTTGTTTAGCTCCACCAAACAACAAAAAACGCCCCATAATGGGGCGTTTTTTGTTAGTCGCTCGTTTGCGGTGAGGGGGCGTTTTCCGATTGAATCGCTTTTTGTCTGTCGCGTCGAATGGCGATCACGCTCACGCCGATCATACGCGCAAGGATCAGGGAAAGCCCGATATAGTGGAAGTAATAAAGCTCCTCGCCGCCAAAGATCACGCCGATAAAAATGGTGGTGAGGGTAGACAGGCCGCCGAATGCTGCCATGGTAGAAACCTGCATATGAGAGAGCGCAAAATTGTTCATCGCCGTGGCAACAACGGTGGAAAGGATCGCAAGCACCACAAAGCCGATGAGGTTATCCACGTCAAAATAGGGGTTGAAGTAGGAAAGGATATCGCCGCGTACAAGATGGCGGATCACGTTGGCAGCGTTGAATACGACTGCACCCAGCGCACAGGAGATATAGGTGATCTCCATTGCGGAAAAGCTTTTTGACGAGCGGCGCGAGAACACCGAAAACAGCGACCCCGTGCAAACGGCAAGCAGCAAAAAGATGATACCAAGCACCGAATTTTGCCCGTCGGAGGTGTTGGTGTTAACGGCGATAAAGACCACGCCCGCAATGCCAAGGGCAAGAAAGATCTTTTGCAAAAGCGTGTTGCGCTCACCCAAAAAGATCATTTCGCAAATGCAGGAGGTGATGGGGGCAAGAGCAAGGATCACCGCCGCCGTGACCGTGGTGGTGGAAAAAACGCCCAGCGTTTCAAACAGCATATACAGCACCGGTTCGAAAAGTGCTGTCAGCAAAAGATTTTTCAAAGCGCCCGTGCGCTCACCCTTTTTGAAAAAGTCCTTGATGCCAACCTCGATCTTGATCACGCGCAGCAGCTTTAAAAGCCAGAACACAACAAGGCTCATCAGATATCGCAGCGCCAGCACGTCCAATACGTCCACCGAGGCAGAAAGCTCACCCGTGAAAAACACGGTGGAGCCGTATATCATATTTTTTAAAATGGCAAATAAGTAAACGACAAATTCCATAAAGTACTCCGTTTTTTATAATGCATCTATTATAGGATAGTAGCAGAGAATTGTCAAGCGTTTTTTATAAGAATGGCAAAAAAATACAATACGGGCGCCCGTGTGCGCAAGATGCTTTCATAGCCTTGACACCGCGCCAAAAAAGTGATACAATATACAATGGTTGAAAATGCTTTGATTTAAAAGGAGTGCGCAATGTTTTCTGCAATAGAAGAAAAGCCTTACCGCTTGCCGGAGCTTCCATTTGCCGAAAAATTGAATAAATTTCTACACTCGCAGTACTTTCTGCTTCTTTTAACGCTTCTGGCAATTCTTGCCAACGTCTTTGGCGGCGAGCTGTATTATTACGCAGGCTGCGGAGCTTTGATGCTGTATCTTTGCGTGTTTGGTACCGATCTGCGCCTGGTGCTGCCGCTTGTGGTCACCTGCTATCTGCTGCCCGGAACCGCAAACAACCCCGGCCAAAACCCCGCCTCTATTTTCTCGCTTGCGGGTGGCGCTGCCGTGATCCTGATCGCGGGTGCGGTGGTGGTCTGTGCCGTTTTGTATCGCCTTTGTGTTGACCCCGCGCTTGGCTTTCGCTCCTTTTCCAAAAAGAAGCCCACGCTCCTGTACGGTATGCTGGCGCTTGGCGCTGCCTATCTTCTTTCCGGTGTGGCAAGCAAGGGATACACGCAGATCGCGCTGAAAAACATTGGCTTTGCGCTGCTGCAGCTGATCGCCGTGGCGCTGTTTTACCTTATTTTGACCTATATGGTGCATTGGGACCGGGTAAACGGCAGCTATCTGCCCACGGTCGGCGTGCTGATGGGAATTCTTATCAGCGTGGAGCTGCTGAACGTCTACCGCATCAACGAGGTGATCGTTGACGGTGTTGTCAATAAAGTAAACATCTATCTCGGCTGGGGCATCAGCACCAATATCGGCCTGATCCCCGTGATGGCGCTGCCGTTTGCCTTTTACTTTATCTGCAAGGGCAAGCACGTGATCTTAAATAACCTCTTGGCGTTGCTGTTTTGCGCAACGGCCCTGCTGACCTGCTCACGCGCTGCTATCCTTGCAGCGGGCGGCATCTATCTGCTGTGCTGCGTCGTAACGCTGATCCGCTCGCGCTATCTTCTCCCGCGCATTTTAACGGGTGTCTGCGCTGCGGCGGGCGTTGCCTTTGTGTGGATCGTGCTTTTGGGCAGCGAAACGCTGCTGCAAACTATTTTTGCAAACGGGCTGGAGTCCAATACCCGCCTGGAGCTTTACCGCATCGGTCTGGAATTCTTTAAAAAGCATCCCATCTTCGGCTCCGCCTTTTACGTGCTGAACAGCGTGGAAAACAGCCAGGCGTTCGGATGGATCTGGTCGGACGTTGACGCGTTTATCAGCATATTTCCGGGGCGCTGGCACAATACCTTTGTGCAGCTGCTGGCCTCCTGCGGTATCGTGGGGCTTGGCGCGTATCTGTTCCACCGCTATCAAACGGTAAGGCTGTTTATCAAAAACCGCACAGACGAAAAAATCTTTATCGCCGTTTCCATCCTCGCGCTGCTTTGTATGAGCATGCTTGACTGCCACTTTTTCAACGTCGGCCCCACGCTTATCTACTCCTGCTTTCTGGCATTTGCCGAAAATCAGAAAAATGAATAAATAAAAATCCCTCCGCTGTGCGGAGGGATTTTTATTTCAGATCTTAAATTTCTGATCCTCGTCAAGGTCAAGCAAGGATACCATACGTTCAAAGTTTTCCTTTGCCTTATCCAACTCGGCAGGAACGTGCGCATCAGACCCGAGATAGAACCTGCACCCGCATTCCGCCGCAATGCGATAGGGGCGCAGCACCTCGTCAACGGCGCCGATCTCCTCTGCCTTTTTGGCGTTGAAGTTCAGCTCCACACCCATGCCACATTTTGCGGTTTTGTCAAACAGACGGTACATATCCTCGCTCTTGATCAGCGACAGACATTCCACGGCGTTCTCCGCCGTTTTTTCGGGGGCAAACAGGGGGCAGGTGAGGTGTGCAACACCCACCTTGTGGAAGGGCAGGCCGCTGTCAAGCAGCTTTTCAAAGCGCGTGACCCAAAGCTTGGCGCACATCTCGTTTGTGCGGTCAGCCTCGTCAATAAGTCGGAGGCCAAGCGGTCTTAGGAAGACAAGGTAGAGA
>JAZNNA010000020.1:0-43053 GCA_045580065.1 Eubacteriales bacterium
AGGACTGCCGCTTGGCGGCAGTCCTTTTGCGATCAATAGTATTCGTCGCTGTTTTCGTCGTGATCGGCGTGGTCGTGGCCGTCGTCAGTAGGGGTCTGCGTGCCAATGTCAACGTTTCCGGCTTCATCCTTGGGGGTTTCGTCCTTGTTGGCCTCGGCGATCTGCTGAACGATCATCATGATGGTGTAGGTGGCAAGACCGATCACCATCAGGGCTACCAGGATGTAGATCAGGATCTTGACCCAAAGGTTTACGGGTCTTTTTTGAATTTTCTTGTCTTTCATGTTTTTATCTCCATTCAAAGTTTATCAATAGAAAGCTGCTCGCCGGCAGAATCCAGCGGCTGTCCCGTTGCAGGGAGCTTAGTGCGGCGGAAGCCCTTGGCATCGCCAATGAGCTCGGCAAAATCGGTGGTGGCAAGCGTTACCGCTTTTTCATAGCGCCCAAGTGTCATCAGATTGTTTCCGTGTGAGCCCTTGGTGGACATAAAGGGGATCAGCGAGGATTTAAATACGATCGCGCGCTCGCGGTCAGTGACCATCATGATCTCAAAGGGCTGCTTTTCGTTTTCATAAAACATTCCCACAAGCGGCGAGGCGGTGGAATACACGCCCTTGAGCATATGGCGGTTACCCTTGGTCTCATATGCCTTCAGCGGCGTGCGCACACCCTTGCCGTTGGCAAAGATAAACACCATATTTTCGCCCTCTACGTATTCGTTTTGCACACGCATCAAAAGCGGACGCTCGTCGGGGCTCATTTTAAGCTTGCCGTTCAGGAAGTCACCGAAGGCAGAGGCCTTGGTCGCCTCAAAATCGTCTACGGCCACGCGATAGATCTGTGCCTTGTCGGTAAAGAAGATCAGCTGATCCGCGTTTTCTGCATCAATGATCTGGTTGATGGCATCGCCATCCTTCAGCTTTTGCTCGTCGTTTCCCTGCAGAGAACGGAAGGTGATCTTTTTGAAGTATCCTTCCTTGGTCAGCACAAGACGCACGGGATAATTTTCTACCTGCGCTTCTTCAACCACCTCAACCACCTCAGAGGCATCGATCAGCTGCGATTCACGCGGCTTGCCATACTTTTTCTTGATATCGGAAAGCTGATTTGCGATCTTCTGGCGGAGCTTCAGCTCGTCTGCCAGCGTTGCTTCCATATCCGCAATATCGTTTCTGAGATCCTGTGCCTCTTTGATGTTGTTAAGAATGTAGTTTTTGTTCAGGTTACGCAGCTTGATGTTGGAAATATACTCGGCCTGGATCTCGTCAATGCCAAAGCCTGCCATCAGATCGGTGATGACCTGCTCGTCGGTCTGGGCGTTTCGGATGATCTTGATCGCCTTGTCAATGTCAAGCAGCACCTTGGAAAGTCCGGTGATCAGATGCAGGCGATCACGTTTTTTCTTTAGATCAAAGCGCAGCTCGCGGCGCACGCACTCGGTGCGGAACTTGATCCATTCCTTTAAAATATCCACAACGCCCAACTGCTGCGGGGCAGAGTTGATCAGAATATTAAAGTTGCACTTAAAGCTATCCTCAAGGGGGGTGATCTTGTAAAGGCGATTCATCAGCTGGTCGGGATCCACACCCTTTTTGAGGTCCAGTGTCAGTTTAAAGCCGTTCAAGTCGATCTCATCTCGGAAATCTACCACTTCCTTGAGCTTTCCTTCCTTTACAAGAGAAGAAATGCTGTCCAGGATCGCCTCGATGCTGGTGGAATAGGGGATCTGCAAAATATCAATGCAGTTTGCCGCCTTATCGTAGCTGTAGCGCGAACGGATGCGGAACGAGCCCTGGCCCGTTTCGTAAATGCGGCGCATCTGCTCGCGGTCGTAGATGATATAGCCGCCACCGGAAAAGTCGGGCGCCTTGATGATATCAAGCAGCTTGTCCACGCTGGTTTTAGGGTTGCGCAAAAGCGCAATGGTGCCGTCGCAGATCTCCGCAAGGTTGAACGAGCAGATATTGGATGCCATGCCTACCGCAATGCCCACGTTGGGGGTGACCAACACGTTGGGGAAGGTGGTGGGCAGCAGGACCGGCTCCTTCATTGTGCTATCGTAGTTATCTACAAACTCAACGGCATCCTTGTCAATACCGGCAAACAGCTCCTGGCAAAAGCTATCCAGCTTGACCTCGGTATAACGCGAGGCAGCGTATTTCATATCGCTGGAATACTGCTTACCAAAGCTACCCTTAGAGTCTACAAGTGGGTGCAGCAGCGCCGCGTAGCCGCGCGTTAGACGCACCATCGTTTCATAAATGGCGGCATCGCCGTGTGGATGCAGCTTCATCGTCTGGCCCACAACGTTGGTGCTCTTGGTTCGTCCTCCGCTGAGCAGCCCCATTTTATACATAGTATAAAGCAGCTTTCGGTGCGAGGGCTTCAAGCCGTCGATCTCGGGAATAGCTCGGGAAATGATCACGCTCATAACGTAGGGCATGTAGTTTTTCTCGATGGTTTCTGTGATCGGCTGCGGAGTTGCGGGGGCAGGGATGATCTGGGAGAGGTCGGTGACCGGCTTATTTTTCTTTTTGGCCATGGGTCCTATCCTTTCTTAGTTGTTATTCTATCGTTTCCACGGTGTGAGCCGCGGCGCGTATGCATCGGTTATAAAGGGCAAGTCCAAGCCCTTCCTTTGGGGGTAAATGCGCGTAAAGCTTGGTCAGCGCAGGGTGCGCATCGGCCTCGCGCAGGGCAGAAAACAAGCGGTGTGCCTGTGTTTGCAGATCGGCACGTGCTCCAACCGGAAACAGCGTTGCCTTTCCCTGCAAAAGGGGAATTTCCTCGTCATAGCAAAGAATACCCACCTGCTCACCTGCGGCAAGCACCTGCAAGCGCAAAAGCACAGCCTCCTTGCTGCCGTCAAGCAGCACAAGGGGTGCCTTGGGGGCATAATGACGGTACTTCATACCGGGGGAAAGCGGGCGCTCGTTTGCGGCAAGAGCCGCAGTAACGGCAGGTGCCACCGATATCTCACAAACGCAGGAAAGCGCGTCAGGCGTGATCCCGCCGGGGCGCAGTAAAACGCCCTTATCTCCCTCGATCTTTACGATAGTGGATTCCAGCCCGACCTCGCATTCGCCGCCGTCGATGATGGCATCAACACGCCCCATCAGATCCTCGATCACGTGAGCAGCACAGGTGGGGGAGGGGCGGCCTGAGCGATTGGCAGAGGGCGCGGCGATCGCCGCACCGGTCGCGCGGATCAGGGCGTTTGCCACGGGATGCGCGGGGCAGCGCACCGCAACGGTGTCAAGTCCGCCCGTGACCGAATAGGGGATCGTGTCCTTTTTGGGCAGGATCACCGTCAGCGGCCCCGGCATAAATTGCCTTGCCAGGCGATAATACGTATCGTTGGTCACGGCGTACAGCTCTGCATCGGCAGGGTCTGCAATATGAATGATCAATGGGTTGTCCGAGGGACGCCCCTTGGCTTCATAGATCGCCCTTGCGGCATTCTCTGAGGTAGCGATACCGCCCAAGCCGTAAACGGTTTCTGTCGGTAGCACTACAAGCCCACCGCGCCGCAGAATGTCGGCTGCGCGGGCTATTTTATCCTCGTTCCCGCAAAGGGTGAGGATCTCCAGTAACTCGGTGTTCATTTTGTTTCACCTTGCAATTTTCTCGCAATTTCCTCGGCGACAAGAGCATCGATCAGCTCCTGAATGTTGCCGTCAAGCATTTTATCCAATTTATAAAGCGTCAATCCAATGCGGTGATCGGTCACGCGGTTTTGCGGATAGTTATAGGTGCGGATGCGCTCGCTGCGATCTCCCGTGCCCACCTGGTCACGGCGCGCACCGGCGATCCTCTCGTTTTGCTCGCGCTGTTTGATATCAAACAGCTTGGCACGCAGCATCTTCATGGCCTTATCGCGGTTTTTAAACTGACTGCGCTCCTCCTGACATTCTACAACAATGCCGGTGGGCTTGTGCGTCAGACGTACGGCAGACTCGGTCTTATTGATGTGCTGACCGCCGGCACCAGAGCTTTTACAGGACTCCATCACGATATCGGAGGGGTCGATCACGATCTCCACCTCATCCGCCTCGGGCAGCACGGCAACCGTTACGGTAGAGGTCTGGATGCGGCCCTGCGACTCGGTCACGGGCACGCGCTGTACGCGATGCACGCCGGATTCAAATTTAAATTTTGAAAAAGCAGCCTCTCCCTCAAGCGAAAAGGTGATCTCGCGAAAGCCGCCAAGCTCGGTTTCGTTTGAGGAAAGACGCGCGGTGCGAAAGCCTGCGGCGTCGGCATACATAGTATACATACGGTAGAGAACCGCAGCAAACAGCGCCGCTTCCTCGCCACCCGCGCCTGCACGGATCTCAACGATAATATTTTTATCGTCATTGGGGTCCTTGGCGATCAGCATGATCTGCAGCTCACGTAAAAGCTGCTCCTCGCGCTGTGAAAGCTCACGCAGCTCAAGAGCGGCAAGCTCTAAAAGCTCGCGATCCTGCTCGCTCTCGCAAAGCATCCGCGCCTCCCTGGCATCGGCTTGCGTTGTGCGCAGCTCCTTGATCTTTTCAGCCATCGGGAGCAGCGAGCGATATTCCTTCATCAAAAGCGTAGCAGACTTTGCGTCGGCGTGCGCCGCCGGATCCATGCTCTTGGCCTCCAGCTCAGCAAATCTCGCCTCGATGATCTGTAAGGATTCCTCGATCATTTGCGGCAGAAAGCGGTAAAGGCGCGCAGCGTTTCGTAAAGGTCGACCTTGGCGATCACCTCATAAGGGGCGTGCATGGCGATCACGGGAACGCCGAGATCCACGGTTTCGATATTGTGCTGAGCAATAAATTTGGCAACGGTACCACCGCCGCCGCAATCCACCTTGCCAAGCTCGGCAGACTGCCATACCACCTGCTCCTCGTCCAGAATATTGCGCAGCCAGGCGATATACTCGGCATCCGCATCGTTGGTAGAGGATTTTCCACGTGCGCCGGTAAACTTGGTCAGCACCACGCCGGCAGAAAGCAGGGCGGCGTTTTTCTTTTCAAACACATCGGAAAAGTTAGGGTCAAATGCAGCGGAAACGTCGGCGGAAAGGCACTTGGAAGCGGCGCGCACCACGGCGGGATCGCCGCCGAGTGAGCCGGCGATCGCGTTGATCAGATCAAGCAAAAGATCGCTCTTCATGCCCGTGCTGCCCTCGCTGCCCGTTTCTTCCTTGTCCGCAAGCACGCACATGGTGGTATGGGCCGAGTCGGTATTATCCAGAACGGCGCAAAGCGCAGGATAAGCGCAAACGCGGTCGTCGTGACCGTAAGCACCGATCAGCGAGCGGTCAAGGCCGATATCGCGCGCCTTAAAGGCGGGCACAACGCAAAGCTCGGCAGAAAGAAAATCTTCTTCTGTAATGCCGTATTTTTCATGCAGCAGGTAAAGAGTGCGCAGCTTGATCGAGTCGCTCTCACCCTCGCTGTCAAAGGGGCGGCTGCCGACCAGAACGTTCAGCTTTTCGCCGGAGATGGCATCGCCAAGCGGCTTTTTATCGTCGCCGTGGCTGAGGTGGGGGAGCAGATCGTTGATATAAAACACAGGGTCGGTATCCGCCTCGCCGATATTGACCTCAACAACGCTGCCGTCCTTCTTGGCCACAACGCCGTGCAGCGCCAAGGGGATGGCCAGCCATTGATACTTGCGGATGCCGCCATAATAATGCGTTTTGAAAAAGCTCATGCCGCCTTCCTCATACAAGGGGCATTGCTTAAGGTCGATACGCGGAGAATCGATATGCGCAGCACAAATGCGAATGCCCTTGTCGATCGGCTCGCTACCGATGCTGAAAACAAACAGATTTTTGCCGCGATTATTGTAATAAAGCTTATCGCCCGCCTTTATCTTTTCACCAAGGCGATAGGGGCGAAAGCCCTTTTCCTCAGCAAGGCGGATGCTCTCCCGTACAGCCTCGCGCTCGGTCTTTGCGGCATCCAGAAACGCCGCATAGCCCTTGGCATATTCATAGGCCGCCTCAATACCGGCATCCTCGCATCTCTGATAAACGCTTTTTTTGCTGTAGCAGAGCTTTTCGCTCCATTTTTTGCTGTCTTTCATACTGCTAACTCCTTAAAAAGGATATTTTTCTTGATATTTTTCAAATGCCGCCATCGTTTTTTCAACGTATGCGGCCGTTTCGGGAAAGGGGATATGCAAAAGCCTTTTGCCATCCGGAGAAAGTGCCGGATCGCGCAGCCATTCTGTGACCCGCCCCTCACCCGCGTTGTAAGCGGCAAGCGCCGTTTCTGTATTTTCAAATTTTTCCAAAAGATAAAAAAGATAATAGCTGCCGTACCGGAGATTTGTCAGCGGATCAAAGATATCGGCATCGGCATGCGTCTCGCAAAGCCGCTCGTCCCGCAAAAAAGCAAAGGTTTCGGGCAAAAGCTGCATCAGTCCGCAAGCACCGGCGCTTGAAACGGCACCGCTTTGAAAATTACTTTCTGTACGGCACACTGCAAGAACCAGGGCAAGCGGCACCCCAAACTCCTTGCTTGCCGCGCGCGCATCATTCACGCACGCGCGCTCGCGTAAAGTTGGCTGCATGAGAAGCTGCGCCAAAAACAAAAAGAGCAGGCACAGGCACAGCAAAAGCAGTATAGCTTTGTATTTTTTGCCGGAAAACGGCTTCAATCGGCATCACACCCCAAGCGTTTCAATAAAGCGGCAAACCTCAAGGGAAAGGGGCTGAATATCCCGGTAATTGTTTTCGATCACGGCATCACAGCGCTCCTTGAAAAAAGCATTATCATGCTGTGCCGCAAGCCTGCGGCGTGCCGTTTGCTCATCGATCCCATCACGCTCGATAATGCGCTGCACGCAGACGTCGTCCTCTGCAATGATGCCAAGAACAACGTCACACAAACGATCGGCACCGGCCTCAAACAGCTGCGGTGCGTCAAACACAACCGCCGAAGCACCTTTTTTGCCGTACTCCAGCAGCAGCTCCTTAACGTTTGCCATAATATATTTATGGGTGATCCCGTTCAAAGTATGCAAGGCGGATTGTACATCCTCGCTTGCAAACACGGCACGGCTCAACGCCTTGCGGTCCACGCCGCCGTTTTCGGCCGCGATCCCGCATCCAAAGGCCGAGATCAGCTCGCTTGTGCAGGCGTTGCTTTCCTGCAGCATTTCGTGATACACACGATCGGCATCGATCACGGGAAAGCCGTGCTTTTTAAAAATGCTGCAAACGGCACCCTTGCCGGCACCGCTTTTACCGGTAAGGCCGATCAGGCGCGTCATATCTCCACCTCGCACCCGCACTCATCTGAGCGCAGCGCGGCTTCCATCACACGTTGCACGTATGCGGCATGCGCAAAGGTGGGGGAATTTTGCTTTTCTTCGTAAACGGCATTTAAGAAATGATACATGCTCATCACGTGGCCGCGCAGCCAACCGGTGGCAGCCTTAGGGGAAGGGAACGCACCTGCAGGGGCAGGGTAGCGCCCCACGCACTCGATCCTGGTAAAGCCTGCAAGCCCACCGTAAGGAGCGTTTTGCACCGTAGCATCATAAAATTCAAGGTAGTTGGGGTCCATCAGCGAAAAGCGCAGTGCGCCCTTGCTGCCGTAGATCTGAAAATGCAGATCGTCGTTACAGCCGGTAGAAAGCTTGCTTGAGGTAATGGTGCCCACGGCGCCGTTTTCCGCCCTTGCGGTGATATAAAACGCTTCCGGCGCATCGGTTACCCAAGGGGAACCGTCACTGCCTGCACGGGTGGGATATGCGATCTGTGCCTTGCCGGTAACGCTTTTCAGCTTGCCGCAAAGCAGCACGGCAAGATCAATGATATGCGCACCAAGGTCAAAAAGCACGCCGCCTCTGCCGCAAACGGCGGCAGTCTGCTTCCAACCTGCCTTTCGCTGCGGATCCACGCAGGAATTGTGCAGATAATCAAAGTGGAAGGAAAGGATATTGCCAAGCCTTCCCTCGTCGATCAGCTGCTTTGCACGCTGCACAGCGGCAAGGTGGCGGTTGTTAAAAACGACCGTACAGATCCTGCCGGAGTTGTTTGCAAGCAGCGCCATTTCCTCAGCGGCGGCAAGGGTATCAGCCAGGGGCTTTTCGCAATATACGTGCTTTCCCGCCGCAAGCGCCGCCTTGGCGGTTTCCAGGTGGCAAATGTTCGGGGTGCAGATGTCGATCACGTCCACGTCGGAGGCGATCAGCTCAGCCTCGCTTGCAAAGGCGTTTTGTGCGCCAATGTCACTTGCCACGGCAGCGGATTTTTCAAGGCTGCGTGTAACAACGCCCGTGACCTTGGCGGTAAAGGGGAGATCCCCAAAAAAGAAGGGAAGCGCCGATACGGCATATGCGTGTGTTTTTCCCATAAAGCCGTAACCGACAAGCCCGATTTTGATCTCTTTCTTTTGCATTTTCAGCTCACCGCCCTTCAAAAACCAATGTTTAAATATTATTATACTACAAAAAATATAATATTGCAAGAGAAAAATCGCGGAAAGTTGCGCTTGTGTATTGAAATTTTTCAAAAAATCCGTTATAATAGAAGAAACACTAGGAAGGGTGGGAGCTTTTTGCCGAAATATCAGATCCTGTTGTTTGATGCAGACAACACCTTGTTTGATTTTTACCGTGCCGAGCGCGAAGCGCTGCTTGATGCGCTGCAGGCACTTGAAATACCCCGCGCGCCCGGTATGGTTGCTGTCTATAGCGCCATCAACGATGGGCTTTGGAAAAAGCTGGAGCGCGGTGAGGTCACAAAGGATGCGCTGCGCGTGCAAAGATTTCGCGATTTCTTTGCGCACTACGGCATTGATGCAAATGCAGAGCGCATGGCAAAGGCCTATACTGACTTTCTCGCGCAAAAGGGGCACCTGATGCCAGAGGCGCTTGAGGTGTGCGGTGAGCTTGCAGGGCATTGCGACATGTACATCATTACAAACGGCATCAGCACCGTACAACGCAGTCGATTTGAAGGATCGCCCTTGCGTAAATTTTTCAAGGACCTTTTTATTTCTGAGGAGCTGGGCTTTGAAAAGCCGCGGCGAGAATATTTTGATGCCGTTGCTGCAGCCATCCCGGATTACAAGTCAAAAAATGCGCTTGTGATTGGCGACTCGCTTTCCTCGGATATGCAGGGCGGCGCCAACGCCGGGCTGGACATTTGTTGGTATAACCCGGGCGCAAAGCCTGCCCCCGACCACCTGAAGATCACCTATACCGTAAAGAACCTTGGGGAAGTGATCCCCTTGGTTCTCGGCAAATGATCAAGCTGCTTGAGGACGTTTTAAAAAGCAAAAATATTTCTTATCGCCGCGGGGTGCTGACCGCATTGCTTTGCAGCTTTCGCATCGGTGGCATTGCCTCACTTTTGATCGAGCCGGATTGCACGCTTGAGCTTATTGAGGCTGTGCGCCTTTGCCATAATGCCAAAGCACCTTATTATATTGTGGGAAGGGGAACAAATCTTCTTTTCCCGGACGAAGACATCAAAACCGTTCTGATCTCCACCGCACGCCTGCAGGGGATGAGAGAACGATCCGACGGAATTTTTGCCGGGTGCGGCACACCGCTGATCCTGCTTGCCTACCACTCCGCAAGATGCGGATTTGGCGATCTTGTATTTGCCGGCGGCATTCCCGGCAGCCTTGGCGGCGGCGTGTTTATGAACGCCGGTGCCTACGGCGGCGCGCTTTCCGACGTGATAAAAAGCGTGTGTGTCTATGATCCGTTAGAGGATAAAATAAAGACGTATTTTAACAATCAGTTGAGCTTTTCTTATCGAAAAAGCATATTTCAAGAAAAACCGTGGGTGATTTTGTCGGCAGACCTGCTTTTAAAAAGCCACGGAGATCCTACTGAGCTTTTACAAAGGATCCGACAGCAGAATCGCGCAAGATCCGCCGCCCAACCCCTGGATCACCCAAGTGCAGGTAGCTGCTTCTTACGTCCTGCACCGCAGCTTTTCGCTGCGCGGATCCTGGATGAGCTGGGACTGAAGGGCTTGCAGATCGGCGGTGCAGCCGTATCGCAAAAGCACGCGGGATTTGTTGTTAACCTTGGCGGCGCCACGGCACACGACGTGATGCAGCTGATTGAAAAGATTCAAAAAATCGTGCAAAAGGAAAGGGGCATTCTGCTGCAGCCGGAGCTGCGGTTCGTGCCGTGTGGAAAATGAATTATTCGCTTTCTGTAAAAGAGGAACTGATCGATGGCGCACCGCACGCGCGGTGCTGCAAGGCCGCTTATGCAAAGGGGCTGCTTTACGATCTGCGCGAGTTGCGCGAGAACTGCCTTGTGCTGGTACTGTCCGGCACGGCGGCCCGACGCGAATGCGCCAAGGCCTTTCGCGACCAATATCGCCGTACCGCGCTGCTCAATGGTTCTGTTTTGCTATTTCCATCTGAGGAATTGTATAAGGAGTACACCGCACCTCCAGTGTTTGTCTGTCCGCATTGTATGGGACATTTTTTGCGCGGCCTGATGATCGCCAGCGCATCCTTTACAGACCCCACAAAGGCTTATCGGCTTGAATTTCGCCTTTCAAATCCAGAGCGCGTTGAGTTCCTGGCAAGCTTTTTAGAAGAGCAGGGATGGCGCGCCGGATGCCGTGCGATCAAGGGCGGCGGTGTGAACATTTATTTTAAAAACAGCACCGTGATCGAGGAGATCTTAAGCCTTACCGCCTGCAACAAGGCATTATTCACGTTGATGAACGCCAAGATCGCGCACACCATCCGCAACGAGGAAAACCGCGTAACAAACTGTGAAACTAACAATATCAAGCGCTCGGTCAGCGCCTCGGTGCGCTGCTGCGAGGCGATAAAAAAATTGGAGGAGAACGACCGCCTGGCGGCACTGCCCACCGAGCTGCGCGAAACGGCAACGCTACGCGTGGAAAATCCCGACGTATCCTTAGAGCAGCTCGCCCATCTCCATAATCCGCCCATCACCAAGTCGGGGCTCAATCACCGGTTGCAAAAAATTCTTGCAGCGGCCGAGGAAATTCCGGGAAATACTTAATTTTGCCAAAAATACATGATTTTTAAAAGAAAGGAGCGTTTCCGTGTCTAGCTTTGTTCATTTGCATTTGCACAGCGAATACAGCCTGCTTGACGGTGCCTGCCGTATCAGCGAGATCCCAAAGCGCGCCAAGGAGTGCGGCCACAGCGCGGTAGCGCTTACCGACCACGGCGTGATGTACGGTGCCGTGGCATTTTATCGCGCCTGTAAGGCTGAGGGCATCAAGCCCATCATCGGCTGCGAGGTCTACGTGGCACCGCGTTCCCGCTTTGATAAAGGAACGGGCGATGCGCATCCCGCGCATCTTGTTCTTCTTTGTGAAAATGAGATAGGATATCGCAACCTCATCCATCTGGTGTCCCGCTCCTTTACCGAGGGCTTTTATGCGAAGCCGCGCGTGGATCTGGAGCTGCTGCGCGAGCACTCCGAGGGCCTGATCGCCCTTTCTGCCTGCCTTGCGGGGCGCATCCCACAGCTTTTGCTGCGCGGTGATCTTACCGCCGCGACTGAGAGTGCAAAGGAGCTTTCCGGCATTTTCGGAAAGGATCATTTTTATATCGAGCTGCAAAACCACGGCCTTGAGGAGCAAAAGCAGGTGCTGCCACTGCTTGTCAGGCTGGCCGAGGAATGCGGGCTACCCATGGTAGCCACCAACGACTGTCATTATCTGCGCCGTAGCGATGCACAAACGCAGGCAGTACTGCTTTGCATCCAGACCAACAACCAGCTGGATGACGGCAGACCCATCGGCTTTGAAACCGACGAGTTCTACTATAAGGACACTGCCGAGATGCAGGCGTTGTTCGGGCGCTTTGAGGGCGCGATCGAAAACACCGCAAGGATCGCCGAGCGCTGCCGATTTGAGTTTGATTTTTCTAAAACCTTTTTGCCAAAATTCCCGTGCCCCACAGCAAAGACCTCGCCGCAATACCTGCGCGAGCTTGCCGAGCAGGGCTTTGAAAAAAGAAAAAGAGCAGGGCATCTGCACCCCGAGCGCCACACCGACGAGGAATACCGTGCCCGTATGGAATACGAGCTTTCTGTGATCGAAAAGATGGGCTATGCCGATTATTTTCTGATCGTGCAGGACTACGTAAACTTTGCGCGCTCCAGAAAGATCCCCGTGGGGCCCGGCAGAGGCTCGGGTGCGGGGAGCATCGTGGCCTTTTTCCTTGGGATTACCGACGTAGATTCGCTTTATCACGATCTGCTCTTTGAAAGGTTTTTAAATCCTGAGCGCGTCAGCATGCCCGAT
Organism: Eubacteriales bacterium; assembly: GCA_045580065.1. GTDB lineage: Bacteria > Bacillota > Clostridia > Oscillospirales > CAG-272 > Firm-07. Next base: position 12,251 of record JAZNNA010000020.1, read on the forward strand.
ATTGATATGGATTTTTGCTACAACCGCCGCGAGGAGGTCATCGCCTACGTCAGCGACCGATACGGCAAGGATCACGTTTCACAGATCGTTACCTTTGGTACTCTTGCTGCCCGCGCCGCTATCCGCGACGTCGGCCGTGTGCTGGGTATGCCTTACAGCGCGGTTGACGAGGTGGCAAAGGCTATCCCGCGCGAGCTTGGCATCACCATCGCGCAGGCGCTGCAGCTTCCGGACCTGAAAAACCTGTATCGCTCGCCGGAATACAAGCGTCTGATCGACCTTGCCATGGCGTTGGAGGGAATGCCGCGCAATCTTTCTATCCACGCGGCGGGCGTTGTGATCACCGAGCGCCCCTTGTCTGAGTATCTGCCGCTTGCGGCCAGCAATGGCGTTGTCGTAACGCAATACGATATGGATACCATTGCCGAGCTTGGGCTTTTAAAGTTTGATTTTCTTGGCCTGCGCTATCTCACCATCATCAACGATGCCGTGCTGCAGATCAAGGAAAGCGAGCCGGATTTTGACATTGAAAAGATCCCGCTTGACGACAAAAAAACCTACAAGCTCATCTCCAAGGGCGCCACGACCGGCATCTTCCAGCTGGAATCCGGCGGAATGCGCCAGATGCTGATGAACCTGCAGCCCGAGCGCTTTGAGGATATCGTGGCGGCCATCGCGCTTTATCGTCCCGGCCCCATGGACTCTATCCCCACCTTTATTGAAAACCGCAAAAAACCGCAAAGCATCACCTATCGCACACCGCAGATGCAGCCGATCCTGCAAAACACCTACGGATGTGTGGTGTATCAGGAGCAGGTGATGCAGATCTTCCGCGAGCTTGCCGGCTACACCTTCGGCCACGCCGACGTGGTGCGCCGCGCTATGTCCAAGAAAAAGGCAAGCGTGATGGAAGCCGAGCGCGACGGATTCTTGTCGGGATGCGCCGAGCGCGGCATCGCACCTGATATTGCCGGTGCGATCTTCGATGATCTTGCAGCCTTTGCGCATTATGCGTTCAACAAAAGCCACGCCGCGGCGTATGCGGTGATCTCTTATCGCACAGCCTATCTCAAGGCACACTACCCCAAAGCGTATTTCGCGGCTCTGCTTACCTCTGAGCTTGGCAATATGCCAAAGATCGCCGAATATATTGCCGAGGCCGCCAAGTTTGGTGTGCGCGTGCTACCACCCGATATCAATGAGTCTAACGTGACCTTTCACGTCAGCGGCGAGCATATCCGTTTTGGGCTGCTTGCGCTGAAAAACGTTGGCAAGGCCTTTTTAGAGGCTGCCGTCAGCGAGCGCGTCAGAAACGGCGCCTACACCTCATTTGACGACTTTTTAGAAAGACTTTGCGACGCAGACCTCAACCGCAGACAGATCGAATCGCTGATTAAGGCGGGCGCATTTGACACGCTGGGAACGGCGCGCAGCCGCCTGCTTGCAGTAAGCGAACAGATCCTGGAAAGCCTGCAAAGCCGCAACCGCGCAAACCTCACAGGGCAGCTTGATATGTTTTCGACTGCCGGAAGCGCGCGCCCCGCGCTGGAATACCCCAACATTCCTGAATTTGGCCTAAAGGAATTGCTTGCCATGGAGAAGGAAGCAACCGGTATGTATTTTTCCGGCCATATGCTCGACGGCTTTTCCAAGGCACTTGACGACCCGGATCTCACGCAGATCCGCGACCTTTTACAAACCGACGCGGATGGGGAATACGCTTTTGCCGACCGCGCACGCGTCAGTGTTGCGGGTATCGTGACGGCGATCACCTCAAAGGTAACCAAAAAAGATGAGCGCATGGCATTCTTCACGCTTGAGGACCGCTATGCGGATATTGAGTGCATCGTGTTTCCGAAGTCGCTTAGCGAATATGGCCACCTTTTGCGTGCAGACAGTGTTCTGCGCGTTGAGGGAACGCTTTCCCTGCGTGAGGATGAAAAGCCCAAGCTCCTGCTCTCGCGCGTGAGTGAGCTTGCGGATAACGAGCATTTTCAGCAGCAAAGCCCCACCACAAGGCAAACGCCGCCCGTGCAAAAGCCGGCAGAGCAAGCAGCAGCGCCGGGGCCAAGCACGCAAAAAGCCCCAAGGATCCTTTATCTCCGCGTACCGGATCTGAAGGGAGAGCCTTACAAGCGCGCCAAAAATCTGCTGGAGATCTTTGAGGGCAGCTTGCCCGTCAGCATTTTTGATGCTGCAAGCAAAAGCTATCACAAGCTTGAGCTTGGCTTTGACTGCACGCCTTATACGCTCGGCGAGTTAAAAAAGCTCCTCGGCGAGGATAACGTTGTTTTAAAATAACAAAAAACGAGCGATCCACCAGAATATAACCTGTATTTTCACCCCCCACTCATGGCAAAATGTCAGTGAGTGGGGGTGTTTTTATGTGGATAAAAAAACTGGGGCGCGTATTGCTTGTAGCAATGCTTTCTGTGCTGCTTTTTTCCTTAATCGCAGCAAGCGCGGCGGTCGCAGCCTTTGGCGCGTGGGCATATCAGCTGCCCGACAGGCGCCTTGATACCGAGATTTTTGAAAGCGTTAACAAGGACCGTACTACGCGGCTGTACTGCCGCACACTATCGGGCGAGGTGACCGAGCTTTCCGAGGATCGCATCAGCGGTTATGAAAACGCCTTGTTTTGCCCGCTTGAGCAAATGTCGCCGCATTTGATCGATGCCTTTGTTGCTATTGAAGATAAGCGCTTTTTTCAGCACGGCGGTATTGACTGGGCGCGCACAGCATCGGCGGTGCTGAATTATATGCGCGGTAGCGATAAAAGCTTTGGCGGTTCTACCATTACGCAGCAGCTGGTAAAAAACATTACGGGCGATAACGAGCGAAGCGTGCGCCGCAAGGTCGCAGAGCTGCTGCGCGCCGTGCAGGTGGAAAAAATCTATAGCAAAAACGAAATATTAGAGCAATATCTGAACGTGGTAAGCCTCTCGCAGGGCTGCTACGGCGTGCGCACCGCCGCAAACGTTTATTTTTCTAAGGAACCAAGCGAGCTTTCGCTTGACGAAGCGGCAACACTGGCCGCGATCACCAATAATCCCAGCAAATACGACCCCATCAAGCACCCGCAGCAAAGCCGCGCGCGGCGCGATATCATCCTTTCTGAGATGCTAAAGCAAGGAAAAATAACACAAAAGGAATACGAGCATGCCGTTTCCGCCGAAACCGTTCTTACAGTAAATGATGCCGCGCGCTCGGTGCGCATCAACTCCTGGTATGCAGATATGGTGATCGAGGACGTGATCGCGGCCCTTGTGCGCGAGCGCGGCATGACCGAGGCAGCTGCAAGCCGGCTTGTATACTGCGGCGGGCTGAAGATCTACACACCTATGATACGGGAGCTGCAGGAGATCGTCAGCGATTTTTATGAAGATCCAAACAATTTTCCAACGCACGAGTGCGGCAAAAAAGCACAAAGCGCCCTGATGCTGCTTGATCCGCACACCGGTGAGATCCTTGCCGTATCCGGCGCCGTGGGTAAGAAAAGCTCAAACCGCGTCCAAAGCTATGCCACAAAGGCAAAGCGCCCATCCGGATCGGTCATAAAGCCGCTTTCGGTCTATGCTCCCGCCCTGGAAGGGGGACTGATCACTTATGCCACGGTGTTTGATGATGTTCCGCTTTCCTTTCGCGAAAACGGCGCGCCTTGGCCGCGCAACTCGCCAAATCTTTACCGAGGGCTGACCACGGTGAACACTGCCCTGATGCACTCTGTCAATACCGTAAGCGTTTCTGTGCTGAAAAGGGTGGGGAATGCAAATTCCTATCGCTTCCTCACGGAAAAGCTTGGATTTTCCTCGCTGGATAAAGAAAAGGATCTGGGCGCGGCGGCACTGGCGCTCGGACAGCAGCACACAGGCGTGATGCTGCGCGAGATCGTTGGCGGATATACGGCGCTTGCAGGGGAGGGGGTCTATCACGCACCGCAAAGCTTTTTGAGAGTTGAGGGGAGCGACGGTAAAATATTGCTACAGGAAAAGGAGCAGGGCAAACGCGTTTTGGATAGGTCAAATGCTGCGATACTCACCATGATGCTGCGCGGTGCAGTACGTGAGGGAACGGGAAGTGCGATCACCGCAGACAAGCAGGTGGAGATCGCAGGCAAAACGGGAACAACGGGCAAAAATTGCGACAAATGGTTTGTTGGCTACACCCCGGAGCTTTTGTGCGGCGTGTGGTACGGATACGAGTATCCCGCACCGTTAAACGATGTAAAGGGCAATCCTGCGCTTGGGATATTTGATACGGTGATGCAAAAAATACTGTCCGTGTCCCCCGCAAAAAAACGCGTGTTCGAAACGCCGGACGACGTGATCGCCGTGCGCTTTTGCCGCGACTCCGGGCAGCTGCTGTCGGATGCCTGCCACCTGGATCCTCGTGGTGATCGCTCTGAGATCGGATACTTTAAAAGGGGAAGCGAACCACGGGAGCACTGTAGCTGCCACGTCTGTATCTCCTACTGCGAGGGAGGTGGTATTGCCGGCATCGGCTGCCCACACGAGGGGTGCAGGCAAGTGGCACTTTTGCGGATCCTGCGGCATTTTCCACGTCAGATCTGCGTGCAGGATGCCCCTTACACCTATGCTGGAGTGGTGCCGAATATACAACCAAATTTCACATCTAATGAACCATATTATGCGCTTTATTACAATTCAAAGCAAAATTTCGGCATTGGAATGGGCGTTATCCCTTACAACCGTCTTTGTCCCGCGCATCATGGCGACCCCTTCTGGCGTCGACGTGGTCCGGCGGCATAAAAAAGGTTTGCAGCCCTTTGCGCGCAAAGGGCTGCAAGCCTTTGATCCTTGTATGATCTTATTCCATAAGGCGATACTATTCTTTCTGTGCGTTGCTGCCAAGCAGCACAACGCCAAGCAGCACAAGCAGAATGCCAATCGCCAGAAGGACCGTCATTTTTTCTTCAAAAAACAAAATGCCAAACACCGTAGCAGAAAGCGGTTCCATCACTCCAAGTGCGGTGGCGGTTCCGGCCGGAAGCTTACGCATAGCCAATGTGTACAGCGTATACGGTGCAATAAAGGTCATAAGCCCGATGCCAAGCATAAGTGGGATCGTTAGCAGGGGCTCCTTTGCGGCATTTTTTGCGATATCAAGCGGCTGGCACACAGCGATCGCCACAAGTGCCATAAAAAGAAATGCGTAAAGATTTATCTGCAGGGCAGACGTCTTTTTTTGCACGGCAATTTTGGTAAACACATTGTAGGCCGCATAGCAAACGCCGGAGAGCAGTCCCAGTAAAACGCCGACAAGATTTGCTTCAAAATCCCCGATGATACCGGAAACAAAGCAGCAACCAAGCAGCACGCAGGCGAGTGCGCCAAGCTTTTTGGGCGAGAGCCTTTCGCCAAAAAAGATGACGGAAAAGATCAACACGTAAACGGGCGCCATATACATCAGCATCACGGCCGTTGCAATGGTGGTCAGCTGCATCGATGCATAATAGGCGCTTGCCGTTCCAAACAGCGAAAGGCCGATCAAGGCGCAAAGCAGCAGCATTTTAGGGGAAATGCGAAAGAGCGAGCGCTTGCAGATAAGTGCATACAGAAGGATGCACAAAAAGGAAACACCGCCGCGCATTGCAACCATTTGCAGCGAGGTAAATCCAAAGGGGGCAAGAAGATTTACAAAGATGCCGGAGGTGCCCCAAAGAATACCGGCAGTGATAATATAAAGAAATTCCTTTTTCATAGTCGTTTGAGTGGATGTATGTAATTTTAGTCCTCAAAGACCAGCTTGATGCCCATATCCTGCACGCGCTTGCAATAATCCTGCACGCGCTGTGGCAGATAATCCTCGATGCGGTGGCCATCGAAGCCGATGGAAAGCCGCACGCCGGAGCGACGCACCAGCTGCTGCTCCTCCTTGCTTTCAAAAAAGCGGAGCATATACTCGTGCTCGTGATATTTGTGGATGCTATCAAAGCTTACGTTCATTTCCCAAAAGATATTTTGCTCTGCCATGCGCGAAAGATACTCAAGCGGATCCTCGCCCCGTTTTTTGATAAAAGAAAGCAGATCGGTATGCGCCACGCCGACGGCAGGACAGCCGCATCGCTTTGCAAAGGAGAACAGATCGCCTTTGGTGCAGGAGGTTTCATCATCCAGATGCTCCAGCAGACAATAATCAAAAAAGGAGATATCTGCATCGTCAGGCAGGATCACCTTTTCAAGGCTTGTAGTAGTCGCCACCTCGATACCGCGCAAAATGCGGATCTTACCGGCATATTTATCGCGGATCAGGGTCATATGCTCAAAATAGCGCTGCAGCGTGCGCTGCGGATACTTGTTTGGGATCACATCGATCGGCGCTTTTCTGGCGTCGTGACGGCAAAAGCCAACGCCGTGGGCATGGTCGGTAAAGCCGAAAAGCTGAATACCGCCCTCGATCGCCGCTTCAACGATCCGCTCAGGGCTGTCCTTTCCGCAAAAGGAATAATAGGTGTGTGAATGCAGGTCCTGTATCATAATTTCCTCAGATCTTGGTTATGCATGCAGTGATAAACTCACTAAACAACGCTTTGTTTTTCTCATCGCGCTCGCAAAGGCGCTCGGGATGCCATTGATAAGCGCGCAAATAGGTGTGTGCAGGGAAGTACATGGCCTCAACAATGCCGTCGGCAGCATATGCCATCGGCAAAAGCCCGTTCCCCAAGCGTTTGGCCGCCTGATGGTGAAAGCTGTTGGCAGGCATCTCCCCCTCGCCAACAAGGGCGGCAAGCGGGGTGTTTTCAAGCACGGTCACGCTGTGTGAATACTCCATTTTTTCCTCTACCTGTCGGTGAGCGATCTCGGTTTTATATTCCGAGGGAATATCCTGGTACAAGCTGCCGCCAAGCGCCACGTTGATCAGCTGTGCGCCGCGACAGATGCCTATGATGGGCTTTTGCGTTTTCACCGCAGCGCGAAATAGTGACAATTCAAACGTATCGCGGATATCCGTAACGGTTCCACAGGCCTCACTCACCTGCTCACCGTAATAATTGGGGTGGATATCACCACCGCCTGTAAAGCAAAAGCCATCGCACAGCTCCACAAGATGCTTTTGCGTTTCCTCGCTTTCTGTATAAGGGATCACAAGCGGCACGCCGCCACCAAGCTCAATGGCTTTTGTATAGGTATAAAAGGCGCTGATGGTTGCCTCATCATTCACAGCAACCGATAATCCGATCAAGGGCTTCATTTCTTATTCTCCGTTTTCACTAAAACTTTTCGCTTGAAATTGCCAAATACCTCGTTGACCTTTGTAAAGCTTGCAAAGCTGCCGGGATATTTTTTGAGGATCTTCATCATCTCACCGATCTGGCGCTTGTTGATAATGCAGACCAGCATGTATTTGTCGGTATCCGAATACATGCCGTGCACCTTCACCTCTGTCACGCCGTGGCGCAGCTGCGTCATCAGATCTGCCGCAAGCGCGTCGGGCTGATCGGTAACGATCTCAAATTTATAACCGTTTTTGATACCGGAAAGGCCGTGATCAACGATCACGTTGGCGATAAACAGGTTCATCAGCGTGCAGATCACGGGGGTGATACGCATGCCATACACAAAAAACGCCACAAAAACCACGCAGGCATCCATAATAAAGGAAACGTAAGCAATGTTCATTTCCGGCCTTGCTTTTTTCAGCAATGCGGAAATACCGTACGTGCCCCCGCTGGCGCCAAAGCGCCGCAGCATCAGCGAAAAGCCAAAGCCGGAGATCACGCCCGTGGCAACACACGCAAACACGATATTAAAATCCGCCGCGTTATTGGCAAGGGAATATGCTTTAAAGCCAAGCAGCTCGTAAAGCTGGGGAATAAAGGATTGCACGCACATATAAAGAATCAGCATACCGCCAAGCTTGCGGTCGATCATAGCCGTAACCAGCACAAATATCGGCAGGTTGAAGGCGACCATCAGAATTGACCAGCTGATCTTATCGGATAGCAGATAGTGCGTAATGGTGGCAAGACCGCCCACGCCGCCCGGCGCAAAGCCGTTGCTGTTTTGAAAAAAGAAATACGCCGTGCCAACGATCACGCCTGCGACAGTAGCGATCAAAAGATCCACCAAGATTGTTTTCGCTGTGTATTTTGTGTTCATTTTTCTTGTATACACCTCAATAATTGTCCGTTACTCTCCGTAACGGTCGCGCAAAATATTCTTCATCACCTTAATGGCAAATTCCGCTTCCTCGCGCACAAAATTCTGCCCAAAATGCGTCAAGGTGATCTCCATATTATACACGCCGTCAAAGCCCACCTCGTCCAAGGCATCAAACACATCGTTCCAGTTGATGCTGCCCGTCATCGGGATCTTATGCTGGTCGGTCAGGGTGTTGTTGTCATTCAGATGCAACACACCCACGTGCTTGCCAAGGCGACGGATCACGTCACCGGCCGAGGGCTGATCAAAGCGCGTTGCTTTATGGCAATGACCCGTATCCACGCAGGTCGTCATATATTTGCCGTTATCGCCCGCAGAGCAAATGCGCTCATAAGAGCGCACAAACTCATCCATCTTGCCAAAATAATCGCAAACGCCGTATTTGGCGGCATCGCCAAAGGTTTCGGAGGCGATCTTCACGTTGTATTTTTTTGCATGCTCCAAAATGCGGCTGAACATATCAAAATTCAGATCGTGCATCAGCTGATCCGGGGCATCCGGGCCTAAAAATATGGTGGTAACACTATGTACCACGCAAGCGCGGACGCCAAGAGCCGCCGCCGCAATGCAATCGCGTCGTGCATTTTCGATCAGCGCATCGTCTTCTTCCTTGTTGTTTTTAAAGCCGGGAAGCCTGCCGTGTGTTTGCGCGATCTCGATCCCCAGCTCGTCTGCACGGCGGCGCAAGGCAGAGAAGTAAGAAAAGATCTCATCATCACTTTTTGCATAGACCGAGTCCGGCAAGCGATAGTCCCAGCGCCTTGCGCTACTGGTGTCAAGATCCACCGCATCCGCGCCGATCTCCTTGGCGATCTCCAGAGCGCGCATATCACCGTAGCGCCCCTGGAACGTACCGATCGATATCCCAACCTTACGTTTCATTGCTTTTCTCCTTTTTTAAAACGCCTCGTTTACCGCAGCGATCACGATCCTTCTTTCCTCGTCACTTACCGTCTCGTCAAACCCATCAAAGGTGTCAGCCGAGATATCCTTGCCCGTCAGCGCCTTGTAAAAGCAAAGGGACAGCAAATAACGTCCTGCACCGCGAGAGGCGTGAAAGGTGTCGCGGTGCGCCTTTGCAAGTCCCGCCTTTGTGGCCTTCATCATCGCCTTGCCGCAGGGGATCACGCCGTCAGCTGCAATCACCTCAGCCGCTTTTTTATAGGCCTTGCACAGGGCATCGTACATCTCGCCCGCCGTGTTCAACCCGGTTCTGTTTGGGATGCGCTCGCACCCCTCTTCATAAGCCCAGGTCTGATGGATATATACCTTTGCCTTGGGGCAGTACTTGCGTACGTAGGCGGCAAGCTCCTCGATATAAGGGGTATAAGTATCAAAATTCACACTGTACTGACTTGCCTGCTGCAGGGTGATCACGTCCCAGCTATCGCTGACAAGCGCCTGCCTGATCGATACCTTGATGCCGGTAGGCTCGCCATTGAACTCAAAATCATAAGCGGCAACGTCATCAAGCATATTCAGATAGTGCTTTTGCAGCGAGCAGCCGCCAATATAAAGGTTAACTGCCTTGATATCCTCTCCGTTTTTCTTGGCCAGGGCGTGAAGATATCTTTGCGCATCCTGCGAAAAGCTGTTTCCGATCGATAAAACCTTCATAGTATCTCTCCTTATTCTAAATCAAGCCTCATAGAAACGTGGGGAACACCCTCCTCTAAAAATTCGGGAGAGCAAACGACAAACCCAAGCTTCTCGTAAAACCCCTTTGCGTGCGATTGCGCGTGCATCGTAAAGCTTTTACAACCGTTTTTTTCCCCGATCACAGCAAGCGAGCGCTGCATCAGCTCCTTGCCATGTCCCACGCCGTGCGTGATCGAAAGCACCCTGCCGATCTGCATTGTACCGTCCCCGGTGGGGAAGGCGCGCAAATACGCCAGTATCCTGCCGTTTTCCTCTAAAAAGCAATGCAAGCTCTCATAATCAACGCGGTCAAGATCCTGGCAAACGATGTGCTGCTCCAGCAAAAACACCTCGGCGCGCGAGCGCAGGATCTCGTAAAGCTCACGCGGTGTAAGCTCATCAAAATATTTAGCCTCAAATTTCAAAGCAAGCTCTCACTTTCACCTATACTTGAAAAGATCGTCCTTCAGAGCATTGTAGATCGTCAGATAATCGTTTGTCAGCACGGTATCCACACCCATTTCAAGATAGCGCCTTGCCTCGGCGGGATCGTCGGCATAAAACACATTGCAAAGAATGCCGTGCTCGTGCGCTTTTTTGATCGTTTCCTGATTGAAATACGGCTTGAACAGCTGCACCTTATAAGCGCCAAGCGCTATGGCGCGGTCCACAATGGACATCGGGTCCTTGTCGCCGTTCCAGCCCACGCACACTCGCATATCCGGGGCGTATTCCATCACGCGGCGGATCAGGGTATCGCTTGAGGTCATAAAATACACGTGCTTTGCACAGTCATACCTGCGCACAAGCGCCACGATCTCCTCAACCATAGGCTTTTCCACCTTAGAGCTCCAGATCTTGACGTGAACGTTCATGATCACGCGCCCCGCAAATTTCTGCAGGATCTGTTCAAAGGTGGGGATCTTCAATCCCTTGAATTTTTCGCCGTGCTTTGCACCAAAATCAAGCTGCAAAAGCTCCTCGTAGGTATGCTCGCAGATCCTGCCGGTGCCGTTGCTGACGCGATCCAGCGTTTCATCGTGGCAGGAGACAAGCACTCCGTCCTTGGTGGACCACAGGTCAAACTCGATCTCCGGGGCGCCAAGCGCCACGGCTGCGCCAAAGGCGGGCATGCTATTTTCCGGCGCCACGGTATTAAAGCCGCGATGCGCACAGATGCGCGGGTATTTCATCACGTCCTCAAAGGGAACAACCGAGGCACCGCCGTTGCGGTAAAGCCAGGGCCTGCGCCCTTCTTCAATATATTCATAATGAGATTTGGGCTTTCCAAGGTGTCCTGCGGGCTTGTAATACTTGGCCTTGGGATCTATCTCGCAAATGCCAAGCCCCACACGGCTTTTCATATTCAAAAGCTCCTCGCCCCAAGGGGTAACCACCATGCTGCAGCCGCAAAGCCCGGACCCCTCACCAAGCGACACGGAGGCGCGGATCAGATAGGCGTTTGTGTTGTAGCAAAGAAATTTGTTGATGATAGAAAGTGCCTTGTGCGTATCGGTGCGCTGCAGCGAGCAGCCGATGATAATATCCACGTTTTCACGGGCGATCCGCGCAAAATTTTCGTAAAAATAGAAATCGTAGCAGGTCAGAAAAGCAAAACGCAGTCCCTCAAGCTCTAAAACGTAAGGAGCATCGATCTCATAGCTGTAATCAACGTCAAGCTCGTGCCCGCCCTTGTCATCGGTCTTTACCTCGCTGGGGGCAGGATGTGCCTTAAAATAACGGCCCACGATATTACCATCTCTGTCAAACGCGTGCGTTGTGTTGCGGATGCCGTTTTCTGTTTGATAGCCGGCGTTTACAAAAACAAGCGCGTGGCAGCGTCTGGCCGTTTCGGCAGCCCTTTGCAAGAGCAGGGAATTGTATTTTTCAACAGCATCGTAAAACCCTTGCTTGCCCTTCACGTCAGCTAATGCATCACTGTATTCGGGCAGCAGGATCAGATCCATACTGTCATCGCACTCCTCAAGCAGTGAAAGAACGCCCGCAAAGCACTCGTCTACGTCCTTTTCATCAAAGGAATAGTTGGGTTGAATGACACAAACCTTCATTTATAAGCTCCTTAATAAATGCTACTCAGCAGATCACACCGCCACCATACAGATACTCGCCCTCGTAAAGCACAAGCGACTGTCCGGGGGAGATCGCGCGCTGCGGCTCGTCAAATTCCACAGTCAGCTCGTCAGCTCCCGTTTGCTCCACGCGTGCTGCAGTCATTTTTTGCGAATACCGCACCTTTGCCAGCAGCTTGCGCGGCGAGGCAAGAAGCTCCTCCGGGATCAGGTTGATATTTCTTGCCACAAGGCGCGTGGTAAACAGATCCTCGTTTTTCCCCAATGTAACCGTATTTTCCGCAGCGGATTTCGACACAACGTAAGCCGGCTCACCAAGAGCGATACCAAGCCCCTTGCGCTGCCCGATGGTATAGTGCAGCTGCCCTTTGTGCATACCAAGCGCCTTGCCGTCAAGCGACAAAAATTGCCCGGGAACGCCCCGGATCTCGCTATGCCTTTCGATAAAAGCGGCGTAATCACCGTCGGGAATAAAGCAAATATCCTGGCTATCCGCCTTTTGCGCCACCGCAAATCCAAGCGATGCCGCAAGCTCGCGCACCTGCACCTTGGTCAGCTCCCCCAAGGGGAATTCCACGTGGGAAAGCACCTCTTGCGAGAGCGAGTAGAGCATATAGGTCTGGTCCTTGCTCTCATCCACAGCGCGGCGCACAAGCATCCGCCCCGCGGGGGGTTTTTCAATGCGGGCATAATGCCCGGTGGCGATATGCGAATATCCCTTTTCCAAAACAAAATCAAGCAGCGCGCCAAATTTGATCCTCTTATTGCAGATCACACACGGATTGGGGGTGCGGCCGGCCGCATATTCTGCCATAAACGGGCAAACGACCTCGCGCCAAAAAGCATCCTGTAGATCTGCAACAAAATGCGGGATATTCATTTTTTGGCAAAGCGCCGCCGCCTCGGCAACGTCCCTCTCGCCACATTCTGCAAAATGCCGCATCGTCACGCCTGCAGCAGGGGAGTTGCCTTCCTTTATCAGATGGGCGGCGACCGCGCTGTCCACGCCGCCGCTCATTGCGATCATCACCGATTTACTCATGCGCACAGCTCCAATCAAAGCGCGTCAGCGCTCCCACTTCCTGCAGATCTGCAAAATCACGCTGACGTAAGATTTCATAGACCGCAACGGCAACCGAATTCGAAAGATTCAGGCTACGCAGTCCCTCTCGCATCGGGATGCGCACCGCGTGGTCGGGGTGAGCGAACAGCACCTCCTCGGGTAGTCCCGCACTCTCCTTACCAAACATGATAAACACCTCGTCGGGGTAGGGGATCTCGGTATAAGCACGCGGTGCCTTGGTGGTAAAGTAATATACGGTAGCCCCCTCGTGCTTTTGGTAAAAATCCTGCAGATCGTCGTAATACGTGATATCCAGCTTGTCCCAATAGTCAAGCCCCGCGCGCTTTAATTTTTTGTCGTCCACCTCAAAGCCCATCGGGCGGATAAGATGCAGCGAAGCGCCCGTTGCGGCACAGGTGCGCGCAATATTTCCGGTATTTTGCGGAATTTCCGGCTGATGCAATACAATATGGATCTTGGACACGGCTAAAGCTCACTTTCTGTTTTCTTTTACACTCACATTATAGCGCATTTTTCGCGGATGTTCAAGAGCAAAGAAAATTATTTGCAAATTTTTTCTCAAAGGTATGGTAATTTTATATTTAATGTTGTATAATGTTATATTATATCACGTGCAGAAGGCGCAAAAGCCGCCTTCTCACTACCATTATACTTTTTTCAGCATATTTGTAAAGAATTGCTTTTGATATGCCTGCCATACTGCAAAAAATATGCTTGAAATTTATTTCGGAGGCCAAAATGGGACTTTTTAAAAAGATGTTCGGCACCTATAGCGACCGTCAGATCAAAAAGCTGCGCCGCGTAGCAGATCAGATCGAGGCGCTGGCACCCAAATATGCCGCAATGACCAACGAGGAGCTGGCAAACACCACCGTGTTACTGAAAGAACGCCTTGCAAACGGCGAAACGCTTGAGGACATCCTTTGCGACGCCTTTGCTGCCGTGCGAGAGGCAGATGACCGCGTGCTTGGCAAGCGCCCCTTTTACGTACAGCTGCTGGGCGGCATCATTTTGCACCAGGGCCGCATTGCGGAAATGAAAACGGGTGAGGGTAAAACTCTTGTGGCAACCATGCCCGCATACCTCAACGCGCTTACCGGCAACGGCGTGCACGTGGTGACCGTCAACGATTATCTTGCCCGTCGCGACAGCGAGGAGATGGGCAGAGTTTACTCCTTTATGGGGCTTTCCACCGGCATTGTGGTGCACGGCCTTACCCCCGAGGAGAAAAAAGAGGCCTACAACGCCGATATCACCTACGGCACAAACAACGAGTTTGGCTTTGACTACCTGCGCGACAATATGGTGGTCTACAAAAAGGATATGGTACAGCGCGGACACGCCTTTGCCATCGTGGACGAGGTAGACTCGATCCTGATCGATGAGGCGCGCACGCCCCTGATCATTTCCGGCGCAGGCCAGAAATCCACCGACCTTTACGAGCGCGCCAATGCACTTGTACGCAACATGAAAAAGCTTGTGCGCAAGGAAGTGGATAACAAAGAAGAAACCGACGACCTTGACGCGGATTATCTGGTGGACGAAAAGGGGAGAAACGCCATTCTGACCCCCCGCGGCGCCAAGCGCGCTGAGGAATTTTTCGGCATCGACAACCTCAACGACCCCGAAAATGCAGATCTTGCCCATCACGTAAAGCAAGCAATTCACGCCTGGGGCGTAATGAAATGCGACGTTGACTACGTCGTCAACGAAAACGGCGTGATGATCGTAGACTCCTTTACCGGCCGTATCATGCCCGGCCGCCGTTACTCCAACGGCCTGCACCAGGCGATCGAGGCCAAGGAAGGCGTTGAGGTGCAAAAGGAAAACCGCACGCTGGCTACCATCACCTTCCAGAACTATTTCCGTATGTATAAAAAGCTCTCCGGTATGACGGGCACCGCCCTCACCGAGGAGATGGAATTCCGTGAGATCTATTCGCTTGACGTGGTAGAGGTCCCCACCAACAAGCCGATGATCCGCATTGACCAGAACGACCTTGTTTACAAAAACCTCAAGGGGAAATACGATGCCATCATCGCCCAGATCGAGGAGTGCCACAAAAAGGGCCAGCCCGTGCTTGTGGGCACCGTCAGCGTGGATAAATCCGAGGAGCTTTCAGCAAAGCTGAAAAAGCACGGTATTCCGCACAATGTCCTGAACGCCAAGCATCACGAGCGCGAGGCGGAGATCGTGGCACAGGCAGGCAAATACGGCGCTGTGACCATATCCACCAACATGGCAGGCCGTGGTACCGATATTATGCTTGGCGGCAACTCGGAATTCATGGCCAAAAACGAAATGCGCAAGCAGGGCTATGCCGAGGAAATGATCGCCGTAGCCACCGGCACCGTGGATATCGACGACGAGGAGATCCGCGCCGCACGCGAGGTATTCCAGAAGCTGAACAAGCATTTCAAGGAGATCATCGAGCCGGAGGCCGAAAAGGTGCGCGAGGCAGGCGGCCTTTATATCCTTGGCACCGAGCGCCACGAAAGCCGCCGTATCGACAACCAGCTGCGCGGCCGCTCCGGCCGTCAGGGTGACCCCGGCGAATCCCGCTTCTTCCTTTCTCTTGAGGATGATCTGCTGCGCTTGTTCGGCGCCGGCAGACTGCAGGGAATGGTAGAGCGTATGGGCCTTCCCGAGGACGAGCCGATCAAGGCAGGCATCCTTTCCTCCGCGATCGAAAATGCGCAAAAGCATATCGAGGATAAAAACTTCAAGCGCCGCAAATACGTGCTGACCTACGACGACGTGATGAACCAGCAGCGCAACCTGATCTATGATCAGCGCCGCCAGGTGCTGGACGGCGAGGACGTCAGCGAAACCGTAAAGGCCATGATGCGCACCTCGTTTGAAGAAACCGTTGCCGCTTACACGCTGGGCGACGGCGTGCAGGATTGGAATCTTGATGCTCTTGAGGACAGATACGAGGGGATCCTGCTTGAAAAGGGCGAGCTTACCCCCGAGGCAATCAAGGAAAACAAGTGGAAACCCGATGATCTTGTCGAGCTTTTGTGCGAGCGCGCAGAAAAGCGCTACGAGGAGAAAAAACAACTGTTTGGCGAGGAAACCTATGCCGAGGTACAGCGCTCGGTGCTTTTGCGCTCGGTAGACAGCCACTGGATGGATCACATCGATATGATGGACGACCTGAAGGAAAGCATCGGCCTTCAGGCCTATGCCCAGCGTGACCCCGTAAACGAGTACCGTCTGCAGGGCGCTGAGATGTTTGACGTGATGGTTGCGGATATCCGTAACGAAACCGTGCGCATGATGCTTTCCGTCGTGCCGCGCAATCAGCCTGTGCAGCGCGTACAGGTGGCGCAGCCCCTGAGAGAAAACCTGAGCGACAGCGCACAAAGCAAAAAGACTGTGGTCGTGCGCAAGGCCGAGCGCGTGGGGCGCAACGATCTTTGCCCCTGCGGCAGCGGCAAAAAATATAAAAAGTGCTGCGGCGCAAGCTCTCAAAATGCAAATTAAAAACCAAGCAAGGGAGGGGAATTGAATGGGCTTTGGACTTTTACTGATCGGATATTTCTTTGTGTCGGTCGTATCGCTGTATTCCCCCTTTTCCTTTGCCATGCTGATCGGCTATCCCTTGATGATCACGGGGCTGTGGCGCCTGGCGCCCTATCAGCGGAACTTCCGCACGGCATTTTATCTCTCGCCGCTTTCCTTGCCCTTTGCGCTCTACTATGCATTTTTCTCTATGGAGCAATGGGGGCTGATCCGCCTTTCCATCCTCTCCGGCAGCTTTTACCAGACCGTGGAATGGCTCTATTTCGTCTTTGTACTGCTTTTCACAGCGCTTTGGCTTTACGGCATCCTTTCTCTTTGCCGCGAGCTGGAGCTTTTAAAGCTGCAATCGCCGGCGGTACGTGCTCTGTTTTTGTTTTTGGCAATGTACGTGCTGGATCTGATCTCCCGCCTACCCATCGCCTTTATCACAGAGCACCGCGCCGTGCTGGCGGTCCCGGTTCTTTTCATGCGACTTTTGATCATCTTTTTGATCCTGTACCTGCTTTACGGCTGCTACCGCTACATCGCCCCGGAGGATGAGGCACCTACCGACTATTCCGACCCGACCGAAAAGGCATTTGAATTTTTGAAAAACAAAAAGAAAGGGGGAAATAAAAAATGAACGAGCCGTATACCGAAACCAGAAAAAGGATCGGCTTTGGCGCGATCCTTGCCGGACTTTTCCTGTTTTTTAACCCTTACTTTGCCGTGTTTGACGTGCTGCCAGACTGGATCGGCTCTCTGATCCTTTTTCTGGCCCTGGCCAAATTTGCGCACATCGACCGCCGTATGGCGCAGGCGCGCGATGCCTTTTTAAAGCTGCTGGTCTTTTACCTTTGCAGAGATGCGGGCGTACTGATCGTATTTGGTATGTGCACCGAGGCAGAGCGCCCCACCGCACTTCTTGCCCTTGGGTTTGTAGGTGCTGTGCTTGGGCTGTACTTTGCTTTTTCCGCCTTTTCCAAGCTGTTTGAGGGCTTTTATTCGCTTGCGGTCAAATATGAGGCAAGCTCGCTTTACGGCACGTGCAAGACAGGGAACAGCGGCAAGGAATTTTGCCGCACCGAGCTTGCGCTGCGCGCCACCCGCATCTTTTTGGTGATCCGCGAGGTATTTGGCGTTTTGCCCGAGTTCTCCTCGCTCACGCTTTCCGATTATACCGACTCCGGCCTGATCCGCATCTACGATCATATCGGTGTGATGCGCGCCATGGCGTTTATCGTGGTGCTGTTTGCGGGCGTGATCTGGTATATCTCGATCTGCCGCTTTTTTGCACACGCCAAGGAGCAGCAGGACTTTTTGACCGAGCTTGGCAGAGCAGAGGAGCGCTATCGCCAAACTCATCCCGGCAACGCGATCACGCGCCGCTATACCAAGGTCTTTATCCTTCTTTCGATCGGCGCATTTTTACTGGCGGATTTTTACCTTGATTTTCAAAATATCCTGCCCGATCCGCTGGCTGCCGTTTTTCTGCTTGTCGGCATGCTTATCACCGATCTTTCCCACCGAGAAAAGCTTGCTTGCACGGCAGCTTGTGCGCTTTACGGCGTGGTCAGCGTTTTCTCAGCCCGCTATACGCTTGCCTTTGTGCAAAATTACATCGGGGCACAGATCTCCAAAAATGCCGAAGCGGCAGACGCTTACTTTACGATGTGGATCTGGTCACTTGTGGAAATGCTTGTGTTTTTACTGCTGCTGGCCGCTTTGCTGCTGGCTCTGCGCAAGATCATTTCCAAATGGGCGGGGTACGTGGCAGAGTATGCCGATACTGCCTTTGAGCAGCGCCGCCGCCGCGCCTTTCTTGCAGATTTTGATGCCAAGCTGATCCGCACGTTCGGCATCGGCTTTCTCAGCGCTCTTGCGTCATTTCTTTACGATTACGTCAAGGAAATTCCAAACAAGGGCATTTTCCACGTGATGGAATTTTTCTGGGCCGTGGACCTTTTGCTTGCCGTATTTTTTGCCGTGTCCTTTGCCGCGCTGCTTGGCAGCATCCGCGCGCAGATCAAAAACCGCTTTGCGCTGGAGGAGGACTGAATAGCTTTGCACTTTTTACGCACACTAAGGGTTAGCAAGCAACCGCTTGCCATCAAGTGCTTGTAAGGAGAGATACGATGCAAAACCAAAACCAAAACCAAAACCAAAATCAGAACCAAAACCAAAAGCAAAACCAGCAGCAAAACAACCAGAACCAGAATAAGCAAAACAATCAAAATCAAAGCAAGAACAAGGCCGAAAATAAAAATCAGAGCAAATAATTTCCTTTTTGGGAAAAGAGGCGGAAAAATTCCGCCTCTTTTTTTCTTTTTCGTTGCAATTCAAGAAAAAATATTGTATAATAGAGATATAAAGTATAAAACGAGGTTTCAAATGACTGAGCTTTCCACACGTTATCTTGCCGCCAAGCGCGCGCTGTTCGACCGTTATTTTTCAACGCTGAACGAATGCCAGCGCGAGGCTGTTTATCATATCAAAAACCCCTTGCTGATCCTGGCAGGCGCAGGGAGCGGCAAAACCACCGTTCTGGTGCGCCGCATTGCGTACATCATCCGCTTTGGCAACGCCTATCACAGCGATTACGTGCCCTTTGACCTTTCCGAGCGGCAGGTGCAGATCCTTGAAGCGGGCGTGCGCGCCCCCCTCACCAAGGGCGAGCTTGAGGGGCTGCTTTCGCAGTTTGCCACCTCTCCCGCACAGCCCTGGCAGATCCTTGCCATCACCTTTACCAACAAGGCCGCCAACGAAATGAAAACGCGTCTTGGAGCTGCATTCCCGGAGGATGAAACGCTGCCAAGCTCCATTTGGGCGGGCACCTTCCACTCGATCTGCATGCGCATCCTGCGCCGCTTTTACGCCGAGGCAGGCCTTGGCGAGGGCTTTACCGTTTACGACACCGACGACTCGAAAAAGGCGCTCCAGGCGGTTTTAAAATCCCTGAATATCGACGATAAGATCCTGCCCGTCAAAACTGCGATGAACGCTATCAGCCGCGCAAAGGATCGCTTGCTCACGCCGGAAAATTTTCTGCTGGAAATGGGCAACGATTATCGCATGAAGCTGCTGGAAAAGGTATTTATCGCCTATCAGCAGCGCCTTGCCGACTCCAACGCCCTGGATTTTGACGATATCATCTGCCGCACCGTTAAGCTCCTGCAGGAAAACGAAAGCGTGCGCACACTGTATCAAAACCAGTTCCGCTACGTTTGCGTGGACGAGTATCAGGATACCAACGAGGCACAGTTCCACCTGACCGCCCTGCTTTCCGGTGGCTCGCGCAATCTGATGGTGGTGGGCGACGACGACCAGAGTATTTATAAGTTCCGCGGCGCCACCATTGAGAATATCCGCAACTTTACCAAGGTGTTCCAAAATGCCACCATTATCCGGCTGGAGCAGAATTACCGCTCTACACAGTCTATCCTGGATGCGGCCAACGCCGTGATCTCTCACAACACGAAGGCGGAAAATATGCGCAAGGAGCTGTGGTCTGACCGTGGTCAGGGCAAAAAGATCCGTGTGCTCAACCCCGAAAACCAAAACACCGAGGCACGCGCCATCATCGATATCGTGCAAAAGGGCGTTTCCGAGGGGAACAAATACCGCGACTATGCCGTGCTGTTTCGTGCCAACGCGCAATCCAACGCGCTTGAAACAGCATTTGCACGCAGCGGCGTGCCTTACCGTATGCTGGGTGGCATCCGCTTTTCCGATCGCAAGGAGATCCGCGATATCGTGGCCTATCTGCAGCTGATCGACAACCACGCGGACAAGGAGCGCCTTTTGCGCATCGTCAACGAGCCGCGCCGCGGCCTTGGCGACAAAACGCTTGCCGCGATCGAGGAAATCGCCACGGGCGAGGGAAGATCTATGTTTGCCGTGATGGAAAATGCGGAGAATTATCTTGCCTTAAAGCGCAGCGCCAAGACTCTGACCGAGTTCACAGGTCTGATCAACGACCTGACCGAGAGATTGAAGGAGTTGCCGCTTGACGCCTTTGTTGAGGAGGTTCTGGAGCGCACCGGCTACCGCCAGATGATCGTTGATATGGGCGAGGAGGAGGCCGAGCGCCTTGACAACCTGCAGGAATTTATTTCAAACATCATCGAGTATCAACAGACCGCCGAGGATCCGACCCTGACCGAATTTTTGGAGGTAACGGCGCTTGTTGCCGACGTAGACCGCTACGACGACACCGCCGATGCCGTGGTGCTGATGACGATCCACAGTGCCAAGGGGCTGGAGTTCCCGCGCGTGTTCCTGCCCGGATTTGAGGAAGGGCTTTTCCCAAGCATGCAGACCGTGCTTGGGGGAGAGGAGGAGATCGAGGAGGAGCGCCGCCTTGCCTACGTGGCTATTACGCGTGCAAAGGACGAGCTGTATATCCTGCACGCCAAAAGCCGTATGCTCTACGGCCGTACTGCGCCCAATCCCGCCTCTCGTTTTCTCGGGGAAATCCCCGAGGAGCTGCTTGACCGCCCCAAGCCTCAGCAGCCCACCTACAATACCTACGGCGGCTACCGCAGCGCCACCGTTCCTACGGGCGAGCGCTACGCCCCCTCGCGCTATCAGAACTCCGCCGCAACCGAGCGGGCAAGCGTGGGGCAGCGCCCCCAGAGATCGGCCGTACCACGCAAGACCTTTGCTGCGGGCGACCGCGTCAAGCACGCCGTTTTTGGCGAGGGAACCGTGCTTTCGGTGCAAAAGATCGCCGCGGATACGCTCTACGAGATCGCCTTTGACAAGGTGGGCACCAAAAAGCTGATGGCGACCTACGCCAAGCTGGAAAATGCCTAAGGAGGAAGTACATGAAACACAAGCAATTTATCAAGGAATACGCCACAAGGCTTGCATTTCTTTGCGCTACGCTGGCCATCTTCCTGTTTATCCCCATGGGGCTGACACAGTCAATAGGCTTACGTGTACTCTTTGGCATACTGATCCTCCTGCTGCTTACGGGTGGCGGCGTGCTTTTGTACCTTTCCGCCAAGGAAAAGGGCGCGGCCGTGCATTATTTCCTTTACGACCGCCGCAGAAAGGTCATGCGCGCCAAAGAACAGCTGAACGCCGAGATCATTTTTGATACCATGGACTATTATCTGCGCCCCTTTGGAAAGGCCGCAACCGAGCTTTGGTCAGATCTGCCGAAGCCCCTGCGCTTGCAGCTGGATGCCGAGCCGCACTTCAAGCCCCTGGTAGCCTACCGTATGCTTTATGCGCTTTCCGCGCTTTCCGGCCAGGATGCAACAGCGCTGTTTGCCGCCGCTGACAACCGCGTTGTTTCTTATCTTTGCCGCACGCTTGCGGAATGCGGAGAGCAGGAGCTTGCCGACTTTATCTATCAAATGAAAAAGAATGCGGAAAAGCAAAGCGAGCATATCGGCAGCTTTTTTCAAAAAAATGCCAAATTTTTTGCCGCGCGCGCCGAGCGATATATCGAGCAGCACTTTGAAGACTTTACCGTAGAAAAAAGCAAATTTGAAAAATAAAAAAAGAGGCGTGCGCGAATGCGCACGGCTCTTTTTAACAAAATTTAACCCTTGTAAAACGAAGAATACTGAAAAGAATATTCTTGGAAGGGGAGTGAGTGTATGAAAAAAATAATCTGTATTTTTTCTGTAATTTTGCTGCTGCAAGCTTTTGTGCAGCCGGTAGAGGCCGCAGAGGAGCTGCACTGGTACTGCATACGCAATAAAGCAAACAGGCAGCCGCCCTGTCCTGCGGAATTTTCTTTTATTTCGCAGCATGGGGGGATTTTTTTAGACAGCGCCCACGGCGATACGGCAGAGGAGCGCGTGGTATATCTCACCTTTGACGCAGGGTACGAAAACGGCAACGTAGCGCGCGTTCTGGATGCCTTGAAGGAGGCGGATGCGCCTGCGGCATTTTTTGTGTTGAAGCACTTTGTAAAAGCGAATGGTGATCTGATCGAACGCATGCTTTGCGAGGGCCATCTTGTGTGCAATCACACGGCAAATCACAAAAATTTAGCGCGGCTTTCCAAAGCGCAGACCGAGCAGGAGATAAGAGAGCTTGAGGACGTATTTCGCGAGCAAACAGGGCGCGAGCTTTCTCGCTTTTTCCGTCCGCCGGAGGGGAGCTTTTCTGCAGAAATGCTGGAAACTGTAGCAGAAATGGGGTATAAAACCGTGTTCTGGAGCCTTGCTTATGCCGATTGGGACAATCAAAAACAGCCGGCACCGCAAAAGGCAATGGAGATCCTGATGACCAATATCCACAACGGCGCCATCCTTTTGCTGCACCCCACGTCAAAGACCAATGCGGATATCTTACCCCGGCTGATCGGTGAGCTGCGCGCTGCGGGATATCGGCTTGGCAGCCTGGAGGAGATATGCGCCGCCTGATCAGTCTTTTTTTGCTGTTTTCAACGCTGTTTTGCCTGGCGATGCCCGTGGCCGCAGCACCGCGCATCGTATATCGGTATGCCGGCAATACCGAGGGGCAGCGCATCGCCCTCACCTTTGACGACGGCCCTCATCCGCGCTACACCGCCGAGATCCTGGATATCTTAAAGGAATACAACGTAAAGGCCACCTTTTTTTGCGTGGGAAGCAATGCCGAAAGCTATCCGGAGCTGATCCGGCGCGAGATAGCAGAGGGACACGAGGTCGCCAACCACACCTACAACCATTATCACGTCTGCAAGCTTTCCGACAGCGAGCTTGAAAGCGATATTTTTGCTTGCAACGATACGCTGCAGCGCATCACCGGACGCCGCGTGCGGCTGTTTCGCCCGCCCGAGGGGGTGTGCAGCGAGGACGTGAAAAGCATTTGCGACAAAAGCGATATGACCATTGTTTTATGGAGCGTGGACACGCGCGACTGGGCGCATACTCCGCTTGAGGAGATGCTTTGCAACGTCAAAAGCAACGTGCGAAACGGCTCTATCATCTTAATGCACGATTTTATCGGCAAAAATAGCCCAACTCCCACGGCACTGCGGCAGATCATACCGATGCTGCGGGAATTGGGCTATGAAATGGTAACGGTCAGTCAGCTTGTTGGGCAGGCGGAGTGATCTCCGCCTCCTCGGCCTCGGCCTCAGCCTCATCCTCATCATCAAGCGCCATAAACGGCTCCAGCTCGGTGCGGCCGTCGATCATATAGCGGCGAATATTGGGATATGCGGCATACACGGCCATAAAGCCCGCAAAGCCGGGCAGGTAGAAGAAGGGGAGAATGATCGGCAGGGTAAAGCCGATGGAAAGCGACGGGCCGATCAGCGCAATATTCAGCCCGACCAAAAGCATAATGCCCAAAAGGGCCATAATGTTGCGCTTGATGCCCAGCATTGAGAAGATCAGGGCATTTTTCAGCATTTTCCCAAGCGGAAGATCAAAGGTGATCATCATCAGATAAATGTAAAAGCGCATAAAGATATAGATCACCGCAAGGGCAAGGATCACAAAGTACATCAACCCATAGGCAAAGGAACTGCCGGTCATAGCGCCGAAATAGTACCAATCAAAAAACAACACCGCGATCGCAAGCACGTCAAGAAGGCCCATGAAAAAGCCTTGCTTCAGGTTGCGCCTGATGGCGTAAAAGTAGTCTGACCACAAAAAGCAGGAGTCGCCGCGCACAAGACTGCGCAGATTATAGGTGCCGCCAACCGTTTGCCAGCCCCAGGTAAGCACCGTAAACACGCCAAGCGCGATCATCACCACCCATGCGGCGGTAGAGGGGTTGGCACCCGTGCCTTGCTCGCCGAAAATACCAATCAAAGGAGCCGCAACACCCGATGTCCCGGTCAGCGAAATGCCTAGCAGGGGGGCGTACATCGTGTTGTTGGTGGTGGGGACATGCTGCCCAAAGATGTAAATCAGTAAAATCGCCACCAAGGGCAGAAAACGGAAGGTCATCATCAAATTAAGGGTAAGGATCTTGCCCATCTTACGCCACAGCTTTTTAAAAAAGTAGGCAAGCGTGGGGGAGGTATCCTCAGCCAGCGCATCACTGCGCTCCTTCTGGCTGAAAAAGCCAAATTTTTTCTCGCTCATAAACTTCCTTTCGTGCAGGAGATCTCCTGCCTTAAGCAAAAAGTGTCACCAAGGGCGACCAAATAAAATAAAGCATGGATGAAAGGGCTGCAAAAAAGGCAGCCTCAAGCAAAAAGTGCAAAAATTGGCGGGAGCATAGCAGCTGCATATCGCGTTGCCACACGCTGCCGGCAAAAAGACAGCTACGCGCCGCTGCGGTGGCAAATAAAAATAGCGAAAACGCCAGATAGAAAAAGGCGGCGTTAAAGGCAAGCACGCCTTGTGTGGAAAGCGCAACGGATGCCACAAGAGAGAAAAACCAGGAGGCATCAAAAAAGGCCTTGCCAACACAAAGTAAAAACAAAAACGGCTTTGCGACCGTAAGAATTCCGGCAAGCAGCGCAAGCAGCACAAAGGCGCTCTCGCCCACCCCCACCTGCGTGATACCCTGCGGCAAAAGATCGCTGCGATGCATCAGAAACGCAACGGCAAGCGCCGCGGCATAGCAAAGAAAAAAGCGAAAGAACAGGCGCGCCACTGCGTTTTTTCGCGCGGCTCCATCTATTTGTAACGCCATAAAGATCACCTCACCCTACCTTATGACAAGACAAAAGGGGATATGTGGCGATCCCACCACTTTATTTTAGCATAAAGTGCTGCAAAATGCAAGAAAAAGCCGCAAAATTCGCACAAAGTTCAAAATATAGAAAAAAGGGCTGCGCCGCAGCCCTTTTTCTTATGCCTCAAGCATCCTCGGCATCCAGCTCGCGCAAGAGGATATAGCGCGGCTTTTCCTTTCCTTCAACGGCCTCTTTGGTGACCTGCACCTCGGCAACGTCCTTGCGCGCGGGGATCTCATACATAGTGGAAAGCATCAGGTTTTCCATAATGGCGCGCAGACCGCGAGCACCCGTGTTGCGCTCTATCGCCTGCTTGGCGATCGCCTTCATGGCATCGTCGGTAAAGCTGAGCCTTACGCCGTCCATTTCAAACAGCTTGGTATACTGCCTCACAAGCGAGCTTTTCGGCTCGCTGATGATGCGGACCAGCGCTTCTTCATCCAGATCCGAAAGCGAAACGATCACGGGGATACGCCCGACAAGCTCGGGGATCAGGCCATATTTTACAATATCGTGGGGCAGAGCATCCTTGAAAACGCCTGCCTTCTTTTTCTCCTCGCTGCGCAGGATCTCGCCGCCAAAACCAACGGTCTGATGGCCCTTTCTGCGCTCGATGATCTTATCCAGCCCCTCAAAGGCGCCACCGCAGATAAACAAAATATTTTTGGTGTTGATCTGGATAAACTCCTGGTTCGGGTGCTTTCTGCCGCCCTGCGGGGGAACGTTGGCAACCGTGCCCTCAAGGATCTTCAGCAGGGCTTGCTGCACTCCCTCGCCGGAAACGTCGCGCGTGATCGAGCGATTTTCGCTTTTTCTTGCGATCTTGTCGATCTCGTCGATATAAATAATACCGCGCTCGGCAAGCGAGATATCAAAATCCGCAGCCTGGATCAAGCGCAAAAGGATATTTTCCACGTCCTCACCCACGTAACCGGCCTCGGTCAACGTGGTTGCATCTGCAATGGCAAAGGGGACCTGCAGAGTTTTGGCAAGAGTTTGCGCAAGATATGTCTTGCCAACACCGGTGGGACCAAGCAGCAGCACGTTGCTTTTTTGCAGATCGATGCTATCCTGCGCCTCGGGCTCTTTTTTGCCCTTTTTACCCTTTTTAGGGCTATTTTGCTCGCTGTACAGCACGCGCTTATAGTGATTGTATACCGCAACCGAACGCGCCACCTTGGCATCATCCTGCCCGATCACGTATTCGTCAAGAACGGCCTTGATCTGCGTGGGGCGGGGGAGAGTGTCCAACGTAAAGGCGCCGGCGCTTTGCTCCTGCTCCAGTGTTTCGTTGATCAGATCCGAGCAGGCCTCAACGCAATAGTTACAAATATAAATACCGGTGGGGGAAGGGATCAGAAAATCCACTTGATTTTCGTTTCTTGCACAAAAGGAGCAATGACGAAGGCTGTGGCCGCCCTTATTTGTGGTGGAATTTGCCATAATTACCTCAAAAAAGCTTGGAATTAAGCGCGGCGCGCCAAGACCTTGTCAACAAGTCCGTATTCCAGGGCCTGCTGCGCAGTCATAAAGTTATCGCGATCGGTATCTCTTGCCACCTGCTCGATGCTCTTGCCGGTGTTTTCGGCAAGGATGCGATTGAGGGTATCTCTGGTGCGCAGGATAAGATCCGCCTGGATCTTGATATCCGAGGCCTGACCCTTTGCACCGCCGAGAGGCTGGTGGATCATGATCTCGCTGTTGGGCAGGGCAAGGCGCTTGCCCTTTGCACCGGAGGAAAGCAGAAATGCACCCATAGAGGCCGCCATACCGATACAGATGGTAGAAACGTCGCACTTAATGTAGTTCATCGTATCGTAGATCGCCATACCCGCGGTAACCGAGCCACCGGGGCTGTTGATATAAAAGGAAATATCCTTGTCGGGATCCTGTGCCTCAAGATACAGCATCTGCGCCACAACAAGAGAGGCAGTGGTGTCGTTGACCTCGTCGGACAAAAAGATCACACGGTCGTTGAGCAGGCGGGAAAAAATGTCAAACGAGCGCTCGCCGTGACCGGTCTGCTCGATAACCATGGGGACAAGAGCATTGTTACGGGTAAAATCCATCATCATAAGATCAAAAACCTCCATTTTTCGATTTTTTCTATAATAGCAGGGTAGCCGTAACAAAAGTTGCGGCTACGTTGCTTGATTGCGTTTATTACTCTGCCTTGGGAGCCTCGGGAGCGACGTCGGTAACGACAGCCTTCTCACGAACCAGATCCATAGCCTTCTTTACGCGCATATCGTCAGCGATCGCATCGGTGGGAACGCTATCCTTGACCTGATCAACGGGCATGTTGTAAGCGTTGGCAATGCGCTCGATCTCGGCGTTGATATCCTCCTCGGTTGCCTCAAGCTTTTCAAGCTCAGCAATCTTCTCAAGTGCAAGGCGGGCCTTTACCTGACGCTCTGCCTGAGGACGGAACTGCTCGCGCAGGCCGTCGAGGGTGAGGCCGGTATACTTGAGGTAGGTGTTAAGATCAAGACCGGACATACGAAGTCTGTTGTCGTAGTCGCGCAGGAAGTTCTCGGTCTCTGCATCAAACATGGGGGCAGGGATCTCAGCCTGCAGCTTTTCGATCAGCGCATCAACCAGCTGCTCGTCAAGGGCAGTTGCAGCGGCATTCTCATGTCTTTTTTCAATTTTAGCCTTCAGATCGGCACGGTATTCAGCCATAGTGTCAAATTCAGAAACGTCCTTGGCAAAATCATCGTCAAGCTCGGGGAGCTCTACGTGAGTCAGGGCGTGCAGCTTGCACTTGAACACAGCCTCTTTACCTGCAAGCTCCTTGGAGTGGTACTCGGTGGGGAAGGTTACGTTTACGTCGAACTCCTCGTCGATCTTCTTGCCAACGATCTGCTCCTCAAAGCCGGGGATAAAGGTATTAGAGCCAAGCTTCAGGGCGTAATCCTCGCCCTTGCCG
The DNA here is from genome assembly GCA_045580065.1 of Eubacteriales bacterium. Classification (GTDB taxonomy): domain Bacteria; phylum Bacillota; class Clostridia; order Oscillospirales; family CAG-272; genus Firm-07. The sequence goes on from JAZNNA010000020.1 coordinate 40,317, forward strand.
CCCTCAAATGCTACGCCGTCGGCAAAGCCCTCGTAGTCGATCACAGCGGTGTCGCCCATCTCGGCGGCACGGCCAAGAACCTCGGTCTCGCGGGAGTTGCGCTCGCGAACGGTCTGCAGCTCGGCATCGATCTCGGCATCCTCAACGGGTGCAAGGGTGCGGTTGGCTGCAAGGCCGAGATAATCGGCAATGGCAACCTCGGGCTTTACATAAACCTTGGCGGAGAGAACAAGACCCTCATCGTCAAGAGAAACAATATCGAACTCGGGCTGAGAAACGGGGGAAATACCGGACTCGGTCACGGCCTCGCTATAAGCGCCGGGGATGATGTCGTTAATAGCGGTTTCGTAGAACACGCCCTTACCGTACATTTTTTCGATAATGGAACGGGGAGCCTTACCCTTGCGGAAGCCGGGAACGCTCATCTTTTTGCCGTCTTTCTGATAGGCCTTGTTTACAGCCTCGTCAAAAGTGGCCTTGTCAACCGAGATATGCAGTTCGTACTGGCTATTCTCAAGTTTTTCAGCTTTTACCAATTTCATTTTTTCATCCTCCAGAGATTGAAATTTCACACAAAGTATATTTTACTAATTTTTTCAAGTTTTGTCAAGTGCTTTTCTTTAAATAATTATTAATTATAAGAAAGATTTACGCGGTGCGGAATAAATTGCAAAAAATCCGACGAGATCAGCGTGTAGGTAACACCCTCAAATTCCTCGGATCTCGGCAGAGCGTATTGCCCGTGGATATGCCCGTAATAGCAGCGGCGCACGCCGTACTGCTGCAAAAGGTCAACGATCTCGCGGCAAACAAGCGAGTTCCACACAGGGGGGAAGTGCAAAAACACCACGATCTCCTTCTGTGCATGCTCACTCGTGCGCAAAGCCATAGCGGCATCCAGCGAAAGCTTTAAGCGCTGTGCCTCGCGGTTGCGGATCTTGGCAAAATCCACCTCGCCAACTGTCAGCTGCTTTTCTTCTTCCATAAACCAGCCGCGCGTGCCGCACAGGATCAGATCCTCAACGACGTAAGCGTTGTTGTAGAGCAGGGAAAGTGAGTGAAAGCTGTTTTCCTCAAAAAAACGGTGCAGCTTTGTGGCGGTCTCCCACCAAAAATCGTGATTTCCCTTGCCGATCAGCTTTTTTCCGGGGAGAGCATCAAGAAAGGCAAAGTCCGCGCGCGCTTCTTTCAACTTCATCGCCCAGGAGATATCGCCCGGCAAAACAACGGTATCACCGTCGCTTACCACGGCGCGCCAATTTTTGCTGATTTTTTCGGTATACCCTTGCCAGCGCGACCCGAAGATATCCATCGGGTGATCGGTTGCGCAGGATAGGTGCAGATCCGCTATGGTAAAGATCGCCATCGGCCTCTCCTTTCCTTGAAAAATAGAATAAAAAGCGAAAAAACAGCCCATACTTTAAGTATCTCACGAAAGGAGATAAACACATGGAAAACAAGGATATGAACTGCTGCAGCGAGCGCGTGAACAAGGGCATCAGCTGCGACGTAAAGAACTGCCAGTATCACGAGGGGGATTGCTATTGCGTAGCGCAGAAAATTGCGGTAGGCCCCAGCTTTGCCACCTCCAGCACCGACACCGTTTGTGCCACCTTCAAGCCCAAGAAGGATTAAGACAATCCTTGCGGCAGCGCCAATGGCGCTGCCGCTTATTTTACTTTTCCACGTAAGCGGAAACGGCGTTCCACATCTTGTCAGAATCTACCACGTCGGTAAAGCGGACGGTGCGCTTACCAATACCGCAAAGAGGATAGGGGATCTCTGTCTTGGTGTTTGCAGAAAGAGTATCCAGCGCTGCCAGCGCGTCGGCAGGCTTTTCGCCGTAAAGCGAGGCGTAAACGTCAGCGGCAAACTTATAGGGGCTGGCGGTAGAAGCCACAACCATGGGCCTTTGATCACCACTTTCCTCAATGTATTGCTTGGCGGCGGAAAGTGCAACGGCGGTGTGCGTATCGGCAAGGTAGTTGTACTTTTTCATGATCTCACGGATGGTGGCAGCGGTTTTTTCCTCGTCGGCAAAATAGCCCTTGAAGGAAGCATCGATCGCAGCCTTGACGTCTGCATCCACGGTGTAAGCGCCGTTTTTATTCAGCGCGGCCATATAAGCGGCAGTGCGCTCGGCGCCTGCGGTGAGATACAGCAGTCTTTCCAGGTTGCTGGAGATCAGAATATCCATCGAGGGGGACATGGTAAGATGGAAGGCACGGTTGCGGTCGTAGGTGCCGGTGGCAAGAAAGTCTGTAAGGATATTATTCTTGTTAGAGGCACAGATCAGCTTGTCGATGGGCAGCCCCATCAGCTTGGCGAGATACGCAGCAAAAATGTTGCCGAAGTTGCCGGTGGGCACCGTTACGTTCATCTTATCGCCCATCTTGATGCTGCCCTTATTCAGCAGATCGCAATACGCGGAAACGTAATATACGATCTGGGGGGCAAGTCTGCCCCAGTTGATCGAGTTGGCAGAGGAGAGGAAATATCCCTTTTCGTCCAATGCCTTTGCGGCTGCGAGATCGGAAAAGATCTTTTTCACGCCGGTCTGTGCATCGTCAAAGTTGCCGTTGATGGCGCAAACGTAAACGTTATCGCCGGTCTGCGTCTGCATCTGCAGCTTTTGCACGCGGCTTACGCCGTTTTCGGGGTAGAACACGGCAATTTTGATGCGATCGATATCCTTATAGCCCTCAAGTGCAGCCTTTCCGGTGTCGCCGGAGGTGGC